>JABDMM010000115.1 GCA_013001465.1 Chitinophagales bacterium | reverse complement strand
ATATCGACTGTTCTATTAGCATAAGTATTAAAGTCAGTGATCGGAGCACAAGTGGCTCCTCCTTGCATATCATCCACGAGATTTTCCTGAGATGCAAAACTGTTTACATTGTATTTATATTCAAATGTACCTGCCGGGAATTGGAAAGTATTTGACCAGATTCCACTACCTTGATCGACAAGAGGCAGGCAATTCGCACACCATCCGACACCGGGTCCTGTTACATTGACATCTGTAAATGCAACCTGTGGATCCATACAATTCATGTCTACGGAGAAAATGATATCGTAAAGACAACTTCCATCATCAGTAGTTGCAGATGGGTTGTAGTTGGCGGCACTAGCATCTGTACATCCTGGTGTTCCAGGTGTACCACCACCCGCACAAGTATCTGCAAAGGCTACTGTTATATCTGAGGTACTCAACTGCCAATTACCTCCAAAAGAAACTTTGCTCCACAATATATTAAGATCAACACTATCAGGAGCAATTGCCCATGTAAGTGTTCTGCTTATTTTGCCTGCTGAGGTGTTCTCACCGGAAATATTTGCACCACTGCCGTTTAGAACAAGTAAAAAGTCGACAGGATCAGCATCCGCAGATTCGATCTCGACGATCATAGACGTGGCATCAATATTTGCTATCGTCAAGTTAATTGCGGATGGTGGATCACCTGCAAAGTGTGTAACTGGTGTATTACAATACTGGGCTGTATTAGAAATTGTTGGAGGACCAGTACTTTGAGAGCAGGTATCTCCTACAGCCAGTGTTACATCTGACGTACTCAATTGCCAGTTCCCACCAAATGAAACTTTACTCCAAAGTATGTTAAGCGTAACACTGTCTTGAGCGGTAGCCCAGGAAAGTGTTCTACTAATTTTACCGGAAGTTGAAGTATCTTCTGGAGAAATGGTCGCGCCACTTCCTCCGTTTACTAGTAGAAAATCAACAGGATCAAAATCAGCCGATCCGATCTCTACGAGCATGGAAGTTGGGCTTAAATTTTTAACTGTTAAAATAATCTTGGAAGCCGTTTCAGCGGGTATCCCAAAGTGTGTAACTTCAGCAGAACAATATGGTGATGTTCCTGCATTCGTTAACTGAGGAAAAGAAAGTGCGCCAGCGATTATAAGCATAATCGTAACGATCAAACTCGTCAGTTTTCTCATGATTTAGGGTTTTTGGTTAAATAAAATCTTCTATCTGTTGTGACATAAGGCTACCAGCCCTATCAAATAGGCAATAAATATATAAAATAAATGTTAGAACTTCCCAAAAGTACTATCAATTCATTGATTATGAAATCCAGATGGGAATTTTTGTTTGAGGATCTGGGGAGATTTGTTAAACATATTTCATAGATCCGTAATCCAGATATTTCCTAAGAATGCCTAATTGACCAATATGATATGCTTCGTGATGGGCAAAGAACGAGATCGCACCTAATATAGTATGATCTTCAATTGGAAGCTGAAAGGGTGCTTTTTTATTCAAATCATCTTCAGTCATAGACTCCAACTTATTTATCATTGATGGCGAAAACTCGTTCCATTGTTTTCTCAGAGATGAGATGCTCGGATATTTGATATCCTCTTCAATACTTTTTCCATGCCCAAACATATCTTCATTAGGATCTTCTTCCATAACACCGATCAAATTTGCAATTCCGTACCTGGCATTCAATAGATGACCAACTAACCACTTTACATTGTTTGTGTTATCGCTTAATTTCTCGTTGCTTTTCTCTTCTGTAATTTCTTCGATCACATTGTTAAACAATCTTGTATTGAGTTTATACTGATCGATGAGCGCAACTATTTCTCTAACTCCACTTTGTACTGACATACTCTTTTTTCTGTTTAAACTGAAAATTATCCATTATTGTGCGTAATAGCATAATTTTTTCAGGTAAAATTCAATATTTCATAATGTCAACCTATATCTTTAGACCGATATGGATTACTTTATTGGAATTGATATTGGTGGAACATTTGTCAAAATGGCTGTGGTTAACGAACATGGGACGATCAGTAATTTTGAAAAGTTTCATACCAGAACCTGGGTAGAGAGTTCGGATGGATTTATTTCAAAATTTAAATCCCAGCTGAAGGAATATCTTCATGATCATCCCAACATTAATAAAGTAGGGATCGGAGTTCCGGGGCTGGTTGATCTGAAAAGAAGAACGATCCTTGAGGTTCCTGCGATTCCACAGATAAATGGACTCAACCTTCATTCTTCTCTTAAAGATCAGTTTCCTGCCGTCTCTTTTGTAATAGAGAATGATGCAGGAGCAGCAGCTATCGGTGAGGTAGTGTTTCGTAAGTCAAGGGTGCCGGACGACTTTATATTTCTGACAATAGGAACAGGAATTGGCGGGGCAGCAATAATGGACAGGCAACTGTTCATGGGTGCCGGAGGGAATTCGATGGAATTCGGTCACTGTATTTCCAGAGATCAAAAACATCTTGAAGACCTCACTGCTAAAAGAGGAATTTTAGCTTATGCCAGTTCGGTTATTGAGAAATTTCCAGATAGCAGTCTTCAGAATAAAGAGATAAAGATCCCTCTTCTTGTTGAAGCAGCGCAATCAGGCGATGAGTTCGCGTCTCATGTTTTTGAATATACCGGATTCCTCCTCGGCGAGGGTTTAGTGGCACCGATCAGAATTATGGATATTAAACATATCATAATTGGAGGTGGAATTAGTGTTGCTTATGAATTTATTCTAACCGGTGTGAAACAAGCACTGGATAAGTATCTCACACCCTACTACTTAAATGAACTTGAGATCGAAAAAGCGGAATTGGGAAACAATGCAGGGTTGATAGGTGCTGTTGGACCGTTTCTTTTCCCTGGAATTACTGTTGTACACAGCTAGAAACTCTGGTAATACTTTTCTGTATAAAATCTTTTAACATATATTCATTAGCGTTCAGTTCAACTTTTGAGGTTTGAATAGAACGACATTTGAGCTTTTGAATAGCCGGGGTTTTCTTTCGATTTCTTTAAGGATATCTGATTTTGAATAGGACGAACAATAGAACATATAATTACATGAGGCTGTATTATTCTACTTCAAGCCTAATTATGATACAAGCGATAACCCCAAGATGCGAGTTCTTCTTTATGCTTTGCATTAATCTCAACCCGCTCTCCGGTGAATAGATCCTTGAGTTCGCCTTCATCAGTATTAGCTAATTCAACAGTTACAGATTCCTTAGACAAATTCAATACGACAAGAACTTTATCGCCATTCATTTCTCTTCTAAAAGATAGCACGTTGTCCATTTTGTTGTTATCGATAAGTTCCACATCGCCACCATAAATTCCATTCCACAAAGCTTCATTCTTTAATTTCAGCTTTAGTAGTTTTTCATAGAACTTACCCATTGGGTGTTCTTTCCACTCGATCTCATCTTTTTCGAAAAATGCTAATCTCTTGTTAAGTCCGGCTTCTTGTCCGTTATATATCAAAGGCATCGATTGTTCTGCAGTGACAGAAAGTACTGCAAATGCTTCGGCAGCTTCTCCCATTCTTTCTTCAACTGTTCCATTCCATGAGTTTTCATCATGATTTGTGATGAAATGCATTCGATATGCTTCTTGCGGATAAAGGCTGTCTTCTTTTACGAAGTATGCATGTAAGTCTTTGAGGTCCATTTTCCCTTTTGCCATTTCATTCATGATATGATGCATTTCCCATCCGTAAGTCATATGAAAAGCATCATTATGATCATCCGGACTTTCATGTTCTGCAAGCATAAAGACTTCAGGTTTGATCTTTTGAAGTTCATCTAACGCTTGTTGCCAGAATTCAAGTGGAACTTCTCCTGCCACATCACATCTGTATCCGTCAATATTGGCTTCTTCAACCCAAAACTTCATAGCATTTATCATGTATTCCCACAACCCTTTCTCTTCATAATTAAAATCTACCACATCTGACCAATCTGGCACCGGTGGGATCATATTCCCATTCTCATCTCTTGTAAACCATTCAGGGTGTTTTTCAACAAGATCGATATCCCATGCTGAGTGATTGGCAACCCAATCCAGAATAACATACATTCCCCTGTCATGGGCATCGTCTACGAGGTTTTTGAGATCAACCATGGTTCCAAATTCAGGATTGACGTCGGTATAATCCTTAATAGAGTAGTAGCTTCCTAAACTACCCTTCCTTTTTTCGATACCAATAGGCTGAATAGGCATCAGCCATAGTATTTTAACACCCATTTCCTGCAATCTTGGCAGGTGCATTGCAAAAGCATCAAAGGTTCCTTCTTTAGTGAATTGCCTAATATTAACCTCATAAATGTTCAGATTCTTTGTCCATTCGATCGGGTCGCCTGGTATTTCAGTTTTGACCTGCTGTTTATCTTCAACAGGTTCTTTCTGAACTTTATTACATGATGCCAATACAACAACAGATAAAATAAGGAGATAGCGGATCATAACAATCAATATTTAGGAGGTAAACTTAGAAAACTATTGTTAATCATTTATAACATCGACACTCCTGTTAATAAAATCAGTGAGATCTGAGCCTCTAAGCATATTTTGGGAAAGCAATGCAAGGTCAAAGAGCTGTTGAACCAGTTGCTTTTTCTTGGCTTTACTCCTCAAGATCTTGGATGCCAATGGATGATTGGTATTAACAATAAGTTTAAGTTGGTCTGGCATTTGTCCCATGAATGACATTGCTCCTCCACCCATGCTCGCCATCTCTTTCATCCGCCTGTTGATCTCGGGTTTAGTGATCATTACTGGATGATCGTTTGGTGATAATGCCTGCAATTCTATTTCTACTTCCGGTTTTTCAACAACTTCAGCATAAATATTCTTTAGTTTTTCCTCTTCATCGGAAGATAGTACTGAAGTGTTTTCATTCTCTTTCTCGATCAGTTTCTCAGGAGTGTCCGCATCTACTCGCTTAAAAACGACATCATCAAATTTCATTTCCACTTGTTGCATAAAGTGGTTATCGATTACATTATCGAGTTTTATCACTTCATAAGATCGCTCTTTTGCAGCTTCGATATAGGTGTGTTGATCTTCCAACTGGTTGCTATAAAGGAAGACAACTTTATTGTTTTTATCCGTTTGTAGTGCTTTTACTTTTTCTTTGTACTCCTCAATAGAGAAGAACTTGCCTTCCATATTTTCGAGTAAGCAGAATGATTTTGCTTTTTCATAGAATTTTTCATCACTGATCATTCCATATTTCACAAACAAACCGATACTTGACCATTTCTCTTCGAAATCAGGTCTTTTTTTGCTGAATAGTTTCGATAATTCATCAGCGACTTTTTTACTGATGTATTTATTTATCTTCTTCACGTTTGCATCCGACTGCAGATAGCTTCTTGATACATTTAAAGGGATATCCGGAGAGTCGATGACACCCTGGAGCAGCATAAGAAATTCGGGAACGATCTCTTCCACCTGGTCAGTAACAAAAACCTGATTGCTATAAAGCTGGATCCGTTTTTTCTGAATTTCGAAATTGCTCTCTTGTATTTTTGGGAAGTATAGTATACCAGTAAGATTAAATGGAAAATCTACATTAAGGTGGATCCAGAAAAGCGGTGGCTCCGAAAATGGATATAACTCGTTATAAAAATTAAGGTAATCCTCATCTTTTAACTTGGCAGGCTTTTGGATCCATGCCGGTTTAGGATTGTTTATGACTTTCGGTTCACTTGTCTGAACTTCCTTGCCATCTTTATCTTTTTCAGTTTTTGTCTGTTCGCCAAATATGATCTCGATAGGGAGAAACTTGCAGTATTTATTGAGAATATCCGAGATCCGGTTTTCTTCAAGGAATTCTTTAGAGTCATCTGCAATATGAAGGATTACCTCTGTGCCCCGCTCGGTCTTATTTGCTTTCTTAAGATCATAGTTAGGTGTTCCATCACAAGTCCAGGAAGCCGCATCTTCATCTTTGTACGATTTTGTTATCAGCTCGACTTTATCGGAAACCATAAAGGCGGAATAGAACCCGAGTCCGAAATGTCCTATGATAGCAGCAGAATCTTCCAGGTCTTTGAATTTTTCAAGGAATGATTCAGCGGATGAAAATGCGATCTGATTGATATATTTCTTCACCTCTTCGGCGGTCATTCCAATTCCTTGATCGATCACATGAAGGGTGCCATTTTCTTTGTCTATCCTGATCTTTATAGCAAGATCATCCAGATCTCCTTTATATTCTCCGATGGAATGGAGCTTTTTTAGTTTTTGTGTCGCATCTACCGCGTTGGATACGAGCTCTCTTAAAAAGATCTCATGGTCTGAGTAGAGAAACTTTTTAATGATCGGGAAAATATTATCGGTATTGACTTTGATCTTACCTTTTGCCATTGTTTGATATTTTCGAACTGCAATGCAAAGCCTGTGCCACAGCGAAACCTGTGACAAAAAGTCATAAAATACTAATCTGTGCTTGTGAGGGACTGGTCTTTAAAGTCTTTTATGGCCTTGTTGAGCATTCCTTTAAACTTACTTGGATTAGGAGTGTATCCAACAGGTTCCATTATGATCTCTCGATCTGGAGTAAGGATTACGTATGATGGTTGGGAGTTTTCCTTAAAGTTTATGGTTTGAAAGAACGACCATTTATTTCCTACGTTACGTAGTTTCTTGCTGTAATTGCCAGAAACTGCGATTCTGACTTGATCTTCGGGAAGAGCTTCTCTGTCATCAACATAGAGTGAGGCTAAAACCAGCTCGCTTCCCAGTAAGTCCAATATTCCTTCTTCCGGCCAGACATTTTCTTCCATTTTTCGACAGTTTACACAGCCAAAACCGGTAAAATCCACTAAAATAGGCTTGTCTACCTGTTTGGCATACCTCTCAGCTTCGAAGAAGTCTTTAAAACAAGGAACGCCGTATGGGCAATCTTTTGAAAATTTGAATTCCGCCAGTTCTTCTTCGGTCACGTTGGTTTCGAATTCTGCATCAGCAACATTAGACTCGAAAATTCTGTAATACATCGGTGGTGGGAACCCGGAAATAAGTGAGACATTTTTTCCGAATAGCCCCGGAATTAAATAAATTGTAAAAGCAGCAAGAATAATCGTGAACGCAATACCAAACTTCCCAAGTCTTCTGTTTCTGCTATCATGAGGGAAATGGATGACTTTTATGAGGTAAAGAATAGTTAGAAGACAAATCACGATCCACAAACCAAAGAACACTTCTCTTTTAAGAAGTCCCCAGTGCGCAACAAGATCTGCTACCGATAAAAACTTCAATGCCAAGGCAAGTTCAGCAAACCCCAGAACCACTTTCACCGAATTCATCCATCCGCCAGACTTTGGTAGATTATTTAGCCAACTTGGGAATAGTGCAAACAAAGCGAAAGGCAGACCAAGTGCAAGACCGAATCCTGCCATTCCTGCGGTTAGATGCCATGCTCCCTGAGAAAGCGTTCCTGCGAGTAAGGTACCGATGATCGGTCCGGTACAAGAGAACGAAACGATCGCCAGTGTTAGTGCCATAAAGAAGATTCCTATCAATCCACCTCTGCCTTCAGCCTGACTTACTTTGTTCGCAAGTGATGAAGGCATGGTAAGTTCATAATAACCGAAAAAGGAAATTGCAAAAGCGACAAATATCAGGAAGAAGAAAACATTTAGACCAACACTGGTTGAGATTTGATTAAGGATGTCCGGTGCAAGATTCAAAAGATGGAAAGGTGCACTTAAAAGAACATAGATCGCAAAAATTGCCAATCCATATAACATAGCATTTAAAAGTCCGGATCCATTACCTGAACTTTTGGTGAAAAAACTCACCGTAAGCGGTATCATAGGGAATACGCAAGGGGTAAGCAATGCGAACAAACCTCCAAAAACACCAAAAAGAAACACCCAGATTGCGCTTTTCTTCTTTTCTTCTGGTTCATATCCAAGTCCAAGATCGAGTTGCTCCGCTTCAAAGACTTCAGCATTATCTTCCAATGCAGGATCAAAAATTGATGCTTCTCCATTTGCAACATTTATCTTAAAGTCTATGAATTCAGGAGGCAAACACTTAGAATCATCGCAAGTCATAAATTCAAAGTATCCCTTTATCTCCTTGATCTCCGTGTCATTAATTTTAATACTATGTTTGAATTCCACACCACGAGCATACTTTTTTATATCCATTCCAAAGATCTCATCAAAGCCTTCTTTTATTTTAGGACCGCTTTCGCTTACCGGGGCTGGGAAACTGTATGCATCGATCGTATCGTAGTGAAATGAGGTAGCAACAGGGCCATCCGGTGGGACATTCTGAGAGTATACGTACCATCCTTTTTCTATTTCAGCTTTAAATGTAAGATCGATCAGGTCTCCATTACGTTCACCGGATACTTTCCATTCAACCGGTTTCAAGATCTCACTTTCTATATCTTCTGTTTCGGGTTTCTCATTTAGATCAGCTTCAACTGTTTTATTATTTGGTTCTTCAATAGATCCGCTTCCATCTTTATCTGGATTATCTTTCTCAACTGGAGCTGCTTCTTTCTTTTCATTCAGCACTATCGGAATAGAAAAATCCACATCTGTGGGAGGCAAGCATCGCTCATCATCACATACCATGAAAGTGATATAACCTGAAGCTGTAGTGGACTCGGTAGGATTGATCTTTTGAATAAATTTTGCGGAATTGGCAAACTTTTTAATGTTCATGTCGAACATCTTATCATAACCCTCTTTGATCTTTGGTCCACTTTCAGTAGCATCACCTATGATTTCCAGCTTTGCATTCTCTTCAAAAGTAAATGCAGTAGGTATTGGTCCATCTTCATCGACAAACTGACTATATAGGTACCAACCATTTTCAATATCGGCTTTAAAGATGATCGCATAATCGCCATCTTCTAGTTGTTCACTTTGATAAGACCAATCCACCGGGTCGAAGATCTGCGAGAATCCGGATGGGAGAAAAGTAAGACAAAGTAGTATAGTCAAGATGTTACGCGTCATAGGAATCCCTTTTTGAGGCAAATGTTAATACAACGAAGGGGAAATAAAATTAGTTTCTAAATCCACGATCTAAGCGAACTGAAATTCTTTTAGTATGGATGAGAATAACAACTCACCATCACAATTTCCCATTGCTTTTTCAGAAGCCCTCTCCGGATGTGGCATCATTCCGAATACATTTCTCTTCTCATTGCATATCCCGGCAATGTTGGCGATCGAACCGTTTGGATTTGAAGTTTCAGTGATACTTCCGTTTTCGTCACAGTATTTGAAAATAATTTGATCGTTTTCTTTAAGTTGCATTAGTGTCTTCTCATCAGTATAATAGCGACCATCGCCATGTGCGATCGGTATCTTCAATATTCTGTCTTTTTCTATCGAATTGCTGATGAAGTGGTTGCTTGAAACACATTTTAAGAACACATTCTTACACACATACTTCTGGTTGTTGTTTTTCAGGAGCGCACCAGGCAGGAGGTGGCTTTCACAAAGTATTTGAAACCCGTTGCAAATTCCGATAACCTTACCGCCTTTATTTGCAAAGTCGATCACTGCATTCATGACCGGAGAAAATCGGGCGATCGCTCCGGTACGTAGATAATCTCCATATGAAAATCCGCCCGGAAGCACGATACAGTCTTCAGTTTTAAGATCACCGATGGTCTCGTCCTTATGCCAAATTGTGCGAACCTTCTGTTGCATCACATTTGACAGCACATGAACCATATCTCGATCGCAATTGGAACCAGGAAAAACAACTACTCCGAACTTCATTCGTCTTAAATTTTATGACTGATAAAAGTACGGGAAATATTGTAAAAACAGTGTAAATGCCAGTAGGAAGAAGAAGATGAGATCTGAAATGTATCCCGGGGAATATTTTGAAAGTACATTGATGAACCCAATAGATACAGGTAACATGAGAAACAACAAATGAGCCGACTGACTATTGCTTGGTACTACGATCGAAATCGCAGAAGCAATTGCAAAAAACAAAAGAATAGTAATAAATTTTCGGTATTGAATGAGAGTACCGGTTAATTGACTACTTGTATAACCGACTGCAGCTACAATAAAAATAACCATTCCAAGCACTCCCAATAAAGACCCATCAGAGCCTGCAAAAAAGCTTTTCAAGATATCAGAAAAGTTTGAACCAAGCGGTCTGAACTTAAAGATATCCTCTTCAAAAAGGAAGAAGACCGTGAAAGCTAAGATATAAATGGTGATCAATCCAACGATCACTGAAAGCCATTCTTTTATATTTACAGAACGCAGTTGGGCAAGGCTTATGAATACAAACAGGATCATAAAAATGGAAGGGAAATAAAAAAGTGAAGCAAGCCCAACGAGGAAACCGCAATCGAAGATAAGCTTGAAACAGCTATCGTTGTTGTATGCTTCAAGCAATTTGTCTATCACCGGAATCATAAAGGTTAAAGCCATCAAGACGGGTGTACATTGTAAAAATGCAGGTGACATGCCCATGAAGCAAACATATAAGATGGAAGGCAAGAATCCTTCCTTCTCGAACAACTTATACTTGATCAGGATTTGATTCATCCAAAATGCATGCAATAAAGTGAGTAGGATCGATGCTCCACCAAGGATAATTTGAAGATCTAACGCTGAATTAATAATGACGGAATAAAACAATCTGCTGAGCGGCTCTGCTACATCGAATGCAAACTCTAAGGAATGCGAGGGGAAGAACAATTTAATCCTGTACAATATGGTCAATAAGACCAGCATTGATAATGCGAGCGTTTCATTTTTTCTGATCGCTGTTAACATAAGCCTATTATAGCTCTATTTTTACCATACTGAGCATATTTTTTCTCAAGCTCGGGATTAAAATAACATCCTTTGATATTTGTTTTGCTAGTCTGGGTATAGCCATAATGTTTTCATCACCCTGATTGAATAATGATTTCCTTCGTAGTTTACCATCGGAATCCAGAATATATAAGTTGACATTGGCTGAATAAAATATTTCGTCGAGATAAAGAAAATTTAATTCATCCTGCTCGGTTAGTAAACCAAATGACGAATAAATTCCATTATCATTTTCTGAGATCTGTTTCTTCCGTAATATTGAATGCCATTGTTCTTTACCGTTAGGATTAAATGAATAGCATATTACATCATTATAGTAAAAAACATTGTATGTGCGAAAATTTGTAAATGAAGGGTGATTACGGGATTGAAAGCTGATCTGGTCATTTTCCGTGAAATAGGATTCAAGAATTATAATGGCACCACCATCTTTTCTCAAGACTACTTTTTTCAGATCAAAAGTCGAAAGCTGTCCATTGTGTTTTGTAGAGTCTTTGCCTGTTAACTCATACATAAATGCACTGCGGTACTTTTTTATCTCTTGAACTTCGATTTTTGAAGAATCCGCATTGATGAAATTTATAAAGTACCCGGTTGAAGATCTTTTTGATTTTTTGTTTCCATCTGAAACTAAGCCGGCCATACAGACCCGCTTGTTTTCTTCGTCATATTTGAAAGAAACATTTCCAAATGCGGTAGTCTGGAATTTCAATTTTTTGTAGATGTACCCATTGTATGTTAAATGATGTTGATGAATATCATTTATTGCGAATGCAGTCTTATCTGCTTTTGTACTGTTTATAATGTATAAAACAGCCTCACCATTATTTTTGATCACCGGATGAAAACTAAGAGTTTCAGATCTGATATCTTCTTTGATATTGATCCTTTTTTTCTGAAGTAACAACAGGTCTCTGGTATAGACTTTCATCTGAATATAAATGGCCTCATTTCCCTTGTATACAGGGCAGTAGAGAAGAATTTTTGATCTGTCTTTCGACAGAACATATCGGTAGTTTTGAATGGTGTTGTCTTTCCCGTCGAAAACAGTATCCAAAGGAATTTCGGTGCTTCCGGCTATTTCAAACTTTTGCTTAAGCACTCTCGCATAAAGGATCATAAAGTCCTTCTCGGGAGCTAAAAAAAGTGTTGTGGCACCGAATTGATTCAGAAGAATTCCTTTCGTAAAGGCATTTTGCCTTCTTGGATTGATGGGTACAGAGTATTTATAACTAAGATTGTCATCAAAGATATCGAGGATATTGGTAGTTTTTCCATACCGACGCAGTACGATACCATCATTATTTTTACCGATGATGCTAAACCTTGCAGTTTTGCTGGTGATCTTTTGCTTTGTAGAATATGTAATAGTTTGAGACCAAACGTCTATACCAAAGAGAAGGACAAAGGATAATAATAAAAAGAGTCTAATCAATGTATTGGATCTACTGCTTTAGTCTGGGATCCAGTGCGTCATTCAAACCTTCTCCCAGAAGGTTAAAAATTGTGACAGTCACGAAGATTGCAAATCCCGGGAATATTGCCAGCCACCATGCTTCAGGAGCTTGACGGGATAAGTTCAATAATTTACCCCATGTTACCACATCTGCCTGAACACCAATTCCCAGAAATGAAAGCCCTGCTTCGATTAGAATTGCTCCGGCGATTCCAAATGCAATAACGATCAAAACCGATGTTAATGAATTCGGAATTGCGTGTCTGAAGATGATTCGTGCTTCCTGGAATCCTAATGATTGCGCTGCTTCGATATATTGTAGACTTCTTACTTTCAAAAGTTCTCCACGAAGGAATCTCGCGATCCCTGTCCATGATGTTACTCCAATGATGACCATCACTAAAAATATCGATGGTTTTGCAATAGCTACTATAGCCAGGATCAACAAAAGTCGAGGTATAGAAACCAGGATCTCTATCAACCTGGATACTATAATATCGGCAGGTATTGTCACTTGTTTCCCTAAGAACGGAATTCTCTTCAGTGGTATTGTAAGGATATTGGGAATTATGCCCATTACTAAAAAGAGCAGAACGCTAATTCCGAGTTGTCCTGCGAAAGAGCCCATCGAATCGTTTATAGCATCGCCTAGAACAAATGATCTCATTCCGAAAGCATAGTAAAAAGCGAGAAATATAAATATGATATTGAGGACCAGCCTGATCCTGGAGACTTTTAATCTTGTATCTCCAAAGTATCCTGCAATTGCTCCAAAGAAAATACCGATAATGGATGAAATTGCCATCGCAATAATACCTACCATCATAGCAATCCTGGTCCCATGAACCATTCCAGCAAGAACATCCCTGCCTATTTGATCTGTTCCCATCCAATGCCGCCATCGCGACTGCTCTATCCTTCGCTGTTCATCAAACGGCCCTACATACTGAACATTATACTTATCCATCTCAGTTGGTGAATATGGAATTGGTGGCCATACTGCAGATTCAAGCTCGATTTCTTTCCAACTCACAATTGCCAGTTCCCGAGGCCATTTATCTAAACCCAGGTCTACCAAATAAGTTTTTACTACCGGAAAATAAGACTCTCCCTGATATTTGCAGTACAATGGTTTATCATTAGCTATAAAGTCTGCAAACAGTCCAATAAATATGATAAAGTAAACCATTCTGAGCGACCATACGGCAAGCCTGTTTTTCTTAAACTGGCGTTTAACAATACCCCAATAACTTTGATCTTGCTGGTTTAAAACCTCACGGTCCTGCAATACGATCTCATTATCTTGTATTTCTTGTTCCTTGATCTCAGTTGACATCAGCCTGTTTTTTTGCTAAAAGAAATTCTTGGATCCACTACAGCATACATGATATCTGAAACCAGTATACCCACCATAGTCAGTATCGCCGAAAACATAAACACGGTATAAAGTACGGGATAGTTTCTTGCTACCACTGCTTCATAACTCACACGACCCATACCTGGAATATTGAAAATATACTCAATGATCACAGATCCACTGATCATTAATGGAAATAAGTTTGCAAAGAGTGTGATAATTGGGATCAATGAATTTCTGAAAGCATGTTTCCAAACTACTTTTGCTTTGTCTAGTCCTTTGGCTTGAGCAGTTCTGATATAGTCCTGCCGTATCACACTTAACATTCCACCCCGCATTTGTCTTGAGATAAACGCGAAAGATCCATAAGTTAAACAGAAAACAGGAAGTATAAAGTGGTAAGCGGAATCTTTAAACCTAGTCCAAAAGCCGGCATCATCTGCTAATGTGGATGAACTGACACCATATGTGGGGAAGAGATCCATCCCATATTCGGGTGTTGTTATAAATACGACGCATAAAGTAGCGATCCAGAAACTAGGAAGGGAGTAAAGTATAAATAACATTGTTGTGCTGATCCTGTCAAATGTCGTGTCTTTCTGCACCGCAGTCTCGACTCCCATCGGTATTGAAATGATATATGCGATAAATACTGAAATAATATTCAGGATCATGGTGTACTTAATCGCCTCATAAAGTATCGACTTCACTGGTCTTCCATCGAGATAGGACTCACCAAAATCACCTCTAAAAAAACCAAGGCTGGTTTTAGTAGGATCTTTTGATTTTCCAAACCATGGGATATCTCCAAAAAGCCAGGTATGATACTGATTGTCGAATCCATACCAGCTCAGAACCGGAATGTAGTTTTTTGCAGGAGTGGCATTTTGTTTCACTGCGACATAAGCTGCTTTAACACGTTCGATATCATCATTAAGTGCTATCATGCTGTTATCTGTCACTGTTTGACTATCGACAACATAATCCACGGGAACTTTTACCGCTGTATCCATTCTCGCAATAAGACGTGTAATCCTTGGGTCTTCATGAGTGAGATAAAGCACATTCGCATTATCTCTTATGAGTCTCAGGTTTTCAGCATTTCCCAGGTTTCTCTCGATGGTGTATGTAGCATTTTCGAGATCCTTTAGTGCATGGTAGTATTCTGAGATCTCATCCCAATTACCATATTTTCTGATCAGCCTTTTTATCGTGGACCTGTCATTTTTCTTTTGAATCCGGTAAAGAGTATCAGGTATAGCTGCTGAGGAGAGAGTTATATAAAATGTTGGTTTGTCAAGGCCAAGCTTATCGCTCATTTCAAAATAAGCTTTTTCACCTGCAAGCTTTGTGTCCAGATTACCAGTTTGTCCCTGCATTCCACCCTGAAGTCTTAGTTCAACAGGATCTCCCGGCGCCATTTTACTCAACGAGAAAGTGAAGAGTGAAATGATAAAAAGCGTAGGAATGAAGTAAAGTACTCTCTTTAAAACATACGTAAACATACTCTTCGGTTTATTTCGTTGCTACTGCTCTTACTCCAAAATTAGGTTGTAATACAAATGACCCTTCATAATATCCGGGGCGTTTGACATGTGCTTCCGCTTCAAATCTTTTATGTATTGCTATTCTGCTAAGAGACGAGAACATAAAAATGTAAGGAACTTCATCATAAATAATTTCCTGAATTTCCTGATAATATTCATTTCTCTTTGCTTCATCAGGTTCGTATCGGATGAGCTCAATAAGTTCATCTGATCTCGCATTTCCAAAACCAACATAGTTTCCACCACGATTATAGCTTTCGGTGTGCCAAATTTGTTTAAGATCGCTCAATGTTGGAGCAGCAACCCAGCCACCGCTGTACATATCAAAATCATGCTTCTTGTTTTCTTCGAGAAATACTGTCCATTCTCTGGAGATCATATCGATCTTGACTCCGGCCTTTCTTGCGTTCTCTTGAAACATCAACAGTATCTTTTCACCTGTTTCGGAACCTTGTGGGTATTTTACAACAAGGCTTAGATCTGTTTTCTGCCCATCGATCATTTTGTTTCTCACTCCATCGCCATCTGAATCTGTCCAACCAGCTTCATCCATTAACTTTTTAGCTAGCTCGGGATCGTACTTTCTTGGTTCCAAATCCTTATTAAGATAAGGTTTAGAAGGATGTATCGGGCCTGCGATCGGTACTGCAAGATCATAAAGCAAGACCTCAAGGATGTAATCGATATCCATGAGATGTGCCAAAGCAGCTCTAACTCTTTTGTCAGAAAGCTCAGGACGTTTCATATTCAATCCGATATAACTGTATTGCAACGCCATCGGCTTGTATAATTCATATAAACTAGTGAAAGATTTGTTTTCAAGAAGATCGATCGAGAAGTCCTTGTGTTTTACTCCACGCATTACATCAAGCTGCTCATCTTTCAAAGCGGTAAGTGCTGTGGTTGGTTCAGTGATGATCTCAAATATGAGCTTATCAGGATAATTTTGCATAGTTTCGATCTCATCAGTAAACTGATCTCCCCACCAATTTTCCTTTTTAACCAGAATGACACGTTGATTAGTTTTGAATTCTTGCAGCTTGTAAGGTCCGGAGCCTTGAACAAATTCAGGATCACGGCCATATTCGTCAGAATTCATAGATTCTGCTACAGCGATCAGATCTTCATCAGACTTCATTTTATCTGCATTAGCCGGGTCATTTAGCCATGGCACAGTATAGTTCCTCATGACCTTGTTTGGATCAAATATGTGCTCGGGATACATCGTTAGTGAAGACCAAATTTCAGACATGAAGTATTTGTCTCTGCATACCAATGTGAATTTTTTAGGATCATCTTCATAGAGAATGATGTCCTCTACGAATTCCATATATGGCCTTACATTCTGGCAATCAACGTTGGTATTCTTAAGAACCTTCAATGAGAAAGCCGCATCGTGACCAGTCACATCTGAACCATTATCCCATTTTGCTTCAGGTCTGATATCGTAGGTGATCTTTTGACCGCCTTCTTCAAAACCATCATAATCTTCTATAAGAGGTCTTTTCGCTGCAAGAGTAGGAAGATATTCGAAGTTTGTTGGATGGATCTCCAGCAACGATTGATAGATATATCTTTCGATATAGCCACTGTTCGCAGAATTTGAGATCAATGGGTTTATCTTATCGGGATTTGCTGATTCCCAGGTGATCACTTCATTGATCCCTGCACGTTTTGAATTTATTTCAGCGCTGCCTTCTTCACCTCCATTTCCACCACATCCTGCAAGGATAAATAGTGCCAGTGAATACATGGTGATCTTAACAATCTTCATATGATTTTGAGTATTTAAAGTTTCTAAATTCAGTTTCAGCAAATATAATATTTATATCGGCATCCACTCCTACTAATTCGCAAGAGCTTTATTGCCTGAGATACCTAGCCTTAGCGACCTTTCATTGTATCCTGGTCGGGCGATGTATGCTTCGGCATTATCGAATCGTTTGCTAATAGATATCAAGTTTCTCGGAGAATAAATAAAAATGTATGGAGTCTCATCAGCGATAATTTGCTGTAGTTCCATGTACATCTTATATCTGTCCTCCTCAATTATAGTTTCCTGTATCTTTTCAATAAGAGCATCGCTTTTAGCATTACCGAATCCAACATAATTACTTCCTCCATTGTATGAATTGGTATGCCATAGTTGTTTTGGGTCATCCGAAATTGGATCCTGAACCCAGCCGCCACAATATATTTCGAAATCATGTTTTTTAGTCTCATCGATAAATACTGTCCATTCCCTTGAAACTACTTCTATCGCTATACCTGCCTGCTTAGCTGTTTCCTGGAGGAACAAGCCAATCTGTTCTCGTGTCGCATTACCGGAATTATATTTATAAACAAGTTTTAGTGAGTGCTTTTTCCCTTCGATCATTTTATCCCTGATTCCATCACTGTCAGAATCGACCCATCCAGCTTCGTCAAGGAGTTGGTTTGCTTTAGCGACATTAAAATCAAAACCTGTAAGTGATTTGTTGTAATAAGGTTTTACAGGGTTAAATGGTCCATTAGTTGGGTCAGCAAGTCCGTAAAGAACGATCTCGATGATCTGCTCTCTATCCAACAGATGTCCGATCGCTTTACGTACCCGAACATCAGCTAACTCGGCTTTTTTCATATTCATTCCAAGGTATGTGTATGCAAATGCCATCGGTTCAAACAAATGATAGATCTTTTTTACCTTATCGTTTTTCTGGAGATCAGTATAATCTTTCGCCTTGATTCCTCTCATTACATCCAAAGATTGATCTTTCAATGCGGTAATAGATGTCGTTTGGTCATTGATGATCTCGTATGTCAATTTTTTAGGCTCAGCGTCAAATACCGGCTGAACACCTTTAAGCGCATCGCCCCACCAATTTTCCTTTCTCACGAGAGTTATCCGTTGTTGTGTCGTCCATTTCTCAAGTGTATAAGCACCACTTCCTGATATAAACTCACTTTCTCTTTGATACTTTTCGCTATTAAATGCTTGAGCAAACTTCATTAGGTCCGGATCGGATCTTAATTCCTCAACTCTCTTTGGATCCGAAAATTCACTGAGGTCAACTTTTCTCATGAGTTTTTCAGGATCGTAATGGTATTCCGGAAGAATGTGTGCCTGACCCCCTGACCCAAAAACCGCATCAAAGTATTTGTTTTTACACCAAAAGATGAATTTTTTCGGATTGTCTTTGTCGATTTCTATATCGGTTAAAAATTCCAAATATGGTCTTAAGTGTTCTGCATCGACCTTAGGGTTCATAGCGGTTTTGATCGTAAACTCAACATCATGACCGGTAACATCTGTACCATTATCCCATTTTGCTTCCGGCCTGATCTCATATTCTATTTTCATTCCACCGGCATATTCTCCTTCTTCTACCGCAGTAACGGTAGGAAGTGCTACAGCCAGGGAAGGACTCATCGCGGCTTTTTTTAGATCGATATCTATAAGTCTTAACCAGATTTGGTTTTGTATGTAAGTACCGTTTGCACTAGTAGAAGTGATTGGATTTAATTTGTCAGGATCTGATAATTCGTGAATAATGACCTCGTTCTTAGTATTCTTAAATTCTATAGCTTTTCCATCTGTTTCCTTGCCATCTTTTGTGCATGACATTATTAACAATGGAAGCAGAAAAGCGAAAACAATCTTTAAATTTATCTTGTTCTTTTGCATTGAGTTATTGATTTTGTGTAGGCAAAGATATCTTTAAAAAGCTTAAATAGTGTCAAACATTTTGATTTCAGGAGGCAGTGGCATGATCGGCCGCCATCTCATCAGTCATTTTAATGATCGTGGTCATAAACCTGCATTCCTTAGCAGAAGCGGCAGCATTAAAGGTATAGATGCCAAGGGGTTCAAATGGGATCCATATAATAGATCGATCGATGAGTCTGCTTTTAGGGATACGGATGTTCTTGTAAATCTTGCTGGTGCTGGGATCGCGGATGAAAGATGGACAGAAAAAAGAAAGCTTGAGATTCATGACAGTAGAATTAAAACGACAAAATTTCTCGCTGAGTATCTTAAAGACCAACAGATACACCTTAAGACGGTAGTAAGTGCATCTGCAATTGGCTATTATGGTGATAGTGGAGATGAAATGATGACTGAGAACGACAATGCCGGTAACAACTTCCTTTCCAAAGTCTGTGAGGATTGGGAACAAGAGGCTTTGAAATTCAAGGATGTTTGTGACAATCTTATCATATTGAGGTTAGGTATTGTTCTGGCAAAGGAAGGCGGGGCTCTTCCTGAAACTCTGAATAAAGCGTTCTTTGGGGTAGCTTCTTATCTGGGCGATGGAAGTCAATACTATAGTTGGATCCATATCGATGATCTGAGCAGCATGTTTTCTTTTGTCATCGAGAACAGCATAAGTGGCACCTACAATGCTGTTGCTCCAAATCCGGTAACGAATAAAGCTTTTACAAGGTCAATCAAACAAAACAGTAGAAAAGTTATTGCTGCGTTACCTGCACCTGGGTTTGCTATTAGATTAGTTTTGGGGGAGATGTCGACCATGGTTCTGGATACGCAAAGATGTTCTTCTGAGAAGATCGAGAAAAGTGGATTTGCTTTTAATTACAATGATGTCGATTCTGCATTAAGCGATCTTCTTTAAACTGAAACTTTAGTTCTGTTATAGTTCAAGTTTGGTGACAACCACCTTTCCAATTCGTCAAGTTCCATTCCTTTGCGCTTCGCCAGATCTTCCACCTGATCTTTAGCTATTCTGCCAACTCCGATATATTTAGATTTTGGATGAGCAAAATAATAACCGCTAACAGATGCTGTGGGGTACATTGCAAAACTCTCAGTAAGCGTTATGCCTGTATTTTTTTCCACATGCAGAATCTCCCATATCTTCGCTTTCTCCGTGTGATCGGGGCAAGCCGGATAGCCCGGAGCAGGTCTGATCCCTCTGTATTTCTCCCTGATCAGTTCTTCGTTATTTAGGTTTTCATCGCTTGAGTAACCCCAGATGTCCTTTCTTACCTTTTCATGCATCAGCTCTGTAAAGGCTTCAGCAAATCTATCAGCAAGTGCTTTGAGCATGATCGATGAGTAATCATCATCCTGGCTGTCAAAAATTTCAATTTGCTTTTCGATGTCCAATCCGGCTGTTACCGCGAACAATCCTATATGATCTTCGATCCCGCTATTCTTATCAGCGATAAAATCCGACAAGCAGTAATTTGGGATACCTTCTTTCTTAAGCGTTTGCTGACGCATGAAATTCAAGCGATGATTTTCATTTTTGTCTTGTAGAATGATATCATCCATTTCTGAGTGTGCTTGAAAAATTCCAATGACAGCACCTGCTCTTATCCATTTGTTTTCAATGATGCTAGCGATCATTGCTGTAGCATCATCATAAAGTTTTTTCGCTTCAGCACCATATATCGGGCTTTCAAGGATCCGGGGAAATCTACCTTTGAGACCCCAGGTATTGAAAAATGGTGACCAATCGATATAACGGCTAATTTCATTCAGATCGTAATCCTTGAAAATCTGTATTCCGGTTGATTTTGGAGTCGAGAGTTGACCATTATCCAACCTTGGGACAAATCGATTGTTTCTAGCTTCATCCAAAGAAACATACTCGATCTTTTCTTTTCGTGCTTCGTATTCTTCCCGCATCTGACTGTAATCCTCTTTGTATTTCTTAGCGGTATTCAACATTTGAGAGTCGCTTAAGAGATTACTAACGATCCCAACACTCTTCGAAGCATCGACGACATGCATCACCGGTCCGGAGTATTCGGGATCGATCTTCACAGCAGTATGAATTATTGATGTTGTTGCTCCGCCGATCAATAAAGGTTTATTCATTTCAAGCCTCTCCATTTCAGAAGCAAAATGTACCATTTCATCCAATGAAGGAGTTATCAATCCGCTAAGACCAATGATATCAGCATTTTCTTCTATGGCTGCATCGAGAATTTTTTGAGCAGGCACCATGACACCAAGGTCGACAACATCGTAGTTGTTACATTTAAGCACTACACCAACAATATTTTTACCGATATCATGAACATCTCCTTTTACAGTAGCCAGAAGGATCTTGCCTTTAGTCAGTGGTTTGCCGGAGTCCTTTTCATTTTCCAGAAATGGGGTAAGATATGCCACTGCTTTTTTCATCACTCGCGCGCTCTTGACCACTTGGGGCAGGAACATTTTACCAGAACCAAATAGGTCTCCAACCTCATTCATGCCGTCCATCAATGGCCCTTCAATAACTTTAAGCGGACTTGCAAGTTCTATTCTTGCTGCTTCTGTATCCTCAACAATGAAATCAGAGATCCCATTTATCAACGCATGAGATAGTCTCTTTTTCACCGGAAAGGATCGCCATTCATTAGTTTGCTTGATCACCTTCCCACCGCTTTTCACATTTTCTGCGAATGCCGAAAGCGCTTCTGTTGCTTCAGGATTTCTATTCAGTAGTACATCTTCACATTTTTTTAGCAGGTCTTTTGGGATTTGCTCATATACTTCGATCATGCCTGCATTTACAATACCCATATCCAAGCCTGCTTTGATAGCATGATACAGGAATGCGGAATGCATGGCTTCGCGAACAGCATTGTTGCCACGAAATGCAAAAGAAATATTGCTAACCCCACCACTGATCTTACAAAGAGGCATTTTCGCTTTGATCATTTTGCAGGCCTCGATGAAAGCAACAGCATAGTTATTATGTTCTTCGATACCGGTGGCAACAGCGAAAATATTCGGATCGAAGATGATGTCCTGAGGTTTGAAGCCACATTTATTGACCAGTATTTCATAGGAACGCTCACAAATTTCAAATTTTCTCTGAGCTGTTCCAGCTTGCCCCGATTCATCGAAAGCCATTACGACAACAGCAGCACCATACCTTCTTATACACTTTGCTTGCTTTATGAAAGGTTCTTCGCCTTCTTTAAGACTTATAGAATTCACTACACCTTTGCCCTGAAGGCACTTCAATCCTTCCTCGATCACAGAGAACTTCGAAGAATCGATCATAACAGGAACTCTGCAAATAGATGGGTCCGAAGCGATCAAGTTAACAAACTCCTTCATCATTTTTTCAGAATCCAACATTCCTTCATCCATGTTAACATCGATGATCTGGGCTCCGTTATCTACCTGTTGTTGGGCTACACTCAGCGCTTCTTCAAGTTTCCCTTCTTCGATCAGTTTAGCGAACTTCTTCGAACCTGTGACGTTTGTACGCTCACCGATATTTACGAAATTGGTATTTTCTGTAATGATAAGCGGTTCAAGTCCGCTCAAACGTGTGTGATCATCGCTTGCCGGTATTTCTCTTGGGTTATATTTTTTAGCCACTTCAGAAAAAACCTTGACGTGTTCTGGTGTTGTACCACAGCAACCACCAATGATATTTACAAAATCATGGGAGAGAAAATCTTCGATATGCTTTGCCATTTCTTCCGGTGATTCATCATACTCTCCAAATTCATTGGGAAGTCCGGCATTTGGATAAGCGCTTACATTGCACTCTGCAATTTGAGAAAGCGCTTCAATGTGAGGTCGCATTTCCTTTGCACCGAGTGCACAGTTTAAACCAACAGAGAAGAGATCTGCATGCTCGATCGAGATATAGAATGCTTCTGGCGTCTGACCTGAGAGAGTTCTACCACTAGCATCGGTAATGGTACCGGAAACCATCAAAGGAATTTTCTTTTTCTTCTTTTCAAAAACGGTGTCGATTGCAAACAGAGCAGCCTTACAATTTAAAGTATCGAAAACAGTTTCTACTAGCAATATATCGACTCCACCATCGATCAGTGCTTTGGCCTGCTCGCTGTAAATTTCAACCAGATCTTCAAAGCTTACAGCCCGATATCCAGGTTGATTGACATCCGGGGAAATTGATGCAGTTTTATTTGTAGGTCCGATCGCGCCGGCGATAAAGCAAATTCTGTCTGGATTTTCCTTCTGGAATTCATTTATAGCAGCTCTGGCACATTCTGCAGCGGCGATGTTAATTTCCCTACTGAAATCTTCTAATCCATAATCAGCCTGAGAAATTCGGTTTGCGTTAAAGGTATTTGTTTCAATAATATCTGCACCAGCTTCAAGATACTGTTTGTGTATATCAATGATTATTCTTTTCTGTGTAATTGACAGGAGGTCGTTGTTTCCTTGCAAATCGCTTGAATGACTTATAAAACGCTCTCCTCTAAAATCTTTTTCATTTAGTTTATGTCTTTGGATCATTGTGCCCATAGCACCGTCCATGACCAGAATACGTTCTTTTATAAGTTGATGTAGCATAGTATGTTTAATAAATCAAGATAGGCGCGAATTGCCGTAAGGTGAGCAATACTTATTTTCCCCATATGGGCAGGAATTGGCACCTTCTGATCTCTCAGGGTTGCCAAGACTTCTTCGGGCCTTTCCCTCAGTCTTTCTTAATAAGAATCAATGCTAAGTTAGCGTATAAAACTTTAAAGTTCAAAATATGTTCTACTACCTTACAATAGATTTGTTTTCTTTGCAAGCCTAAAAATTAAGTGATTGAAGATAACTGAGCATTTACAAAAAGCGGAGTCCACTCTATTTTCACTCGAGATCTTGCCTCCATTAAGAGGCAAAAGCATCAATGATCTTTATAAAGTACTCGACCCTTTGATGGAGTTTAATCCACCGTTTATCGATGTAACATACCACCGGGAAGAGATCTTATATAAAAAGAGAAGTGATGGGTTTATAGAGCAGATCCCAAAACGTAAGCGTCCGGGAACAGTTGGCATATGTGCTGCTATTCATAACCGATACAAAGTTGATACTGTTCCTCACCTTGTTTGTGGCGGGTTTACGAAGGGTGAAACTGAAGATGCCCTTTTCAGCCTGCATTATTTGGAAATTCAAAATGTGATGGTATTGCGAGGTGATGCACTAAAAAGTGAAGTCACTTTTGTCCCATCCGAAGGTGGCCATAATTATGCAAGTGATTTGGTGAAGCAAATTAAGGATATGAATGAAGGTAAATTTTTATTCGAAGAAACCGCAAATGAGATGAGTACCGATTTTTGTATCGGTGTTGCTGCCTATCCTGAAAAGCACTTCGAATCTCCAAACTTATCCACAGACCTCAAGAATTTGAAAAAGAAAGTGGATATGGGCGCTGATTATATCGTCACTCAAATGTTTTATGATAACCAGAAGTATTTCAAATTCCTGGACATGTGTAAAGAAGAAGGGATAAACGTTCCCATCATTCCAGGATTAAAACCGATCACTACCAAAGGACAGATCCTTGCACTCCCACCAAGATTCCATATCGACATACCTGAAGAATTGAGTAATGAAATTTCAAAGGCCAAAGATAATGCTGCTGCAAAACAGATCGGAGTAGAGTGGGCTGTACAACAATCTCGGGAATTGATGGAATATGGAGTGCCTTGTCTGCATTTCTATTCTATGAGCCGCAGCGAAGCGGTAACCGCAATTGCCAGGGAGATCTTTTAACTTTTAAGCCAATGGATCTCTATCTCATGATTAGTGTAGGAGTCTATGTGATCATCGATCTCTAGTTTAATTTTACCGGTTCGTTCCACTCCTGTAAATATAGCTTCATGAGTTTTGCCTTGAAGGTCGACTAGAATAGATTCACCTGCCCGATATAGATTTTTGTTAAATCCAGAATCAAGCATTTGGTAATCGCCATTCTTCAAAATAAGATACCACTTTTCAAGTGCAGCAAGAAAATTGTTCACACACATTTCCAGATCCAGCTCTTTTCCCAAAACCGTTGCCACGGAGATCGGATTGGTTAACTCGCTATCAAACTCCAGCTGGTTTATATTAAGTCCAATACCTAAAATACTTGAAGATAGGTACTGTAATGAAACGGAGTTTTCGATAAGCACTCCCCCTAATTTCAAATTTTCGTGGTAAATATCATTGGGCCATTTGATTTTGGACTCAACACCAAGTGAAGCCAGAAATTCAACTAAAGCGATACAAACCAACTTATTAAGATAGAATTGATCTTCAATTTTCAGGAAATCGGGATATAAGATCACACTTAGTGTTAAGTTCTTACCAGATTCACTAATCCACTTTTTGCCATATTGTCCTTTCCCTTGGTACTGATTGTGTGCTATTATGGCAGTTCCTTCTATTGGTCTGTTTTTTGAGAGTAGCTCATGAGCATACATATTTGTAGAAGGAGAATCATCGAGTTCGATAAGAACCTTTCCAAGGAACAATGTGTTATTTATTGGCTTCAAATGAGTAACTTTACAATATAGAACTAAATTATAAACAAAGGGAAAAATAAATATTTGAAGAAAAAAGTCGCAACCGCAAATATTTTAAGAAATGCAGTAGTAGATGCAATTCTGGATAAGAAAGGTAATGATGTTGTTAGTTTGGATCTGAGCGAAGTTTCTGAAGCTATCTCCGATTATTTCATCATTTGTCATGGTGATTCCAGCACTCAAGTTCAAGCCATAGCCGATCACATAAGAGATAAAATTAAGAAGGACTATAAACAAGTTCCGGCATTCGTTGAGGGATACAACAATTTAGAATGGATTCTGTTGGATTACATAGATATCGTTGTTCATGTATTTCATAGAGAAGCAAGATTGAAGTATCAATTAGAAGAACTTTGGAATGATGCAACAGTTTATAAGCACGATAGTATTCAAAAAATCGTTTAAAGTAGCAATTCAATATAAATGGATCAGAACAGAAATCAGGAGAATAATGAAAATGTAAAACCGCCAAAGTTTAATTACTATTGGATCTATGGTCTTTTGGCGATAGTGTTTTTGTTTTCTATCCTATCATCATTCCTTACCAATACCGCGGTAAAAACTTACCAAACCACATTCATGACCGAAATGTTAACGGGTCACGATGTGGAGAAGGTTGTTGTCGTAACCCGAAGTGCCAATGATAAGAGAGTCGAGGTATATTTGAAAGAATCGGCAATTTCAAATCAGAAGTATAAAGAGGATTTAGGTAAATCACGCTTTGGTGCAAACGGACCCCACTATTACTTCAATATTTCTTCCGCAGATGAATTTAAAAAGGATCTGGAAGAGGCACAGTCCGAAATGTCACCTGATCAGCACATTGTTGTTGATTACTTGCAAAGAAGAAACTGGACTAAAGACCTGATGGGATGGATCATTCCATTTGCGATCATTATTTTGCTATGGATCTTCATCATGAGAAGAGTTTCCGGCGGAATGGGAGGAGCAGGCGGACAGATCTTCAATATTGGAAAATCAAAAGCCACATTATTCGATAGAGAGAATACAACTTCATTGTCGTTCAATGATGTAGCAGGACTTGATGAAGCGAAAGAAGAAGTCATGGAGATCGTTGATTTCCTGAAATCTCCAAAAAAATATACACGTTTGGGTGGTAAGATACCTAAAGGTGCTTTGTTGATAGGCCCTCCGGGTACCGGTAAGACTTTGCTTGCTAAAGCGATGGCCGGTGAAGCGGGTGTGCCTTTCTTTTCGATCTCAGGATCAGACTTCGTAGAAATGTTTGTAGGTGTAGGTGCATCCAGAGTTAGAGACCTTTTTAAACAAGCCAGGGAGAAAGCACCCTGTATCATTTTCATCGATGAGATCGATGCTATTGGACGTGCGAGAGGTAAAAATATGCTCACCGGCAACGATGAGAGAGAAAATACATTAAATCAGCTACTGGTTGAGATGGATGGTTTCAGCAGTGAAAAAGGTGTGATCATACTTGCTGCGACAAACAGACCTGATGTTTTGGATTCAGCTTTATTGCGTCCGGGGCGATTCGATCGTCAGATCAGTATTGACAAACCGGATCTTCAAGGCAGAGAACAGATCTTTAAAGTGCATCTGAATACGATCAAGTTGGCTGATGAGGTTGATGCTTATAAGTTAGCAGCACAGACGCCGGGTTTTGTTGGAGCAGACATTGCTAATATTTGTAATGAGGCAGCCTTAATAGCTGCTCGTAAGAATAAATCCAGTGTCGATATGGATGATTTCAATGATGCTATTGACAGGTCGATTGGAGGACTCGAGAAAAAACACAAGATCATCTCCCCCGAGGAACGTAGAGTGATAGCCTATCATGAAGCAGGACATGCCATTTGTGGCTGGTTCTTGAAAAATGCGCATCCATTGGTTAAGGTGAGTATCATCCCAAGAGGAGTCGCCGCACTAGGGTATGCGCAGTATCTACCGAAAGAAAAGTATATTGAAACGACAGATGAAATGCTTGATCGAATGTGTATGACTCTAGGTGGAAGAGCAGCAGAAGAGATCACATTTTCTGAGATATCAACGGGAGCCCAGAACGACTTAGATATGGTAACCAAGATGGCATATGCTATCGTTACAATTTTTGGAATGAACGAAAAGGTAGGGAATGTCTCTTATTATGAATTGATGAATCAGAATAACTTCCACAAACCATATTCTGAAGCTACAGCGAGAATTATTGATGAAGAGATCCGTGCCATCATTGTAAAACAGTTCGTGAGAGCGAAAGAATTGTTGAAGACTAAAAATAAAGAGTTAAATCTTCTTGCAAATGAGCTCCTCGAAAAAGAAGTGTTGTTCAAAGACGATCTCGTCCGGCTTATTGGTGCCAGACCTTGGGATAACGACGGTAAGGAGAATGAAGAAACAAAAGATGAAAGCGTCATAGATCTTAAAAAGGAAGAAGAGGACAGCAATCATACAGAAAAAACTGACAAAGACGGTGTTCATAAAGAAGAGGGAAAAAATTTAAGGGAGGCTTAAGCTTTATTTAAATTTGTACCATGTCTGAAAACGCAGAAAACCTAACTACTAAGTTCAAACTCTTTAAGGAAGAAGAGACTAAGCCTGAAAGTTCAAATCTGGATATTGAGTTCGCTCAAAATCTGGTAAAATTCGGGGGTCATTTTTTCTATTGCGAAAGCAAAGCGGATTGTATTTCCCAGCTCGAAATGTTGAAAACAGAGAAAGACTGGAATTATATTCACTGCTGGGAAGTGGAGTTGAAAGAAGCACTAAATACGCTCAACTTCCAAAAGGATCAACTCGGATATCACCTGGATAACTCCAATGCAGCCCTTTCAACTTGCGAATATTTAATTTCAGATACAGGTGCAATTCTCCTTGCACCTAAACAAGCATCCAGAAGAAGGCTTCCGATGTTTCCGGATGCACATATACTTATAGCCGATAGTTCGCAACTCTGTTCCACTCTTGAATCTGCAGTAGAAGATTTCCTTGACAAAAAGTCAAATGAACTCCCTTCATTGCTCGATCTTTCAAAAACCTCCGGCTGGAAAACTTCCATGTGTAATGTTCCTGTTCTTTATGCTGAAGGCCCAAGAGATATATACGTATTCCTTTGTGATGAAAAGCTTCACTAGACTCAGCGCTAAGTGGGATCGAAATTATTTTTTGCATCTGACCTTCATCTGGGATTTCCAGATCACACCAATAGCTTAATTCGGGAAAAAAAATTTATTCGATGGCTGGATAGCATCGCTTACGAAGCACATGAGATCTTTCTTGTCGGTGATATTTTCGATTTCTGGTTTGATTATAAAAGATCTGTCCCCAAAGGCTTTACACGCATTCTAGGCAAGATAGCAGAACTATGCGATAGAGGTATAAAGATCCATTATTTTACAGGTAACCACGATGTCTGGCTGTTTGGTTATTTTGAAGATGAACTTGGCGTACAGGTGCATAAAGAAGAGTACAAATTCAACTATCAGAATAAAGAATTTTATGTCGCTCATGGAGATGGCCTTGGTCCGGGTGACCATGGATATAAGTTTCTTAAGAAAGTATTTACTAATCGATTTTGTCAGTGGTTGTTTAGTAAACTACATCCTGATCTGGGAATTGGGATAGCCAAATACTGGTCGCTTAAAAGCCGGGAACACTCAGAGATAGAAGCATTCCTTGGAGAGGATAAAGAATGGTTGGTCATTCATTCAAAGGAGCTCCTAAAAGAACAACATTTCGATTATTTTATCTATGGTCACCGGCATATCCCTGTCGATATAGAAATTGGACAGCATAGTAGGTATATCAACCTTGGTGATTGGATCGATCACTTCACCTATGCAGAGTTTGCTGATGGCAAGCTTGAGCTAAAACACTTTGTAGAATGAGCTGGCTGTTTGTATTTATAGCTTCGTTGGAACTCTTAACCGTTATCAATAACAAAGCAGAGATCGTAAAAGTAGATGTGTTTGATAATGTGTATACCGTGAAGGGTAGCTCTCTAACAAAAACAGCTATCAATGGAGAAAAACAAACTTACAGCACCTCCAATTCGGAAAATATAACTCAAATAGACATTTCGGAGATCCATAAACCCCTAGTTTATATCGAAGATAAGAATCAGGTGGTAGTTTTAGATCTTGACCTTATCGAGCTTAAAACGATAGATCTCAACGATCAGGGTCTGGGCAAAGGTAGAATAGCTGTAACTTCTTCGGGAAACTTCTGGTTTTATGAATGCGAGTCCAATACCTTGGTAGAGATAACAGAAACCGGAAAAGTAATACAACAGATCGATTATACTCATATTTTAAAACCAACTTCCACATGTGATCTGTTTTTTACCGGTGGCGCTTTGTATATTAAAGATAATGCAGGCATTCATATCTTTGACAAACTTGGTGCTTATGTAAGAAGTATTCAACAGCAAGGGATCACTTCGGTCGAAATAAGTGGGATGATCTGCTATTTTAGCACTGTTGACGGGATCTTCAATCACGATTTCAGAAGTAATGAAACGACCTTGTTATTGGAAATTGCTAGTGTTCTCGACATTGAAGTTGAAAAGGGACAATTGTATGTTTGTGTTCCATCAGGGATCAAAATTTATAAATTGAAGTAATGCTGGATAAGCTTGAAGCGATAAAAGAAAGGTATGAGGAGATCGGTAAGTCACTATCAGATCCTGAGTTGATAAAGGATATGAAGGAATTTACTCGCCTGAGTAAGGAGTATAAGAGCCTGGAAGAGATCGTGCAAGCTCATGATAAGTATTCCAACATTCTAAGTAACATTGAACATAACAAAGAGATCTTATCATCTAAAGAAGATGACGATTTCAAGAGTCTTGCTAAATCAGAACTTACGGAACTTGAAGAAAAGAAAGATCAAATCGAGGAAGAGATCAAATTTCTGTTAATTCCAAAGGACCCGGAGGATGAGAAAGATGTAATGTTGGAGATCAGAGCAGGAACCGGTGGCGATGAAGCAAGTATTTTCGCCGGAGATCTCTATAAGATGTATATTAAATACTGTGAGGGAAGAAAATGGAAAGTAGAAGTGATCAATCAGACATTCGGTACTATTGATGGCTTTAAAGAAGTTGTAATGAAAGTTAGTGGACAAACGGTGTACGGTGACCTCAAATATGAATCCGGAGTTCACCGTGTGCAGAGAGTCCCAAAAACTGAATCGCAAGGACGTGTGCACACATCTGCTGCATCAGTTGCGGTAATGCCTGAGGTCGAGGATGTGGAAGTAGATCTAAATGAAAGCGATATTAAAGTCGATACTTATCGCGCATCAGGTGCTGGTGGTCAGCACGTGAATAAAACGGAATCAGCAGTGCGGCTTACACACTTGCCTACCGGAATCGTCGTTGAATGTCAGGAAGGGAGATCTCAATTGAAGAACCGAGAAATCGCAATGGGGGTTTTGCGTACGCGTATCTACGATAAAATGCAAAGAGAACAAGACCAAAAAATTGCATCCAGAAGAAAATCTCTGGTATCAACAGGAGACAGATCAGCAAAGATCAGAACATATAATTACCCACAAGGCAGGGTAACCGATCACAGAATAAACCTAACGCTATACAACCTGGATAACATTATAGGTGGAGATATTCAAGAGATCATCGATGCCTTGAAGATCGCTGAGAATGCGGAGAAGCTGAAAGAAGGAAGTTCAACATAATATCGTTTGTCATGAAACATGTAATTGCAAATTTACTTCTGATACTAATTATGACCGTGTCAACAATGGCGCAAGAGCGGTCATTGGTTACACTAAACATGAAAAATGGAGATGTGCTTACCGGTTATACCAGCATTGTCAAAATTCCATTCGCTACCGATTATGGTAACCTTGCTTTTCCGGCTAAAGAAGTACGCAAAATAGTTCTTGGGGTAAGTTCAGAAGGAGTGGACAGAGATGTGCTTTATGAGCAACTCGATAAAATTCAATTTGGAGCTTTGGAAGAATCAGAACGTGCGTTTGACAGATTAGTCGAAAAGGATGAAAATATCTTACCTATGCTGCGAGATTATATTGAATCCCCTGATTATGAGAAGAAGCTTTACAACCCATTCAACATAGAACTCCTCTATCAGATTCTTTTAGAAAAGTATGATCTGGAGTCGGATTTCAGCGAAAGAGATATTATTCATTTTGGAGAAGAGCACAGTGTTGTTGGTGAGTATAAGTTTGAAAGCATAACTGTGGATAGCAAGTATGGAGAGTTTACAGTTCCTCGCAGTTCAGTTGGTGTTATTGAAATTGTCTTACAGGAGGATGAAATGTATCGAACCAAGACATTTAAGCTTTTAGCTGATCAACACATTTCTGCGAACCGAAGCAACGGATGGTTGAAAACCGGTGTATTAGTAAAGAAGGGAGATAATCTTACAATAAATGCTACAGGAGAAATCGTGCTTGAAAGCTTAGATGGGAATACGTATACCGCAGATGGCGGAGTGAATGGTTCAAAGCCACCTTCAGAAAAAGGTCCGCTTTTCGGGAATGTAGTATTTAAGATCGGAGAAAAGGGTCCGACTCGTATCGCAGGGAACCTATATAAAGCTAAATCAGAAGCTACGGGAATACTTTACTTATCTATTTATGAATCGGTTTATAATTCCGGCAATAAGGGAAACTATGAGGTTAAGTTGAAAGTGAACCAACTCGATTAGAATATGCCTTTGAAGCATTATAAACAAGCTTTGATCTTTATTGTATTTCTGTTCCTGGCTTACTTCCCATTATTCCATCACTTAGATTCTCACAGCCTCAGAATGTGGGATGAGGCGATATATGCGGTGAATGCATTTGAGATGTCTCAAAACCATGATTTCATCTGCAGGCATTACGATGGGAAACCGATACTTTGGAATCCAAAGCCACCACTGGTCACGTGGATCCAAGTCGTGTCATTTAAAGTATTAGGTTATTCAGAGTTATCATTTCGCCTTCCTGTTGCACTATTCTGCCTGTTTACCGGATTATCTCTTGTTTGGTTTTTAAGAAAGGAGTTTAATAGTATATCACTGGGATATTTTAGTGCATTTGTTCTGTTTACAGCTCCGGGATATATACATTTTCATGTTGCGAGAACCGGTGATCCTGACGGAGTTCTCACCTTTTTCGTTTTAATGTATTGCTTGATATTCTATAAGTGGATAGAAGATGTCAGTAATAAGAAACTCTTCTATCTGTTCGCCTTTTTGGTATTCTGTGCGGTCTTTACTAAAAGTTTTGCCGGACTGGTAGCTATGCCTGCATTGTTGATCTGGGCGATCTATAGAAGCAAGCTAAAGGAAGTGTTAAGTAAGCCGTTCGTTTATATTGGTTCATTTGCTGTAGTTGCGGTGGTCTTGGGATACTATATTCTTCATGAATTTAAAACTCCAGGTTTCATAGATAGCGTATTACAGAAAGAATCAGGGAGATATTCAGCTTTAGTGCAGCATGGAGAAAGTTTCTGGTTTTATCTGATAAAAATGTGGGAAGGAAAATTTCTTCCCTGGATTTATCTAATACCAATTTCTTTTGGATTGATCTACTCCGAAAAGAATAAGTCATTAAAGAAATTTATTCAGTTTACTAGCCTTATCAGTGTCTCTTATCTAATCATCCTTTCTCTTTCAAAAACAAAATTGATATGGTACATCGCTCCTATGTATCCATTTCTAAGTATCTTATGCGGCTATGTCTTGTTTAGAACTTTGCGCTCGTTAATCAAAATTGGCAACAATAGTTTAAGATTGGGAGCGACAGCCGCCATGATTTTGCTACTGATGTTTCCCTACTATGTCATATTGGATAAGGTGATGAAGAGGCAAGATAACCCTGGAGAACGATATGCATATTACATAAGTAAGTTAAAAGAAGAAATGCCAGAGTTTGCTATAAATACTATCGTGATTTCAAGTCTGAATCCGCATGTTTCCTTCTACAGACAGTTTTATAATTACCGAGATAGTTTAGATATTGAGATCAACTTTCCCCGACAAATTGAGGTAGGCGATTCGGTTATAAGCTGCGATTATATTTCAATAGACTGCTTAGTGAACAAATTTGAAGTAAGCACATTGGATTCATACAGAAACTGCAAGTATTTAACAATAGATGGAATCAGGCAACATTGAACAACTTCTCCTTAAGTTCATCAAAGCTTTCAACATGTGAATACTTTCGGTCACGATACGAGTGATTGCAAATTTTTATTCGCTTTGGTAAATTGTTTTCATAGATGAGTTCAATAATAATATTTCCATACCGTTGAATAAACTGCAATGATTCTACACAGTATTCGAAACGAGGTTTTAGGAAGTAGCGATTTTTTTCTTCTACGAATTCACTACGGTTATAGATCCTGGTATCGGAGAGATGGCAGACATAACCTTCTTGTTTTACCCTGTCTCTTAAAAGATCGAATATGTAATGAGCATCTTTTTTATTCAATACAAAGTCATTGATGTAAAATAGTAACCCATTGGAGGTTTCAGTTTGAAGAATATCTACAAAATTTGAATCCCGTTCATCCATCACTTTAGTCATAAAATCCAGCCAAGGAATATATTTTTTATCCTTTTCCCAATCATGATAGCAATCCATATAGGATTCATCACGTTGTATTTCATGATGAAGAAAGGGTTCGTTGTGATATCCCTTCCTTCCAAAAAGCTGATTGTGTATTTGTTTCAGAAAATTGTTCAAAACTTAAGCTATTGTATGCACTATATAAAGATTCCTTGTGTTAAAATTGTTTAGAATTTACATTTTTTTTTATTCTTTGATAAGATACTAAATGCCGCCAGTCGTTATAACAGACATATATAATATCATCAAAATTAAAGAGATTGTCAAGGGGCAGTTTCTTAAAATGCCGGAGCGTGATGATGTAATAAAGCACCTCCTACTAGATAGCAGAATGCTTACTGAGGCTGAGACTAGTTTGTTTTTCGCCATTGAAGGTAAAAGACTTGATGGTCATAATTATATAGAAGAACTCTACACTAAAGGTGTCAGAAATTTCATCGTAAGTAAGAAGATCAACATCGACACTTATCCTGGGGCTGCTTTTGTTCATGTTAAAGATACTGTCACAGCATTACAAACTCTTGCTGCTTCACACAGACAGCGATTCGATGCTCCCGTGATCGGTGTTACAGGAAGTAATGGGAAAACGATCGTGAAGGAATGGCTGTTTCAGCTTTTATCGGATGATTATGCGATCGTCAGAAGCCCTAAAAGCTATAATTCGCAAATCGGAGTCCCTTTATCGGTTTGGGAAATGCATGATTTTCATGAGATGGGGATTTTTGAGGCGGGTATTTCTGAGCCCGGCGAAATGGATAAGCTGGAGAATGTGATCAAGCCTACGATCGGGATTTTTACCAATATTGGTGAAGCGCATAACGAAGGTTTTCTCAATATCTCCCATAAGACGAAAGAAAAACTAAAGCTATTTATTAATTGTGAGGCGTTGATCTATTGCAAGGATTCTCATGAGATAAATCAAAGTATTGGCGAGATAATTCAGCATCGCATTGATGACGATATTTTTAAAACCTTTACTTGGTCCTATAATGGGGACTCTGATGTAAGGATACGCGGTATTCATAAAGCAGCAAATAAGACGTACATCATCCCCAAATATAAAGACAGACTTCATGAGATCGAGATCCCATTCACCGATGAGGCTTCCATAGAGAATGCGATCCATTGTATCTGTTTGTTGATATATCTTGGCATCGATTTCGAGACCATCGCCAAAAGAATGAAAGGGCTTACTCCGGTCGCGATGAGGTTGGAGATGAAGAAAGCAGTGAACAATTGCACTCTGATCAATGATGCATATAATTCGGATCTGGGCTCGCTTAAGATCGCTCTCGATTTTTTAAAACAGCAAGCCACATATAAGCAAAAAACGTTGATCCTTTCGGATATTCTTGAAAGCGGGAAAAACGAGATGGATCTTTATAGCGAAGTTGGAGAAATGATCGCAAACAGCGATATCAATAAAATGATAGGGATAGGTCCAGCCTTGGTTCGACAGAAAAAAATATTCGAGAACTTGAACGACCTGGAATATCATAATTTTCCAGATACAGAAAGCTGCCTGAAAGAATTGGAGGCAGATACTTTTCAGTTTGAAACAATACTGATCAAGGGAGCACGAAGTTTTCGGTTTGAACGCATATCGAAACTCCTGGAAGAAAAAGCCCATGAAACAGTATTCGAGATCAATTTAAATGCGATCCGGAACAACCTGAAAGTCTACCAAAACTTGTTACATCCTGAGACAAAGTGCATGGCCATGGTAAAAGCTTTTGCTTATGGTGCCGGAGCTTATGAGATCGCGAATATATTAGAATTTAACAGAGTCGATTATATCACTGTCGCCTATACTGATGAGGGCGTGCAGTTGAGAAAGGCAGGTATTAAGCTGCCGATAATGGTTATGAATCCGGAAGTTCGAAGCTTTGAAACCATCATCAAATATGAACTGGAACCGGAAATTTACTCGTTCAGGATTCTCAGAAAGTTTGTAAAGGTCCTTCGTGAGATGGGGGTTCGGGGCTCGTTCCCGATCCATCTTAAGCTGGATACCGGAATGAATAGGCTGGGATTTCTGGAGGAGGAATTGGAATCACTTTCCAATAAGCTCAAGAAAATGAAAGGGATCGAAGTGAAATCGATCTTTTCACACCTCGCAGCCGCAGAATCTGAACATCATGACGAGTTTACGTGGTCTCAGATCGAACGGTTTGACCGAATGAGCAAGTTTTTAATGTCGGCATTAGATTATCCGGTCCTCAGGCACATTCTTAATTCTTCAGGCATCGTCAGGTTCACTAAGGCACAATTCGATATGGTTAGAATTGGTCTTGGACTTTACGGTATTGATCCCAGTGGAACTTTAAACGATAAGTTAGAAACTGTAGGTCGGTTAAGATCAGTTGTTTCTCAGATCAGAAAGATCAGTACCGGAGACACTATTGGCTATGGTCGCAGTGGTGTAGCTGAGCGAGATATGCAGATCGGTATCATAGCTATCGGTTACGCTGATGGGCTCGATAGAAGATTCTCTAATGGTGTAGGACATGTTATAGTAAATGGTGCAGAAGCTAAAATTGTAGGTAGCGTATGCATGGATATGGCAATGATCGATCTTACAGATATTGAAGCTGAGGAAGGTGATGAAGTGCTGGTTTTTGGTGAAGAAAACACAGTCGCATCAATGGCAGAAAAGATAGGCTGCATTCCTTATGAATTACTTACCGGGATCTCTGCACGGGTTAAACGAGTCTATTACTCAGAATGAGCAAGAGGTCGCATTAGAGTCCTGTATGCGATAAACTTACCTTCAAATTTCTCACTATGTTCTTTTTGTAATCGTGCGGCTTCAGAATTTTGATATTCATTATAATCTCCAAAATTTCGGGCAGTATATTGAATTGCATAGGATATGCCTTCACTTTCGTCAGACTGAAGTATCCTGAATATTTGATTATCAATAAAATACCCTGTTTTCATAACATCCGGAATGTGCACCGATAACATCCAGTCGAGCCATTTATCATGTACGTCGAGATCTATTTTTACTGTTACATTATAGATAAACATAGCTTGCTTATTTTAAACAATAATAAACCAATCTTCACATTAATTTTAGAATTTTAACAGACCTTTTCCAGTCCTTAAAGCTGCTTAAGACCTATATTAATTAGAGTTATATAATTTTTGTTTCATTAAAAAATGTGTACATTTAATGTTATTAAACTCAATCTTGTACAAGAATTAACCCTAAAACTTATTACATTATGAAAGGTACCTTTACCAGATTCCTAATGCCATTACTATTGGTATGCATAATTGGGATCACGACGGCGTCTGCTCAATTCACTACTCAGATAGGAACTGAGACTACAGTTTCAACATTATATGGCCCATTTTACAAGCCATCTCCAACAAATGTTTTTGACTTTAGCAGATACTCTTACTTGTTTACTTCTGGTGAGCTCGCTGCGCTGGACTCAGGATCAGTCATAACAAAAATTGCATTTTACAAGGCGAATACGAATAAAACACTTATAGATGCGAGTCTGGATATCTACCTGGAGAATGTCAACAAAACATCACTCCTTTCAGGGGTCAATTGGGCAACCCAGGTCATTCCAACTGCGACTAATGTTCTATCTACTACTACTTTTCAGGTAGGTGATACTGTAGGTTGGATCATGATACCGGTAACACCATTTACTTATACGGGAGGTGACCTTCAGGTGTCAATAGATTTCGATATATCAGCTATTGACCCTCCGGTTAATGGAGGAATTAACTGGAGATTTTCAACTGCTGCGGGCTTACAAACCATTGGAGATTTTGGAAGTTCAACGCCAACTACTCTTGATATTGTAGACCCCACAAACCCTAATAGAAGACCCAATCTCTTAATTTCATACTCTCCTCCGCCTTCTCTTGATGTTTCTGTAACATCTTTTCCGAATTTTCAGGCAAGTCAGGATCAGGGACCGGTTTCTATAGATGTGATTTTCAAAAACCTTGGCGGTACAATTATAAGTACTGTTGATCTATATGCTTCGGTAACCCTCGATGGCGGCAGTACAACTAATTTTGGACCTGTTGCTTATTCCGGACCTTCTGTTGGAATTAATAAGTTTTCAGATACAGTTTCTATAGGCTTAGATACATTTGGGACAGGAACATACACTATATGTGCATGGACCCAAAGCCCAAATGGTGGAATTGATGAGGATCCCTCAAATGACACACTTTGTATAACAGTGGTAAGTATTGGCCCAAAGCCTGTTCCATATAAAGAGGATTTTGAAACGTTTATTGTTGGAAGTCCGGGAGTATTGTTAAATGATTGGACGTCTTCCTCAGAAACTGCTTATCAGTGGTATGTTGAAGATGCAACAGGAGCTAACGAAAATTCATCAGGTACAGGTCCTTTTTACGATCACACTAATTTTGGTTCTTCGGGTGGAATATATATGTATACTGAATCTTCTAGCGGTGCAACAGGGGACACTGCCATGTTAGTGAGCCCGGAAATAGATTTGTCAGGTGTTTCTCTTCCGGTCCTCAGCTTTTGGTTTCACATGTACGGAGCTGCCATGGGTGAATTGCATTTTGATATCAACGATGGTACAGGATGGGTCTTAGACTTTATACCTTTTATAGATAGCTCACAACAAGCTGCAGGAAGCGATCCGTGGATCGAAGTAAAAGACACACTTACAGCATACTTGAATAAAACTGTTCAAATACGTTTCAGGGCTGTTCGGGGGAGTACTTTTACAAGCGATATTTGTATAGATGATTTTAAAGTTTCAGATCCAACTATTCCGGATGTAGGAATCGCTACTGTCTATGCACCTTCCAATGGATGTGACCTATCATCGAGCGAGTTGGTGTTCGTAGCAATTAAAAACTTTGGAGAAGTAGTTGCTTCACCTCCTATTGCTGTAGAGGTTCAAGTCACTGGAGAAATCAATAGTGGAATTCTTACAGATACAATAACAACAGGTATCAATCCCGGAGGGACTAAATTTTATATTTTCCCAACTCAGGTTGATCTATCCGCATATGGAAATTATCAGGTAGCTATTAAAATCAAACAAAACGCTGACCCAAACTCAACAAATGATGCTGCTGTTGTGTCATTTAAGAATGTTCCTTCGGTAGCAATATTCCCATATTTAGAAAGTTTTGAAAGCGGTTCTGCAGGGTGGTCATCATCAGGTAGTGGAAATACGTGGGCTTTAGGTGTGCCAGGCCACAATACGATTAAAGGAGCTTCTGATGGAACACAGGCTTGGACAACTGGTGGTGCGGATACTACATCTCTCAATAGTGTGGGTGAAGCCGGGTTCTATAATCCTAATGAGAATTCTTATGTTGAGAGTCCATGTTTAAATTTTGGAGCACTATCGAGTATTGAAATACTTATGGATGTCTGGTGGAATTCAGAATTTAGTTTTGATGGAGCTGTTTTACAAGGATCTACAGATTTTGGAGAAAGTTGGACAACGGTTGGTTCCTTTGGAGAACCAGATAATTGGTACAATGACAATACAATCAATGGCTCTCCGGGCGGCTCATCTCAAGGATGGACTGGTCGGGCTTCTACTTCAAATGGAAGCGGTGGCTGGGTAACTGCTAGGCATGATCTTAATATCTTCGTAGGTGAACCAGAAGTATTCCTAAGGGTCGCTTTCGGAGCGGATGGATCTGTTCAGGATGATGGATTTGGCTTTGATAATGTACTGATCCGTGAAATATCTCTCAACGATGTAGGAGTGGTCGATATTAGTACTTCTGAGGGTTGTGACCTCACGGCCAATGAAGCAATTTCGTTGACGATCAAAAACTTTGCTTCAGCAACAATTAGTGGCCCTGAAGATATTCCTTTGGCATTCCAGGTCAATGGTGGAACGGTAACACATGATACTGTTACCATTGCATCTCTCTTAGTTGCCGGATCTCAGGCAGTATTCACGCTTAATGCAACTGTCGACCTTACTACACCGGGCGAGAATGTAATTAAAGCCTGGACTAACAGAGACGGAGATGGCAAGGCATCGAATGATACCATATCACTTGTATTTGAAAGTTTACTTAGCCCACCACTACCCACAGTTTCAGGTGATACGGTCTGTGGAGGTGGAATGGCGACATTCTCTGCTTCAGGTATTGGAGATGCTTTTGTTTGGTACGATTCTGCTGTTGGAGGAAATATTGTTGGTACAGATACCAGCTTAACCATAAGTATTTCTTCAACGACAACATTGTATTGTGAAGCAACAACCGAAACAAATGAATTTGTAGGTGTAATAGATAATACGATCGGTGGCGGTGGTTTTTACAATTCCCGCCAAGGTTTATTATTGAATGTAAACCAACCGGTAACTTTGAAATCTGCTTTCTTCTACCCCGGTTCGGCAGCTAACAGAACTTTCAATGTATATGATGAGAATGATGTGTTGTTTAGTTCAGTTACTGTATTTATGGACGTAGATGCCAGGTATGAACTTAATCTGGAACTACCTGCAGGTACAGGTATTTTAATTGAAGCGGAGACATCCAGCAACTTATTTAGAAATTTCTCAGGTGCTTCATACCCATATGTCTCACCAAGCGGAAATGTAACAATTACAGGTACAGACAATAACTTGGCTGCTTACTACTACTTCTTTTATAATATGGAATTGTTAATTCCTGGTTGTTCTAGCAGCGGAAGATCTGCAGCCACTTCAATTGTCCCTTCATCGATCGCAACTTCCATTGTCGGAACAAATGCATCTTCGACGGGAGCTTCAGATGGTTCAGCCGATTTAACTGTTAGCGGTGGAATTTCTCCATACACTTATTTCTGGTCGAACACGGCGACAACGGAAGATATCAGTGGTATCTCTGCAGGTACATACTTTGTGACCGTTACCGATGCAGTTGGTTGCACGGCCACAGATCAGGTCGTGATCGATGAGCCATCGAATTGCAGCCCTAGTGCAACCGTCACAGGAGTTACTACCATAGATATTCGATTAACTCGTGCAAAATTGGTTTGGGATGTCCTTCCGGGGACGAACACTTTCCAGGTTCGTGGTAAGAAAGTAACCGATCCGAGTAATGTTAATTTAACGGTGTCCGGTACTTCAGGCCAAATACAGGCAACAAATTTATCATCTGGTGCAACTTACCAATGGGAAGTTCGTGCTGTTTGTGATCAGGCGGGTACAGTGTTTACTCCTTGGTCTGGTCTTACTCAGTTTACAACAGGAACGTGTGATGCACCTGCTGGTCTTAGCACTACCAATATTACACAGACCACTGCTACTTTAAATTGGAATCAGATCGCTTATAATCAAGTCATCGGATATAGAGTGTCTGGTGGTGTCTGTACCAGTTTTGGAACTTCTTTGGATATTGCAGGCAAAACCAATACTTCAAGAAATGTTGGCGGTCTGGCAGCAAATACATGTTTTAGCTGGACAGTTCAAGCTGCTTGTCAGGACGGACCTGGTGTGGTCGTATTCACAAATCCCAATACTGTAAACGTTACTACCTTTACAACACCACCAGCACCACCTGCAAAAGTTGATGTGGCACAACTGAATCCAAGTGCAATGATCTATCCAAATCCAACACAGGGCTCATTTTCGCTTAAACTACATGATCATGTTGGCGAGTTCTCAGTGACAATTCTGGATTTGAGTGGAAAAGAAATGTTGAGATCGGATGTTCAAAACAGAACAATAAATGTAGAATCTCTGGCGGCGGGTTATTACAACGTCATTATTAAAACAGATACTGAAAGCTTTACTGAGAAACTTATTATAGTTCAATAACAGTAAATCGTTAATTTATTTAAACCACGGTATGAATTTTTTGTACCGTGGTTTTTTTATTGTTAGAACTCAGGTTTCAAGTTTTATCCTACAAACTAAAGAAAAGGAATGCATATTGAGATAAGTAGAACGGAGCTAGTTAAATTGTTCTGGTACAACAAAATCTCCTCTTAATGATCTGAATCGTTTCCGGGCCTCGACAACAAGAACACTGTCTTTGAAGTTGATGATGATATCCTTGTATAGCTCCATGGCTTTTTCTGTATCTCCAAATTGCTTTTCATGCATTTCTGCCAGCATAAAAGTAGCATCATCTGCAAGAAGATCATCGCCATAAATATTAATTACATTTTCTAGAAATTCCTGTGTTTTAGGAAAATCCTTTTTCCTGAAATGGATCTTAGCTTTAGCAAAGAGAATATCATCAGTGAGGTTATGTCCGGGAAAATATAGATTGATCGAGTCCAAGACTTCTATTGCATCATCGTCTCTATTTTGGAACATGAGAAGTTCCGCCCTGGAGAACATTTCCATGGGAAGTAAAACAGTGTCTAGTCCTAAGTTATCCATAATAAAGATCGACAAGTTCAAAGCATCATTCGCGATCAGCTCTGTGGTAGAAGCTTTTAAAATATTCAATTGCGCCTGCGCCCATTCAAATTCTCCTTTATAGTACGAAAGTTTAGCATTTCTAAATCTGGCATCCTCACCGATAGGAGAGTCCTTTTCAGATTTATCGACCTGGGCATAAAGTAAAGTGGCTTCCCAAACATCCCCTTTCAGTACATAATAATCTCCAAGGTCAAGTTTACACATAGATTTGATCTTGCCAGGAAGACTTGGCATAGCTATGAGTTCTTCCAGTATACCGATCGCCGCGTCGAGATCGTGAGAATAAAATGCTTCCAGCTGAGCCAGTTCCCTTATCGTAGAGGCAGTTGCCGGATTTTTGCCATTTTCATCTAGAAAAGATAAGTACTCTTTCCTTAAAAAATTTACATCCTGAACTGTGTAGTCCACATTATTTTCCAAACGTTCTTTACGGCAGTTCAACAATTCTCTCTTTGCAGTTACATACAAATCGTTTGCTTTCCCTTTATCCAGAATATATTCGTATGCATCGATCGCACTTTCATAATTTTTTTCTGTAAGAGCTGCCTTTGCGAGGCGATATACTCTCATACCGTTTTCTTTTTTTCTTCGGTCTATTGCTTTTGCCTGGATCAGAGCAGACTCAAAATCTTTTCTTTGTACATACAACCAAATTAGAAGGTCGGGATAAACATCCCGATCGGGATTTCGCTGTATTTTTTTATACAGCTGCGTCTCCAATTCATTAAACAGGGCTTTTTTGGCCTTTGAATTTTGGATATTATTCTTAACTCTTTGAAGTTGATTCTGATTTTTTTCAATTGCAAAAAGATAATTCTCAACTGCTTTGGCATCTTTCCCTGCATTTTGATATGCATTAGCAAGCTCAAAACTAAATACAAGTCTGTTGTTGAGTAGCTCGGCACCCTTTTCATAAGTAAGGACTACATATTCATCTTCACGAAAGGAGTTGAAGGTATTTGCGAGACTTCGGATCAAGCGCTCATCTGCCGACATACTCTTGAGAGCATCGTCATAGCTCTTTTCACCTTCATTAAGCTCACCTCTTTGTTTATAGACATATCCCATATCCACAAGGTATTTGGGATTGTTCTTGTCTCTTTTGGATTGTTTTTTAATAACTTTTTCCAGCGCGTCGTAGTCTTTCAGACTCAGTAGAGTTCTAAACAAGCTGCTGTAATAGAAAGTATTTCCAGGATTTTTATCCCAAAGCTTTTCATACAATTCTGCTGCTTTTTCATACTCGCCGTTGGAATAATATTGCTGAGCAAGAGCATGATCCTGATCGGTTTGACCAATCACGACGCCAAAAAGCAGTAGTAAAATTATAAGTATAGAATTTCTTTTCATATCAGTTGCTATACAACGCAAAAGTGATACCATTAATTTCATAAAAATACGATGGATATTAAGTTAAAACGAATTATGGGTGTAATTGTTGGTAGTTCCTACATATACTCAAACATGTAATTCAAAAGTTATTTCTATTTTTCAGCCCTAATGCAACATTTTCATATAGATCGGAGGTCTCGTGCTATTAGAAAGAATTTTCTGAGACGTATTTATACTGCAATCACACTGTTTGTTTTTATCCTGCTGTCGGGAATAGTCGGGTATATGATTCTTGAGAGCTACAGCTTTCTAGAGGCTTTATACATGACGATAATTACTGTCTCAACGGTCGGATTTACAGAAGTCAAGCCGCTATCAGACGGAGGCAGAGTATTTACTGCAGTCTTGATCTTATCCAATATCGGTATTTTTGCATACTTTATTAGCACGATGACGACGATGATCATCGATGGTGAACTTAAAAGCGTAATTAAATCTATCAGAATGCAACGAGAAATTTCCAAACTAAAAGATCATATCATTGTTTGTGGATTTGGGAGGCTGGGAAAGCAGATCGTAGAGGAGTTACACAATGAAGGGAAGGAATTTGTGATCATAGAATCCAATCCGCAAATTATAGAAGAATTCGAGGGTGACAAACCTTTCCGGGTTGTTGAAGGTGATGCAACAGACGAAGATCACCTAATTCAGCTTAACGTAGAGCAAGCAAAGACACTTATTACTACTTTACCTAAAGATGCTGACAATGTATATGTAGTTCTTTCAGCAATTCAGTTAAATAAGGATATTAATATTATCAGTAGAGCATCAAATCGCTCATCCCAACAGAAGTTAAAGCATGCCGGAGCAACTCACGTTATCATGCCGGAACATGTAGGTGGATTACATATGGCACAACTTGTTACCAAGCCTAATTTGGTAGAGTTCCTGAATGAAGTTTCTCATAGAGGAGTAAACATTTATTTTGAAGAATGCACAGTAGATAATTTAGCTCAAAAAGAAGTCAAAAGAACCCTAGGCGAATTGGATGTCAGAAATCAAACCGGTGCATATATCGTAGCGTTGAGAAAAGACAATGGGGATTTCATTATCAACCCGCAGGATTCAGAAAGTCTAACTCTAGACTCAAAACTTATAATACTAGGGGACGAAAGTCAGATCCAATCGTTTAAAGAATTGTTAAAAAATTAGATCAGTATTGTAATCTGAACTTAATAGGTACAATGTACTGCACTCTCACAGGTTTCCCACGTTGCTTTCCAGGTGTCCATCTAGGCATGTTTTTAACGTGCTGTAAAGCGGCATCATTCAAGATTTTATCTGGACCTCGAACCAAAGTTGCTTCGGCTACTTCACCGGTCTTATCTACAAGGAAACGAATAATTACAGTTCCTTCTATCTCCAGTTCCTTAGCCTGAGGTGGATAACGGATCTTAGCAAGATATTTTTGGATTTCCAGATCAGTACATTTTTTACGTTCGTCTTTGTTCTTTACATTTTCACATCCCTTGAAAGCAGGCATGTCCTCTACAATAGTAAAAAAGTCTGGCTCTGCCGGCTCTTCTTCCTCGATAATAGGAGCTTCAATTATTTCATCCTCCTCAACTTCAATATCTTCGATTTCAGGTTCTTCTTCGAGTACTTCCTCATCTTCCACGATTTCAATTTCAGGTGGTGGAGGAGGTGGGGGAGGTGGTGGTTTTTGCTGAGTTTGTGGTGGTTCTATCTCAAAATCTTCCTCTTCAAGATATGTCCCAAGATCTTGCGGCCCCTTATCACTAGGTGTAAATGTGAATGCAAAGATCACAGTAGTAAGAGCAAAAATCATCCCTACAAGAAATGCCATCTTTGAAAAATTTCTCAGATCCGCTTCTGGATACTTTTTTATATATGCAGGCTGCATTTCAGGATTGTTCCTGTTCTCTTCAATTATTTTATCTCTGTTTTTAATGTTTACAAGTGCTTTGATACCATATGATATCCCAAGAATGATACCTATATAGGCTATCAAGCCACCGATAAGATATAAAATTGTTTTTCCTACAAATAATAAAACCATATGTTATTGATTATATGATCAATCCAAAAAACGTACCCAGCAAATTAGCGAGAATATCAAAAATATCAAAATATCGTCCATTTATCAATTCTCCCTGTAAAATTTCAATCAAGATACTAAAAGCAGATATAAGTATAAAGAGTACTGCCTTTATTTTCAAACGTATTCGTGATAGTTTATATTGTTGTGTTATACTCCACCTTCCAAAAACAGACATTACTGTGTAGAATATAAAATGAAGGATCTTGTCATGTTGCCAAAAGTTTATCTTGGGCAACTCATTGCCGGGTGTTAAGGATAAAAATATTGTTAGGATCACCCAGAATAAAATCGGCAGGTGATATTTGAGCTTAATATTACTCAAACACTGGTAAGTTCTTTATATGCTTCTGATGTGAGTAGATTATCAAGCTGACTTTTATCACTCAGCTCTACTTTTATCAACCATCCTTCTCCGAAAGGATCTTTGTTCACGACTTCGGGGTTATCTTCAAGGGATGTATTGATCTCAATGACTTTACCCGAAACAGGCATAAAGAGATCGGAAACTGTTTTTACAGCTTCAATGGTACCGAAGACCTCTTCAGTTTCCAGAGACTCATTTAGCGACTCAATTTCCAGGTAAACGATATCTCCAAGCTCTCTTTGAGCGAAGTCTGTTATACCTATAGTTCCTGTATCACCTTCGACCTTGATCCATTCATGGTCATTTGTATAGTATAAATTTTCGGGCGTCTCCATCAAGAATAATTTTGCGCTAAAAATACATCAAAAATTGAAATTGCCCTTACTGTGTAAGTGAGAAACTGATGGTTACCCCGGCTTTTGTATTAGTCGTTGGAAAAGAAGCAGATGTCTTAGGAATAGTTCTTATTCTATCAAAGAATATGCGAAGGTTCAGTCGTTTATTCACAGTATAATCTATCGATGGATTTATAGATATATTCTTCGACCCTTGTGTCGGCTCAGAACTGTTTTGATCCAATCTGTGATTCACCGTCACATTATCTCTTACAGAAAGATCAAATTTGAAATTCAGATCGTTTTGCAGCCTGATAAACTTACCTTTTCTCTTAATTGGAAGTGTAAGTCCACGTACTTTATATCCTAAACCAACCGTAATTGTTTTGGATTTGGTTTCCCTCAGCTGGTAATCGATAAAACTCATCGATAGGGTTCGGGTTTTCTTAAATTCAAATTTTGCTGAGACATTATTTTTCATCGACACATCGATCCCGATCAATGGCGACAATTGCTCGCTGATAACAATGTTCGGTATTCGGTAAAGTGTATAGAAGTTTCCATTCAAAGTATCGATCTCTGCCGGTTCCAGATAACCTCCACCTCCATCATAATCAAGGTTTGTCTCATAGTTGTTGATCCTGAGTTCCGATGTATATCCGTGCGATATCGTAATACTCTGGAACAGATCTTTTGCCCAAGGCATTTTAGCTAGTCCATTATAGGTAATTCGCCAATTTGGTTTAGGAATATAGTTGATCGGGTTCAACTTTGAAGTTGTAGCTTCTTTTCCTGTATAAGCAGCAATAAATGCCGGGATCAACACATCCTGAGAAGTTGGTCCGTAACCACTTGCATAATTTGTGTCGATCGTTGGGTTTTCTTCGGAAAGATCAACAAAACTTCCGATCGAATTCGCGTTTTGTTCCTGTAGTCGTTGAGAAATGATCTTTCTGTTATTCTCGAAAGCTCTGTATCCGTTCGAGATCCCGGTAGAATCGATTTGTTCAAATGCTGTTCCCCATGTGAAGAATGATATCGCGTATGAACCGATATCTATTGCATTTAAGTGTTCAAAATCGCCACCTTCGGAAGTCACCTTATATAGCTGCGAGTGATTTTGAGAGAAGTTTCTTTTCCAATTAAGGTCTATACGGAAATCATTGAATGGCTCAAAATTCATTTTCATATCGAACTGTTTCGACCAGCTCTGAGTAAATCGCTGATTCAACAGAGTATCAGTAGATATAAAACCATCTTGTGAGAGATTGTCGAGCCATTCGTTTCTCGATTGGGCATCGATACTTTTGAACATTGATTGTCCGGGTTGCTCACCTAACACGAACTTCCATCCCGGTTCTCCAAAACCATCACTAAGTCCGAAAAGTTTTGTTTTTGGCAGATAACCAGCAACAGTAGTTCCCTTGTTCTCTGTATAATTTACGGTTATTTTCTTCAATGCCAGCAGAGGTTTTACTGCAGCGGATACTCCAGGTCTAACAGGCAATTGCTTTTTCTTCTTGTCTTTCTTCTTCTCTTTGATGTTTTTCTTGAGTTTCTTCTTGTCAGATTTCAGTGTGGCCAGTTCCTGCTCTTTAGATACCGGATCCTTATCATCATCTTTCTTGACTTCCTTGATCTTCTTTTTTGTCACAGCAAGCTGTTGTTTCAGTCTTTCTATGTCTTTCTTGATCTTTTCCCTCGCGTTGGTGATGTTCTCAATTTGCTTTTGCCGGTCTTCTTTTGTTTTTGGCGGTGCATTCTTGTTGTATTGCTTTAAGAAATCTGATTTATCATAAAGACTCTTGAAATTGAAATCATTGTTTAATCTGAAGTTTTGGCTGTTGGATATCGTGTTACCTCTGCTGTCCAGGACAAGCTCACCCGGTAGCTCACCTTTGACTTGTGGCGCTGTAGTCCAGGTATATGTAGAGTTATAACCTGCTTTTACCTTGATCCAACTCAGTATCGGGATCTTATTGATCGGGACGTTGTAGTTGATATTTGTAGAATGGTTGTAATTGGTAGTTCTGCCAAAACTCTTGAGATTATCCCAAAGCTCTTTTTTCTTATCCTTGGTATCTATGCGCCCAAGAGGTTCATCGATCCTTGCTCTATTAGATGCCGTGAAATCTATAGACAGCGATTTAAAAGGATTGTATTTAAAAGTATAGTTTCTATTCCACGTAAAGAACTTATTATATGTTGGTTCGATGGTCACATCTTCCCCAAATGATCGCAAACGTAATTCTCCAAACTGCCTGTTCAATTGAGTGTTAAATCCAAAATTACTCGGAATGAAATTCAGGTTGATGTCTTTAATGATATCAAACCATTTGGATTTCGATTTAATAGCATTCTTGAACGGATTGATATATTTCGGCGTTGGTGAAAAGTTGTATCCTAAAGCTCCCAGATAATCTTCTAGTCGATCGCTGGCAACATATGGATCGGACTTTTCAATCACATTATATGCGTATGTAAAATTGAAATTAGACGGACTATAAAACCGGGGTTTCCCCTTACCGGATCCAATGATCCTGACATTTGTGAAGTTAAATCCTTTCCTGGTCACTATTTCCTGAACACTTTGACGATAACCTCTGGCAGAGTCAACTCCAAAGTTGGCTTTTATTGTATCGAAATTATTTTCGAAAGGAACATCTAGTTGGTAAGGATCATACTCAGGAGTACTGAAGGATTGGGAGATGCTACCATAAAAAGGAATTCTGATACCCCATTTTTCTGGAAGAAACTTACCTAGCTCAATATTGGAAGAGAGATCATATTGGAAGAAACGATCCTGGAACCGGTCATCGACTTGTTGCTCAAGCTGACCAAAACCAATGGTGTGCATACTCGTTGAAAATTGAATATTTCCAAGATCAGCAAGTTTCATATTTACAGAAGCTAGTGCAGCGGTACCGCTTTCTTCATCGAGTCCTGATAAGCGTAGCTCGTTATACCAAAGCTCGGCACACTTAGGAAGGCCATCATCAGCTTCATTATAGAAAAGTACCAGCGGATTATTTGGATCATCCTTCGCAGGATTCTTAATCCCGATCATCACCGTTTTAACCAAGCCAAGATCAGGGTTACCTACAACAGTAAGAATTTTACCAATTGGATCGTTCGGGTCCTGCTGGATTACCTTAAATGGCACATTTGCAGGGAAGCTCTGACTATTCCTCTTGATCTTAACGTTGATGAGATCTTCTAATACCAGATCAAATTCATTCTCTAAAGGCCAAACTAATCTTCGGTCTGCAACCGGATCATAACCGCTAGCAGGAGCAGGAGCAGTAATTGTTAATGGTACTTCATACTGGTAATAGTTGTCTTTAAAATCAGATCCAAGGCGGATGAATGCTGTGATTTCTCCATCGCCCAGACTTTGGTTGTCTGCAGCCTCTGCATGAACAAACATTTTCAGTTTTTTGTAATTCCGGAAGTCGAGATCCAGGGTTTTATAAACAGCTTTGGACTCGCCATCGGCAAGGTCGCATACATTGATCGCCAGGGACTGCTCATTCAACAATACAGCGCCACTGCTCGTAGTTCCAACACCAGACTCCCTTTCGATATCAGGAGGAAGTACATAGTTGACAGGCTCTTTCTCTGAATTTTCTTCGAGACTCACAGAGGACACGTTAAATACTGCTTCGGGCTCAGGTTCAACCTGAACGTTATCGATCGATTCATCCAGATTGAACTGGTATGTTCTCCACTGGTTTCTTATCAGGTCAAATGTTGCAAAACGCATTGTCAATGAATCAGCAAAACCGGTTAGGAACATTCTGATAAACTGAATGGATTTGAAATCCTGAATATTCCCAACTTTCGAATCATACTCGCGAATTGGAATTTTAAACTGGTACCAGTTATAATCTCTGTTGTCTGCGCAATTGTTCAACTGGTCTTCGTACCCAGGATTTGTTGACTTAGAAACGATATATGGATGATTGTCTACATCCATGTTAGGATAGATCGGTATTTCGTACTGAAAATACTCCTCTGTTGTACTAAGGCTATTATCTCGATTGAAATCCTCAATATCAGGCTGGAAAGTTGCTGCTTGAGAAAACACATCGTTATCTCCGGCGATAGGTGAATTCCCATCCGGGTTGTTATAATATTTGTAACGCTCAACAATATCTTCTTGAATATCATCGTACTCTTCTGCCCGGAAAGACAAGTAGTTGTCAGAAGCTGGATCAGTACTCAAGTTATCTTTTACATTCTGGTTCCATGTTGTTGTCGGGATCGCCTGAAAGAAGTCACTATAATGCGTGCTTTCATCAATATCATCTACACCATCGAATCCTACATCCTGATAAGCTCTCGAATTTGGATCTGTATCAAATGAATTCGTGATCGGTGGGATCTTTGGTACCCGAGCCCACTCAGTTTTATCCATATCGGATAGATTCGCTTTCAAACCATTCTCGTACGACATTCTGGAATCTCTCAAAATATCTTCAGAAAGGTTTCCAAGATTGATATACATCGAACCTTCTCTTTGAGGAGAAGCATCATCAATAAATGGATCAAGAACCCAGAATTCAATGAATTCAACATTGCTTGCTTCAAAATCGGAATTGTCGATATTACGCATAATCCCACCCCATCTCGATCTTGGATCTTGCAAGGTGCCATCATTATTTACCCTGCTAACATCAAAATTGTAAGGCCCTCTTTGATTAGGAAAGAACGAAACATCGAAAGTTAAAATGGTTGTATTGGTGAAATCTGTATTGTCTCTATTTGGGAAGACTTCTTCTTGTCTGATCTCTTTTGTGTAATGGTTGATGTAATTACATGGACTACTCTTGATATATTGAGGCGTTGCTGAAGTATTTCTTTGGAATACGGGATCTATATTATACCATGCCATCAATGCTCTGTTCTTGCCATAGTCCAGATCATCGATCTCATCTGCTTCCGGGAAAAGGATATTTCCACTACTGCTCTTTGAATTCCTTGGTGTACTGGATAGTTTCCAGGCAAGAGCAGGAAATTTAAGATCATAACCGCTACTCGTTCCTTCAAAATCATCGAGATAGACCACACCTTCATTATCGGTGCTACTGATCGCTTTTGAGTGACCAGGTCTTAAATGTGCTACTTCTGCAGTAACTCCAATTGTCGAGATCTCTTTTGTATCGTATAATGGAAGCTTATCGAGCGCTCTGGTTAAGAACGGAGCTTCAGTTTTATAATTAAGATCAAGTCCCATAATGGAGTTTGAAATCGGATCATCTCCGATATTGACCTTCTGAGTAAATGGTCTCTCCTTCAGCTTCATTATTGTACCACCGATATTGAAATTATCACTGATCTTATAATCCAGCCTTGTACCAAACAAACTCTTTACTTGAAACCCGAATAAGGCATTATTCTCAAAATCAACTTTGATCTGGTTTCCGGAATTAACGATCGACTCATCGATGATCTTAATCCTACCGAGGTTATAATCGACTGTATAATGAACCCCTTCAACAAGTTTTTGTCCACCCATAGAAACACTTACAGAATTCTTAGGAATATTGAAAGCTCCCAAAGAAATATCGGAAGAGTTGTTTCCCTTGTATTCTCCTCTCATGGAGAAACGGTTAAACTCAGGGAACTGCTGTGCGATAACTCTGGTCGAGTCATATAATTGATCATATACAAACTGATCTGCAAGATCCGGTTCTCCAGCGGCTTCGAATTCATCTCTAAGATCATCACCAAAAGGTTCAACAACAGGGAAGATCAATTTTCCACGTTGTGGGTTTATGGTGACCCCGGGAACGAAATCAAATATACCGTCTGGTTGGGCATCGTTTTGATTATTTAGATTATCCAGATTCAGCAATCTAATGAGCGGGATCCCTTTTAAATTTCCTTTAGGTAGGAACCTCTTAACTCCTTGTCCCGGATCATTATAATATATATCAAGTTTAAAATCTTCCTGCCCGATCTGGAATGCTCCAAGTGAGTAAATGTTCTTCATCATCAGGTCCCAAATCGGAAGATTGGGTCTAACGGATGTGCTTTTCAGCATTTTAAGATAAAGGACTTTGCTTCCGGAGGCGGAGTCTGGCGGTACTTCATAACCGAATTCCCCCACTTTGAATTTTTGTCCGTTAAAAGTATACTCGAACGCCACTGCCAGAACCTCATCCGGCTGAAGAGTTGAATTTAGCGAGACATATCCTAATTGTGGATGAAGGGTGTATTCAGAAGGAGAGAGTTTCTTAGCATAGGTTTTAGCGAAATCCTGAACCGCAGTTAGGTTGAGCCGTGTTTGCAGATCAGCTTCGATAGCATTGATCGATCGACCTGCATCACTTTTCTTTAACCTGCCATAAAGGTCATTGGCAGCATTATCAGGTTTCTTGTTTAATCCAAACGTATTGATTTGATTACTGTATGGATCACCATCTCCGAGGTCCATAAAGGCAACAATATCACGCACATTTTCTGTTGTTCCTTGTTGGTTGGTTACCCAAACCTCAACTTTCGAAATATCGACAAGTGTGTTTATGATCGGAAGGTCGGATAAAGCTTTATTGTATTGGTCTCTGAAAAACTGGGATAAGAAGAAGTGTCTGTTTTCATCATATTGATCAACATCGATGCTGAATTTCTGGGTCTGCGCTCCTCCTTCAAGTACGATGGATTGCTTCTTTGATTTTTGTTCCGATATCACAGAAGACCAGGTAAGTCGCCCGAATCTGAGTGTGGGTTTGAAACCAAATAGTGCCTGACTACCCTGGATCAACTGAGTGTTAAGCGGGAAGTCAACATTACCAGCTTTAAACTCCTGAATGATATCATCTTCATCACCGGTGTACTCCAGTTTTATCTGGTTGTCAAAATCAAAAGTCGCTTTTGTATTGTAGTTGAAGTTGACCTGGACGAAATCTCCTATTTTTCCAAGAACATTCATATTGATGTCCATATCAAAGTCGAAACTCCCTTGTTTTCTTTGCTGAATTGGCAGCGTTGGGTTTCCGATCTTTTGGAAATTTCCACCGATGGTCAAATCAATATTACCCTGCGGTCTGATCTCGATAGGGATCTTAATACCTGTTTTCTGTCTGGTAAGTTCAATAGGAGGAATGAGATTGCTTTTCTGAAGAATGTTGATCGCATCGGAACGGCTGTCCCAGTATTCTTCCATTTCGTTATCCAGTGTATATTGAAGATACTCGTCGTAAGTATAGTATGTCGGAGGTTTCACGTAGAAGCCTCCAATTGTTTCAGTAACAATATAGCTATTGGTAACAGGATCGTATTCGACTGTCTGTTCTATCGCAGGAGGATCTTTAAGATTAAATGGATTGTCATCAGAATCTGTGACAAAATCTCCACTTCTATCTTTTATCGGATATTTAAGTTTCCCGTTATCGTTACTGTCTGGAAGTTCTGCCAGACTTGGAAAGACATTTGCATTGAACTGTAAAGGCCATGCAGGGTGGTTCGCTTTGGAAGTCTGCGCAAAGAATAGAATAGCAGTGGCGATCGAAAGCCATATTTTGGTAGGTGAGCTCACTTATGGGTCAAAAATTTCTCCTCTAGATGTTTTTTAATGATTCCTTAATTAATGCTTCAACGCTCATAGGCTCGGAAGTTTTGGTCTTTAGCGCACTAAAAACAGCTTTTTCCGCTTTGGACTTGTTAATTCCTAATGAGACTAGTGCTGATAACGCCTCATCTTTGGTCGTATTGTGAGAACTTGAAGAAATAATTTCGGACGTTTGAGTTTTAAATAACTTTTCCTTTAATTCCAGTATCAATCGTTTTGCAGTTTTCGGCCCTATGCCTTTAATACTCTGGATCACAGCCACATTCTCATCGACAATTGCTTGTCTCACATCACTTGGGCTCATCGACGACAACATCATCCTTGCAGTATTCGCTCCTATTCCTGAAACGGAAATAAGGTGTTTGAACACTTCTCTCTCTCCACTATCTGCAAATCCGTACAATTCAAATGCAGAAACTGATTGACCTTCGGATTTTACGTTCATATACGTAAATAGTTTGCAATTTTCTTTGGATTGAATTTGGCTATATGTGTGCAAGCTAATCTGCACCTCATAACCAATTCCACCCAATTCTAAAATGACAAATGCGGGACTTTTGAAGGTGATATTTCCTTTTATATATGATAGCATCAGGATGAATAAAATTGAAGGCCAAAATTAGGAAAATATAGCGAGTCGATTTGAAGAAGAAAATGTAATCGTGAAGTTCTTTTGATGATATTGTTTATGTCGATGTATCCAGCGAAAAAGTTGCCAGGATCGCTTCTAATTGTCGAAGGTAAATTTTCTTTTTTTCACCAGGAGCATATATAAATCCTTCTATAAAGACATTCCTCTGATTGCTTTCATCGCGATAAACGATATTTAAGAACGGGCCGCCTTTAAAATCTCCGTACATCCGCCATAAACCACGAGATTCTACAACTTGCGCTCCATTTATATCTATTCGTTCAATGAGTGGATCTATTAAAGTGTCGGTGCCCATATATGCTCCTTTCACCTGGGATGAGACATACTTTTTACCTAAAACGTTTCTGGTTTCAATCCCTTTTGATGCAATTGAGTCTGATTGAACATAGATCATCAAATTAACAATTGCTTCAGGATCATCACGGCGAAGCCATATAAAACCACTGTCATTTTCTGCGAGGATGTAGTCCTTTGGAATCCTCAAGCTAAAGGAATAGTTTTCTTCGAACTGCTTGTTTAATCCAGCGTTATAGCCACTCGCAAACGCCAGCTGAGAATATTCATTAAGCTCGTAATCGAGGTACTTGTCTCGCAAAGAACCTGCAAAAGAAGCAAACGTCTTTTTAAGGGTTTCTTTGTTTTCTGTCAAGTAAAAAGATGCTATCTGAGGCTGAGACCACATATTCTTTCGGAACTCAACTGTATTTAAAGACTTAACCTGACTCTTAACATACTTATCCGTTGCCTGATTTCCATCCTTCAATCCTATGAAAATAATATTTCTAAAACGCTTCATTAAACTGTTTAGCTTAGGATAGGTTGCTGTTCCAACATCGAGAGATGCTTCATTTTGATTCAGCACTAAATAAGGAGTTTCAAAATATTTGTTGATCGAGTCTTTCATCTCAACCTTCAGATCATCGCTGATGACGATCATGACTTGATCAAATCCTCCTGCTGAACTAGGTAGTGGAAGTGAGTCGTTGTTACATGACAGAAAAGCAAAGACAATAAAAAGAAGTAGGAATGTTTTGAACATATGCTTAGTAATCACCTAATGTTTCTTCGAGTTGGGTGAGCGCTTTTTCAGCCTGTTCATCATTTGGCGCAACACCGTGCCATTTGTGATCATCTTCCATGAAGTCTACTCCATAACCCATTAACGTATTCATAACGATACAAATTGGTTTTCCTTGCCCAGTCATCGACTTTGCTTTTGAAACGGTCTGAACAACGTCTTGCATATCATTGCCATTCATTGATAGAACTTCCCATCCAAATGATTTGATCTTCTGGGAAACATCGCCGAGTGACATAACTTCATGAACGGGTCCGTCGATCTGCTTATCGTTGTTGTCTATCGTTGCGATGATATTATCGATCTTATGATGCGCTCCAAATATAAGCGCTTCCCAGATCTGACCTTCCTGGATCTCACCATCGCCATGAAGAGTATAAACAAGGTGATCATCACCATTCAGTTTTTTAGTCAAGGCAGCGCCAAGAGCAACAGATAACCCTTGTCCAAGTGAACCGGAAGCAACACGGATCCCTTCAAGTTGTTCTTCTGTAGCAGGGTGACCTTGTAATCTTGAGTCTATTTGTCGGAAAGTCGCTAGTTCGCTATTTTCAAAATATCCACTTCTGGCAAGAGCACTGTACCAACCCGGGCAAATATGTCCATTGGAGAGAAAGAAAATGTCTTCTCCAACACCATCCATTTTAAAATCGCTATTGTGATCCATGATATCGAAATAGAGTGCTGAAAAGAAGTCGGCGCAACCAAGTGCTCCTCCCGGATGCCCACATCCTGCGCTATGAGTCATTCGAATAACATCTCTTCTGATTTGCGAAGCGATATCTTGTAGTTCTTTTAAATCTGCCATGGTTGAGTGAGTTTCAGCGTACAAAGTTGGTTAAAATCCTTCAGAAAGTAAATCTAAGATGTAAACAAGAGTGGAAGGATAATTCGTAAATTTGTAATTGAATTTCTATAGTATGGAGACTCCTTCAAAATACACACCTACAAATAAGATCAGGATTGTAACTGCCGCATCTTTATTCGATGGTCATGATGTTGCCATCAATATTATGAGACGTATACTTCAATCCAGCGGTGCCGAGGTGATCCATCTCGGACATAACAGATCGGTTCAGGAAATTGTAGACTGTGCGATTCAGGAAGATGTTCAGGCTATTGCAATAACATCTTATCAAGGCGGGCATGTCGAGTTTTTTAAATATATGCACGACCTGCTGCAAGAGAATGGCGCAAGCCATATTAAAATTTTCGGTGGAGGTGGCGGAACCATTCTGCCAAGTGAAATTGAAGAGCTTCATAAGTACGGAATAGATAAGATCTATTCTCCTGATGATGGAAGAGAAATGGGGCTTCAGGGTATGATCAACGATTTGCTAAAACAAAGCGATTACGCGATCGGTGAACAACTCAATGGAGAATTCAAGATCAAAGGTGTTGCAGATAAAGGTGCGATCGCAAAAGTGATCAGCGGTATTGAAAATTACGGTTCGCAGTACGGAGAGATGATGGCCATCATTAGAAAGGAAGCTAAAACGTCCGCAACTCCTGTTCTGGGAATTACAGGAACTGGCGGTGCAGGGAAATCTTCACTTGTCGATGAATTGGTTCGCAGGTTTCTTATTGATTTTGATGACAAACAAGTCGCTATCGTTTCTGTTGATCCTTCAAAAAGAAAGAGCGGTGGAGCGTTGTTGGGTGATCGGATCAGAATGAATTCGATCTATAATGACAGAGTCTATATGCGTTCTCTTGCGACAAGACAATCGAATCTGGCCCTTTCAAAATATATTGATGATGTTTTGAATGTTTTAAAATATGCAAAGTTTGATCTGATCATTCTCGAAACATCAGGTATAGGTCAATCAGATACTGAGATCGTCGATTTCTCAGACGCTTCATTATATGTTATGACCCCTGAGTATGGTGCTGCTTCACAATTAGAGAAGATCGATATGCTTGATTTTGCAGATATCATAGCGATCAATAAATTCGATAAGCGTGGCGCTCTCGATGCCCTTCGAGATGTAAAGAAACAATTCAAAAGAAATCATAACCAATTCGAAGCCGACGATGATTCGTTACCCGTAGTCGGTACCATAGCTTCACAGTTCAATGATCCCGGGATGAACAATCTCTATGTTCGCATACTGGAAGTGTTGAACGAAAAGACCAAGGCAGATTTGAAATCCGGTTTCAATCCGGGCACGGAGATGTCTGAAAAGATCTATATCATTCCTCCTAAGCGTGTTCGTTATCTTTCAGAAATCTCTGAAACTATTCGAGGATATAATAAGGAAGTAGAAGAGCAATCTGATATAGCACAGAAAGTCTACAATCTTGAGCAATCAAAAATGATCCTGGGTGAACATTCTCCTTCAGAATTAGATGAAAAGATAGTTTCATTCAGAAAGAACCTGAAACCCGAAAATTTGTCCTTGCTCGAAGGTTGGCCGAAACTTAAGAAAAGATATGAGGATGACGAATATGTATTTAAAGTGAGAGATAAAGAAATTAAAGTCGATACTCATTCAAAGTCACTCTCGCACATAAACATCCCCAAGATCAGTACTCCGAAATATCAGGCTTGGGGAGACCTGTTGCGATGGTTGAAGCAGGAAAATGTCCCAGGTAGTTTCCCCTTCACAGCTGGAGTTTTCCCTTTTAAAAGAGAAGGCGAGGATCCAACTCGAATGTTTGCCGGTGAAGGCGGACCCGAACGGACGAATAAACGTTTTCATTACGTGTCTCTTGGAATGCCTGCAAAACGATTGTCTACCGCATTTGATTCTGTTACGCTTTATGGTGAAGATCCTGATCACAGACCAGATATATATGGTAAAATAGGAAACTCAGGTGTTTCAGTTTGTTGTCTTGATGATGCGAAAAAACTGTATTCCGGTTTTGATCTCTGCAATCCAAAGACTTCGGTGTCGATGACGATCAATGGTCCGGCAGCTATAATAACCGCATTCTTTTTAAATGCTGCTATCGATCAGCAGTGTGAAAAGTATATTAAAGAAAATGGGCTTGAAGAAGAGGTTAAAGCAAAGCTTAAGGTCATTTTCAAAAACGACAAACAGCCTCAATATAATGGCGATCTGCCGGAGGGAAATGATGGCCTGGGACTGATGTTGCTAGGGACAACAGGTGATAAAGTTCTTTCAGCTGAAGTCTATGAGGAAATTAAAAGTCATACACTTGCAAATGTGCGTGGAACTGTGCAAGCAGATATCCTAAAAGAAGACCAGGCACAGAATACATGTATATTCTCAACTGAGTTCTCATTAAAACTCATGGGAGATGTTCAGCAGTATTTTATAGACCAAAAGGTGCGTAATTTTTATTCGGTTTCTATATCAGGTTATCACATCGCTGAAGCTGGTGCAAACCCGATCAGTCAGTTAGCATTTACTCTGGCAAACGGTTTTACCTTTCTCGAGTACTATGTTTCTCGTGGAATGGATGTCGACAAATTCGTGCATAATTTTTCTTTTTTCTTCTCGAATGGAGTTGATCCGGAGTATGCAGTTATCGGAAGGGTTGCAAGAAAAATATGGGCTAAAGCGCTCAAGTTGAAATATGGAGCAAATGAGCGATCTCAAAAGTTGAAATATCATATCCAAACATCTGGCAGATCACTTCATGCTCAGGAAATCCAGTTTAACGATATTCGAACGACACTTCAGGCGCTATATGCAATTTATGATAACTGCAATTCCCTTCATACAAATGCATATGATGAGGCGATCACGACTCCAACGGAAGAATCGGTAAGAAGAGCAGTAGCGATCCAATTGATCATCAATCATGAGCTAGGTCTGGCTAAAAATCAAAATCCAATTCAGGGAGCTTTTATTATCGAGGAACTTACTGACTTAGTGGAAGAAGCAGTTTTGTCTGAGTTCGATAGGATAACGGAACGGGGCGGGGTCCTTGGCGCAATGGAGACGATGTATCAGAGAAGTAAGATACAGGAAGAATCGCTATATTATGAAACGCTTAAACATACGGGAGAATATCCTATTATTGGCGTAAATACATTCCTCAGTTCTAAGGGTTCTCCAACGATCATACCTGAAGAAGTCATCAGATCTACCGAAGATGAAAAACAGTTTCAAATCCGCACTCTTGAAGAACTCAAGAAGAGATGTCAAGAACAGCAACCTGAAACACTAAAAAATCTCCAAATGATCACGCTCGAAGGGAAGAATATCTTTACCGATTTAATGGAAGCAAGCAAAATTGCATCTCTTGGACAGATCACACATGCACTTTATAAAGTAGGCGGTCAGTACAGACGAAATATGTAAGCTCCATTCTTGTTTTTTTGTATGTTTATGCAGTGATAAGAATACTCGTAAAAATACTTATATCCGGCTTTGCTGTTATTCTTACAGCATATCTTCTAAGCGGAGTTTCTGTGCTCAACTACGGTCATGCGATATTAACTGCGCTTATTATCGCTTTGCTCAATGTAACGATCAAACCTCTTCTTGTAATATTTACATTACCTCTCACGGTCTTAACTTTGGGACTTTTTCTTCTGGTTATCAACTCATGTGTCATCATGATCGCCGATTATCTGCTTGCAGGCTTCAGTGTCGAAAATTTCTGGTGGGCATTGCTTTTTAGCTTGATTTTGTCACTGATTAATTCTATTTTATATTCATTAGTAGATGAACAATAAACTCAGTTTTTTGTCACATTAAAAGTTACTTCTATCTATGAAGCATTAGGTGGAAGAGACTCTGGCTAAAATTTTGTATTTTTGTGGCCTCTTTACGATACATCTAATCCAATTTTATGAAAAGATTCTTTATCCCCTTGCTTGTCACAGTTATGTTCTCTTTAAGCTCTCAAGCACAGCAGATCCACAGATGTTATACAGATCAAATTCTTGAACAGCTCAGTATTCAGAATCCAGATGAGTTTAAAGCAATAAAAGCAGAGAGAGCAAAGATCCTTCAGTATAATCAGCAATTTTCTAATGCAAGTAATAAAGTTGCTCAATATAGAATCCCAGTAGTTTTTCATGTATTGCATGCCGGAGAAGCTGTCGGTCTTGGATCAAATCTCGATTCCATGCAGTTGTACTCTCAAATACAGGTTTTAAATGAGGATTTTAATCGTTTTAATCCGGATTCCGGGAATACTCCTAATGTATTTAAATCCATTGCAGGTTCGATGGATATTGAGTTCATTATGGCAGCAGTAGACCCGAATGGCAATCCAACTTCCGGAATAACACGCCACAACTATGGACAAATAAGCAATACAGGGACAATAGATAACTCGATCAAACCGGCTACGACATGGGATGCGAATTTGTATTTCAATATATGGATCGCTGATATGGATAATGGAATACTCGGCTATGCGACACTTCCGGGCACAAACCCAAATAGAGATGGTGTTGTTCTAGATTACAGGTATGTTGGATCTTCAACCACAAATAATTTTCCCGGTGCCAGCCCTTATAACAGAGGTCGTACAGGAACACATGAGGTTGGCCATTACTTAGGTCTGTTACATACCTTTCAAGGCGGTTGCTCAGGAAACAATGCTTCCAATTGTGGTTTTCAGGGGGATGACATCTGTGATACTCCTCCAACATTTTCTGCAAATTATGGATGCATAACCGGTACAAATCAAAATACGTGTACCGAAGTTCCAAATGATAATCCGGATATGCCAATGAATTATATGGATTACGTAAATGATGCCTGCATGAATCTATTTACCGATGGCCAGGTAGATCTCATGGAGAGTACTCTAAATACTAGCCGGGCAGGACTTTTGACGAGTCCTGGAATTCAGGAGGTTTTTACTTTTGAAGGCCAGATCATAGATAAAAATACAGGTCTTGGTGTTGATGCAGCTAAGGTAATTTTTATAACAGATGATTATGAGATCGAGTTAGAAGCAAATTCCGGAGGATACTTCACTTCCAATGCATTTATAGAAGCTAACTACAATATTTATGCTGGAAAATGGGGCTATATGACAGAAAACTATGCCACTAACCAGCTGATAGATAAAAATACGCCTAATATTATAATCTCGATCGAAGATGGGATCTATTACGATGATTTCATCATGGATTTCGGATGGTCAGTTTCAGGGAATGCGACTGCAGGAATTTGGGAAAGAGGCGTACCAGTGGAAGCAACTTTTAATGGTGATGTGACCCAACCAAACTTCGACATCGCTTCAGATTTCGGACAGAAAAGCTGGGTGACCGGTAACACTGCTGGAAATGCCGGAGCAAATGATGTGGATGATGGCACTATGATACTCTTCTCACCGGTTTTTGATCTCAGCGGAATGAACGCTCCAGTGCTTTCGTATGCTCGCTGGTTTTATAATGGAGGCGGAAATGGTACTCCGCCACCAGCACTTGATGATGAGCTAACTATTCGGATCACTAACGGAACCGATAATGTGGTTCTTGAAATTGTGGATGCAGATGAATTGAATACAAATCAATGGAAAGATCGATCGTTTAACTTAAATGATTATCTCGCTCCGACCGATAATATGAGATTATACGTTGAGACTTCTGATTTTGCGATCGCTGGACATATCGTAGATGCGGCATTCGATGGATTTAAAGTTGAAGACTCAGACCCAACCGCTATAGAACAAACAGAAATTATAAATGGTCTTCGCATTTATCCTAATCCTTCAAGTGGCTATTTCCATATTGACATTGCCACTATTAAGGATGTGAGGTCTCTTGAGATTTACTCTGTGACAGGACAGTTAATTTATTCTGAAAGTAACCTGAGCAAAGGTCTAAACAAGATCGATGTTTCTGAGCTTGAGGCTGGAATGTATATCGTAAAAGTAAATGCAGCAAAAAAGGTATTTCAGGATAACCTGATCCTACACTAGTTTCGAAAGTAAATTTTCTGTGCCCTCTGCGGTAAAAATTCTCAGCGTCCTCTGCGGTAAAAACCTCAGCGCCCTCTGCGGTAAAAATTCTACGCTGTCAAATAAAAGGACTACATCAATCCAATAAATATCGCACAGATCCCCGTCCACGCCACAACATTTAAAATAAAATTGGACCAGAAATTATAACCTCTTCTTTCATTCCTCTTAGCAAGAAGATAACTAAACAATAAAATAACGCCGAAACCAAAATAGTACATCATAAATAAAACGTATTACCACCAATTTCCAAGTTTGGCACTTTAATTGTACGTAAAGAAACTTAAATCTGATGTGATATGAAACACTTAATACTCCTTTCGGTTTTGGCTCTAGGTCTGTCTTCCTGCAGCAAGAACCTGATCCCATATACAAAGCAATTGCAGATCGAAAATGATTGGAACAGAGCAGACGTCCAAAGAATTCAATTCTATACCTCAGAAGATATCATCCTTCAGCGAAAGCTTGTTGATGGTAAGATCAAAATAGAATCCGGAAAGATAAAAGTTGTAGATGGAAAGAAGGTCGAAGAGGTCGTTATCAAGAAAGGTACGCCGGGTATCGCTGTTTATTTTCCAGATGAAGATAGAGTGGGGATCAGTTTCGAGATCGATGATGCTCACTTTTTAACTTTCGGACCAAATCCGAAAAAGGGAGAACAGTTTTTTCTTTTCGCCTCAGAATGGAATAACCGCGTAGGCAGAGTTACTTATAATGATGTAGCCTATTATACTTCGCCTGAAAGCTCGACAGCTCATTTGCTTGTGAATCTTAAAGAAATTCGGGATTGGGATATCAAGCAACGCAAAGCTTCCGGGAGAAAGGTGAATTAATTCATGTAGATACAATCTCTTCGTGCTATTTTTATGGCATGAAACGAATATCATCTTCATCAGGATTCGAGGAAAAAGCAGCGTATTCGAGAGCAGTAATTCACAATGGAATTATAGAAATTGCAGGGACAACTTCCATGGATGGAGACCGGGTTCTTTATCCGGGTGAGATGGAGGCTCAAGCCAGATCTGTCCTTGAAAGAATAGCGGTGATCCTTAAAGAAAACAATAGCAGCATTGACCAGGTGATCAGAGTTCGATATTTTGTCACCGATGTCACTCAGTGGAAGGATGTAGCTCTTGTTGCAAATGAGTTTTTCAAGAAATCTCCTCCGGCAGCCACTCTGGTAGAGGTTTCTAATTTGATCGATCCTGACATGGTGATCGAGATCGAAGTTACAGCAGCACTCACAAAATAATGAAGCTCTCTACCGAAGTTAAATTTCCGGATTATCCTTTTCAGATCGAATATGGTGATACTGTTATCATGTTTGGCTCCTGCTTCTCTGAGAATATCAGCAGCTTGCTGAATGAGAATAAATTCCAGGTGATCAATAATCCATTCGGTATTCTCTACAACCCGATCTCGATCTGTAATGCTATCAGGAATGTTTGCTCCAATAAGGTATACACTGAATCTGACTTGTTTTTTCAAAATGAACTGTATTTCAGCTTTGATCATCATGGTGACTTTTCTTCTACTTCGGCAGATTCAACCTTGGACAAGATCAACGATAAAATTGCAGAAGCCAAGCAAGCGATCACAGAAGCAAAAGTGATCACGATTACCTTGGGTACAGCTTTTGTTTATGAGAAGATCAATGATAAAAAAGTAGTGGCGAACTGCCATAAACAACCGGATAGCGAATTCTCAAGATATATGCTGAACCCTGAAACTATTATAAAGGCACTGCAATCAACCATCTTTGAAATTAGAAAAGAAAATGCAGATGCCAAGTTTCTATTTACGGTGAGCCCGGTCAGGCACTTCAGAGATGGGATGATAGAGAATCAAAGAAGCAAGGCAAGCCTGATATTAGCAGTGAACGAACTTTGTAAACGGGATGAGGCGGTTTTCTATTTTCCAGCGTATGAGTTCGTTGTGGATGAGTTAAGAGATTACAGATTTTATGCTGAAGATCTTGTTCATCCGAATCGTTTAGCAATTAAGATGATCTGGGGAAAATTTATAACGCATTTAATTTCTGAAGCCAGTAGAAAGATCATGCAAGAAGTAAGATCTATTGTTCAAGCTGCAAATCACCGTCCGACAAACTCGCATACCCAACAGCATAAGATCTTTGTTGAGGATCAGATTAAAAAAATTGATGAGATGCAGTCCCGTTATCCGAAAGTCGACTTGTCGATCGAAAGAGAATACTTCGAATCCGAGCGATGAAATTAACGGTATGCTATTCCTAAAGCAATAATAAATATCAACGGAAGTGGAACATTGCCTTCAATTATCCACTCTTCACCTCGAGGGCTTCCGAGATAAGGTGAGATCATCCCGTCTTCAAGAATAAATTCCATTTTTCCATTTGCTGGCCAGTAGGGTTTCAATAATCTTCCATTCCAGATATATTCATACTCCGGAGTTTGAGCCCATAAAGGTTTGATCGACTCGCCGTCCCATGTCCATTCTTCATATATATGATGTTGCCAGCGAGGTTTGACGATCTCGCCATCGAAAACCCATTCATAATAGATATCGCCAACAAAGCGAGGTCTGAGAATCTTACCATCCCAGATCCATTCTGAAAGTGGATCACCCGACCAGCGAGCTTTTACTCTTCCTAAAACCTGCCCGGACGAACCAGCTTGTTTAGCCACTGAATCTACTCTTGCCTTTGTTATTGTGCCGATCGAGTATTTAGAAGAAAGAAAACTAAACGCCATGAAAGTTTCAGCCGGGTTAATGTCGACAGAGTTAGTGTATCCTAGCAACTCATTTTTAAAATTCTTGATCTGAATGATATTGGCTGACTTTGAAATATAACCCATCAATGAACTTTCATCATTGCCGTCACCCATATAAACTCTTCCCTTTCTCACCGAAATTATAGTGCTGTCTGAGGATTTATTAAGGACTTCAGATTTGCTCTTTGAAAATATATCCCTGGAATCTATAGTGTAAAGAATGTTATCTTTTGAGTCGGAATTTCCTGTAAAAACAATATTCCCTTTAACAGTATAGAGAATTGAATTACTATATGGCGATAGAATCTTGCCATCGTGAAAAGCAGCAATTTTTGCTTTTGAATTATCGTATAAGAATATTGTGTCTGTATCCGAAGCGAATAACGACAGGCAAAAAAGAAGGCAAATTGGTAGTATTAATATTCTCACAACTTAAAAATTACATATATTCTTCGAACAAGCCGAAAAAACTGTGCCGATTTTTCATATGGAAGGTTTTTATTCCAAGACGAGCAGCAGTTTCTATGTTTTCGATGCGGTCATCTATGAATAACGATCGATCTGCCGGAATGTGATGTTTTTTAAGAATATAGGTATACGCAGCATCATCCGGCTTCCGAAACCCGATATCATGGGAGTAGTAGACTGCGTCAAAAAACTCATTGAGAGACTTCCCATATTTATGCTCTTCCATATAGTTATTTACCCACTTTATATGGATACAATTCGTGTTGCTGAGGACAAAAGTTTGAAATTGATCTTTCAATTTTTTTAGTATTTCAAGCTTCGGTTTTGGAATGCCTACCAACATAGCATTCCAGGCATGATCGATATCTTCATCTACCACGTCTTTTCCACTAATCGCTCTGAGTTCATTTCTGAATTCCGCAGCTGTGATCTTTCCGGTCTCGAATTTGTCGAAGACATCACTTTGTTTAGAAAACGAATAGTGTTCAACTGAATCCTTGCCCATCAGTTTGTTAAACTCATGAATAGTGTTTTGAGGATTTAGATCCAGGATAACCTCCCCCAGGTCAAAGATGATGTTATCTACGTTTTGGAGTGTTCGCATAGAATCTTAAAAGCGAAAGATATTACTTTTAGTTCTCAGAATAGCAGCTAATGTAAAACAATGCACTTTCAGTATATACAGGGAGTCGAAGCTGAAATATTGAAGAACAAATGGTGGAATTTAACAAACAGACAAAATATGAACAATTAATCGTCCGGTCTATCAGCAAATGCAATTTTTGTTTCAGATAGTTGCTTCCCACCCTTAATTCCAAAATCGAGTGTTCTGATTGGAAATGGTATAACAATATCGTTATTATCGAATGCTTTTTTGATGCTCTTAACCATATCGCTTTGCGCATCGTTATAATAACCTTGTTGAGGTTCTTTGATCCAAACCTTTAGTGTGAAGTTGATGGAACTGTCTCCAAATTCATTATAATGGACATTAATGTTTGTTCCTTCCTCCACAAAATCCAGTCCTTCAATAGCGTTCATTGCAATTTCGCTTACTCTCTCGAGATCCTCACCATAAGAAACTCCAACCGCAAGATCAACACGCCTGCGTCCCGAAGCTGTATAGTTCTTAATTGGATCATTATAAATTAATCTATTTGGGATAATGACTTCTTGACCTTGAACTGTTCTTAATACAGTAGTTCTCAAATTAACTCGGTCGACTGTTCCTAAATACCCTTGTGCTTCAATTAAGTCATTTATTTTATAGGGTTCCCGAATAGCGATCATTATTCCAGAAAGGAAGTTTGCTGCGGAATCCTGAAATGCAAAACCAAGTGCGATACCAAGGATACCAGCTCCTGCTAATAATGAGGTAACCGTTTTATCAAGTTTTAGTACTGATAGAGCGATGAATAACCCTGCTGTTAATACTATGATGTATACGGTTGATGCAAAAAGGTCTACCAGTGCTTTATTTCCATGAACTTTGGAACTTAGCCGAATTATGCCCCGTTTTACTAATTTCCCGATGAAAACAAATGCGAACATGATAGCCAGTGCCACCAGTAAATTGGGGATCATTGCTACAGCAGTTTCCAGCCAGGCAACTAATTTCTCTTTTACAACATTGATCGCGTCGGTTGCTGTTAATTGAAGATTGATGGTCTCTTCTTGTAGAAAAAATTTCATAACTCTCTGATTGCTTAATAGTCGGCCAAGATAGTTATTTCATCAGATAAAATTTGATAATTGAATGCTTTTGGAAAGTTTGAGAAAGTGATGATCCATAAGATCGGGGCCTCTTAGCTTACTTCCCAAATTGAATCACAAAAGTAACTCCGTTTGTCGAATAAGTTCTTCTTCAACTTGAACCCATACTTCCCGGCTATTTTCTCGATTTGATATACATTAAATTTATAGGAGTGTTCAATTGATATTGGTTCCCATTCTTCAAATTCAAAGGTCAGATTCAAAGCATCAATGTATACGGACTGCTTTTCTTTACTTACTATATAAGCTTTGTTTGCTTGAATGATAGGGTCATAGTAGTTATAATGGACAAAGTTCTCAAGATTGAATGTCGCACCTAATTCCCTGTTAGCCCTTTTAAGTATGTTTAATGTAAATGCTTGCGTTATTTTCTTACTGTCGTTATAGGCTTTCTCAATTACTCTGTAATCTTTGACCAGATCAAATCCGATCATCACAAGATCGTTGCTATTTAGATTGCGTCTAAGTTTGCTAAGAAAATCTTTTAGAAACTCTCCACCGAGGTTGCCAATATTGGCTCCCATAAACAAAACAAAATTTCTTTTACTGTCCTTCTCGTGAAGCCATGATAATCCATCGAAATAGTCCTTTTGCAACGGTGTTATTCTAAGCCCTTCAATTTCTGATTTCAAAGATCCGTAAAGGATGTCCAGGGCTTTTTCTGATATGTCGATAGGATAATATTCAATATCGGCACCTGAATCTATCATATGAGAAAGCATGATCTTAGTCTTTGCTCCATTCCCGGCCCCTAGCTCAACGATATTAAATGGGTCGCTGTCAACTATCTTTCTGAAGACATCCAGGTTATTCTCAATGATCTCTTTTTCGCAATTCGTAAGATAGTATTCTTCCTGTTGCATGATTTCCTCGAACAGCTTCGTCCCATTGTCATCATAAATAAAGCGTGTAGGCAATCTCTTGGGTGATGTGGTTAATCCATTGAGAACCTCTCTGGCAAAGGTTGTATCTGTTGTTTGTACAGTCATAATTTTATTCTGCAAGGCGAATGCCGGTAAACGCCCATCTTTTGTCTGGGTGAAAAAAGTTTCGGTATGTAATTCTGATATGGTCTCGTGGTGTAGCGCATGACCCGCCTCTTAGCACCATTTGGTTGATCATAAATTTTCCGTTGTATTCTCCCAGTGCACCTTCCGCGCACTTGTAGCCTCTGTAAGGCAAATAACAACTATGTGTCCATTCCCAAACATCTCCCAGGATCTGATACAGCTCATTAAACTTCTTTTTTGGTACTGAAGGATGATAGGTCTTGTCTTCAGCAAAATTACCGATCATCAAGTCAAGGCCCTCTTTTCCGGCAGCGATCTCCCACTCAAACTCAGTCGGTAATCTCTTGCCTGCTGCTGTTGCGAATGCTTCTGCCTCATAGAAGCTGATATGTGTTACCGGTAGATCAGGATTAATTTCTTGCATTCCATGAAGTGTAGATTCCATCCATCTGCCATCAATCTTTTCCCAATAAAGAGGTGAAGCGATCTGGTTCGCTTCCTTCCATGTCCAGCCGTCATCGAGCCAGAACTTAAAATCTTCATAACCTCCACTTTCTATAAATTTTATATACTCAGAATTAGTCACCAACCCTTTCCTTAAGGAATAGTCTTGCAGGAATTGTTTGTTGACCGGCATTTCATTGTCAAAGGCAAATGAATCTTTTTCGTGACCGATGTCATAAACTCCTTCTGGATAGTTAACATAGTCGAAATAATCACCCGGTAAACCTCTAAAATCTGACTCACTCTTTTCAACATAAACCGGATTCATCGGGTTGCTGGCGAGAATATATTTTATGTCATAGATCAATAATTCCTGATGCTGCTGTTCATGATTTAATCCTAGCATTAGCAGCTTTTCAAGCTCAGGAAAACTTTCGGATGGAATACTTCTGATCAGTGATAGTATCCTATCATCTACAGTGTGTCTGAATTTATAAATGTCTTTAACACATGGTCTGCTAAGATCGCCCCTCTTACTTCTTGACCATCTGTCTCCTGCAGCCCTATAATATGAATTAAACAGGTACGAATACTCAGGGTGAAACTCCTCATATTCAGTAACAAATTCTTTGAGAATAAACGTCTCGAAGAACCAGGTAGAATGGGCCAAATGCCACTTAGGCGGACTTACATCATCGATCGGTTGCATCAAATAGTCCTCAACAGATAATGGAGCACACAAGTTTTCTGTTTGCTTCCTTATCCTTTTGTATTTGGACTGAAGCAGGTCCTTTTTAGTTTCGATGGATGTGTTTTCATGTGTTAACTGCGCCATATTTATTCTGTAAATTTTTCAAAACCAAAACGCTCACCTTCATTCCATTTGACTTTCTGATTACCATACGCAGGAAAACCGTTGTTTTCCTTCAACATCCTTGCCATATGCAATAGATTCCAAGTCATAAAGGTAGTATTTCGATTGGTAAAGTCGGTCTCGGGACCACCTGAACCTTCGTCTCTGTATGATGGGCCGGGACCAACTGCCCCTAACCAGGCAGCATCAGCTTGCGGTGGTATCACATACCCGAGATGAGACAGACTGTAGAGAATATTCATGGCACAATGTTTTGCTCCGTCTTCGTTTCCTGTAATAAGACAACCTCCGGTCCGTCCGTAATAAACGTACTGACCTTTTTCATTCATATCGGCAGAGTTTGCATAAAGTCTTTCTATCACTTTTGTACATACCGAGGATTTTTCACCAAGCCAAATTGGAGAAGTGATGATGAGAATATCAGCATCAAGTACTTTCTTGTAAATTTCAGGCCAGTCATCCTTGTCCCAGCCATATTCTCTCATGTCCGGATATACTCCGTTTGCGATATTATGATCAACTGGTCGAAGAACCTCTGTTTCTACACCATTTTTACCCATAATAGTTCGTGAAATATTTATGAGCCCTTCGGTGTGAGACATTCTTGGGCTTTTTTTCAATGTGCAATTAAGGTAGAGCGCTTTTAAACCTGCGAAATGGTTTGGTGAATTATCCATTTGATTAAGATAAAAAAATTAGAGAATACTAAAGTTCTTTACTTGCGTGGCTTTTTCTTTATTTTCAAAAAAAAATGTAGGATGAGAAAATTTAAAAAAGTTCTGCTTTATTTATTTATTATTTTATTAGTGGGAATTCAGTTTGTTCAAATAGATAAGACACCACCACCTGAAAATGCTTCTATCGTATTTTCAGAAGTGGAAAATGTTCCTGTTGAGGTTCTTTCCCTTTTGGAAAGTGCATGCTATGATTGCCATTCTTACAGAACTGAGTTTCCATGGTACACGTATATTCAACCAGTTGGAATTTGGTTGAGAAGCCATGTGAGAGGTGCGCAACAAAATTTAAATTTTTCTGAGTGGGGTACTTATTCAGAAGAAGATAAACCGCTTATCCTTCGTGAAGCAGCAGAGGAAATTGGCGAAGATCAGATGCCCCCAAAAAGTTTCAGACTGATGCATCCTGAAGCCAGGCTTAGCGACGAGGAGAAACAGCTGGTTATATCATGGCTTGAAAATTATGAAAGTCAATAAAGAAAACATTGCCTTGTTCAATTTGGGATTGTGGGATTGAAGGATTTTGGGATTGTGGGATTGTGGGATTGAAGGATTGTGGGATTGTGGATGTAGAGATTTAGAGAATTGTGATTAAGAGATTAAGAGATTAAGAGTGGTGGTGATTGATGATTTTTATTTATGGATTTATGGATTTATGGATTTTGGGATTTAGTGATTTTGGCTATTGATCAATTTACTTCAAAAAAAATGCGGATCCAAGAGCTATACGCCTGAATCCGCATTGTAAGTTTTTAAACCGGTACCGTTAATTCCCAGAAAAACGAACCTTTCTTGTCACACTATTTTCGTATTGTTCAAACTTTACGAAATAGATTCCCGATTGCAAATGGTTAAGATCTACAGTTTGGTCTCCTGAAAGATCAGATACAGAATATACCTGCTCACCAATTACATTATAAATCGAAACTTTATAAATGTCTCTGTTGTGATTCTTTACTCTTACGGAATTAGAATATGCATAGATCAAAGGAAGCGTATTGTTTTGATACTCTTCAATTGCAACCATGTTATCAAGAGTAACTTCATTTGATTCTGGAGATAAAGCATCAGTAGATGCATTAACACCGTCTGCAACAGAAAGGACAAAGGCTTTGTAAGCCACTGCATCCGTGATAAGGTCGCCATCTTTATCTTTTGAGGAAGCACTTAATGTGGTCATGATGTTTGAACCTGTTGGTGAAACCGTGAAATAATCAGTTACTGCCTGAGCAGCTGCAAGATCAAATGAAGCAGCGTCTGGAGATTTTACAATTATAATACGGTATTCAGAAATAGCAGATTCCTTGGTTGCTTTGTTGTAAGAAACTTCGAGGTCGGTACCATCACCGTTATTGGAAACGTCTGCCGCTGTCACTGCCATAGCAGAACCAACCGCGCCAAGGTATTCGTATGTTCCAATAGGATAAGGTGGGTTCGCATCTGCATTTGTAGGCGCATTGTCAAAAACATTTATTCCGCTATAGGTCCAGTTACCCGGGACAAAGACATCGCAGTCCGGTCCTGTGGTATCCATTCGATAAGCCCAGCCATCAGAATATTCCCATGCTTCTCCGGTCCCATCTACATCGATGATTCCAAAAAGATCGATAACAGTGCCGATTTCGAAAAGCTCGATGGCATCATTGCCATTGAAAGCAAATCCTCCGAATCCTCCACCAGTAACAAAATCAGCAGCGAATCCAAAAAAGTCATGGAAATCAGCTGAGTCATTCGTAACATAAATTCGACTATTAGCAGGCCACGGTACTTCCGGGAAAGTATACTCTATTCCATCGCTTCCACCACCATTTGTTGCGGATCCAAGACCATATTCGCTGAGGTCATTTATTGCAGCTCTGGTATAAAGTTCAACACCATTTGTTCCACCGCCAAAGCCCATTGCTGCTTCCCAAACACCGGTTAGAATTATATTCTTATCAACGGGGCCATCATTGTCGATGATCGAAATGACTATAGAATCTGTCGTGATCAAGGCATTATTTGAAGGTCCTGATAAAGAGAACATAAATCGTTCTGTTGACTCAACCATAGTATCATCGATAACTTCAAAAGGCAAGGCAAGCAATGTTGTTGAATTTCCAAAAAATGTTAGATTTTGATTTGCAGTGTTCACGTCATTAGGAATATTGGCACCTAAGCCTTTAGCTGTTGCAAATACACCAGTTGAACTCGGGTTGTTATTATCGATGGATAAATATACTTCCGACATTCCAGCGCTTTCATAAAACTCATCTTCTGTAGTTACAAATGAAATAACCGGTCCTGTGTGACAAGTCTCAAGTGCACCAGGAGTTCCGAAAATTTCTATTCCATCGATCTTAATTCCCGTGTATACATTTGACCTTTGCCAGCTAAATTCTGCGGCGTTATCTGCAAATGGTGAACATAGATTCATGGATGGACCCATTCCGTTGGGAGTGATCGGCCATGGATCATCATTTTCATAAGGGACTGAATCAACAGTTGCACCTGTATTATCCAGAAGAAGTATGGTCTCACCCATATTTTGAATAAAGCCACCATATTCTCTTGCAGTCATACCATATCTGAGTTGGAAGGCTGCAGAGTCGTTGCTTAATAATATGAAACCTCCTGCTGGAATGGATACATTCCCAAATGTAAAGTCTATACCATTAAAATAGTAACCATTTAGATTAACAGATGTCGATTCGTTGTTATACAATTCAAGGTACTCGATTCCACCCTGCGGATCCCCCATAGCTGCAATTGGATTGTACATTAACTCATTAATAATGATCTCAGGAGTTTGTGCGAAAGAACTAAAAGTAAAGGCGATTAGTACTAAGGCGAATAAATGTTTTGTCATATTGTTGTGTTTTGCAATTTAGCCTGCCAAGATATGTCTTTTTCACTGAAATAATCTTGATTATTTAGAGAATTTTTCAGCTTTAAATTGAGGGCTGAAGCTCTTTAGACTCTATTGTATACTTTGTTTTCAGCTTCCAGATTTTCAACATCCCGAATTCCTCCTCTTACAATTAATCTGTTCCCCTTGTCGTAGTTAAAATAATTCCATGTCCAGTTGATAAATACAACCAATCTGTTTCTGAAACTTACTAATAACATTAGATGTAAAAACATCCATACCAACCAGGCGGGGAATCCCCCAAACTTTATAAAGGATAGATCTACAACGGCTTTATTGCGCCCTACTGTTGCCATCGTTCCTCTGTCTTTATACTCGAAAGGAGTCATCTCTTTTTGCTTTGCCAGCTGATTAAAATTCTTCGCAAGGTGCTTTCCCTGTTGTTCAGCTACCGATGCCAGCATTGGATGTCCACTTCCTTCAGAATAACTATCTATACATGCTACATCTCCTATTGCGTAGATATTGTTGAGTTTCTTTACCTTATTATAGGCGTCAGTTATTATTCTATCTGACTTATTGAGTTTGACAAGTTCTTTTGTAAGTGGTGCTCCTTTTACTCCAGCAGACCATATCACAGTTTTACTACTGAATTCTTTTCTATTTGTCTTCACTACTAGTCCATCATAATCTTCTACCATAGTATTCAACCAAACATTAACTCCCATGCTTTGCAAAAATTTCTGAGCTCTGGCTGATGACTCTTCGCTCATGTCTGCTAGCACTCTGTCTGATCCTTCGATAAGATGGATCTGCATAATTCGAATATCCAGATCAGGATAGTCTTTAGGCAATATGTGAGCTTTTAACTCTGCGAGCGCTCCTGATAATTCAACTCCGGTTGGCCCGGCACCTACAACTACAAATGTCATTAATGCTTCCCTTTCTGTTAGATCTGTGGTATTGAGTGCACTTTCGAAATTTTGAAGAATGATACTCCTTAGGTTCAGAGCTTCATTCAGATTTTTCATCGGTAATGCATACTTTTCAATTCGTTCCATTCCGAAGAAGTTGGAAACCGCTCCGCTGGCGATGATCAAATGATCATACTTTAGTGAACCTATAGTAGTCTGAACCGTCTGTTGTGATTCATTGATCTCAGTGACTTCACACAAGCGATAATGAAAACGTTTTTTACCTTCAAATACTCTCCTTATCGGGTAAACAACAGAGTCAGGTTCGAGACCTGAGGTCGCTACTTGATACAATAAAGGTTGAAATGTATGGTAGTTGTTCTTATCTAACAATACCAATTGATAGTGCCTGGTGTTTAAATTCTTAACAAATTGTAGCCCGGCAAAACCGGAACCAATGACTACAATTCTGGGTATATCCAAATCTGGAATATTGATGATCTTCATCGCGCATTGCAATTTAACATCGTAAATATATCTGTTTTTGATGCACTGATTTATCCATTTGTTTGGAGTTCAGGTCATCTGTAAACCAAATGCCATTCTAATTCGTTAATATCGCATACAAATGAATTATATGAAAACAAGTATATTCCTATTTCTAGCTTTACTTACTACAACCATCGCCGAAGCACAGGTCAGCAAGAATGTGATCGTAGAACATTTTACAAATACCCGCTGCAGTATATGCGCTAGCAGAAACCCGGGTTTTTATTCTAATCTTGAGAATCACCCAAACGTTATCCATGTAGCATACCACCCCAGTGCACCTTATAATACATGCGTGCTAAACCTACACAATGTTTCTGGAAATGATGGTAGAACAAACCATTACAATATATATGGTTCAACTCCGAGAATTGTTATTCAAGGTGATGTTATCAGCGCTTCAACAAATTATGGGAGCATGACGTTGTTCACTCCTTATGAGAATCAAACGGCAGCTATTTCTATTGTATTTACTACTTCTGCAATTCAGGGTGACAGTGTTTTTATAAACTTAGAAGCTACAGTAGAAGATACGCATAGCTATCAGTCGCTTGACCTGTATGTTGGACTCTACGAAGACACTGTTTTTTACAATGCTCCAAATGGAGAAGATGAGCATTATGATGTGTTTAGAATTGCATTAACCGGCGCGTCAGGTGAACTTGTTTCAGTTCCCTCAACTGTAGGCCAAAAGATAAGTTTTAGTGCTAAAGTTAAGATCAGCCCGGAATGGGATCTGTCAAGAATGTACCCGGTTGCAATTCTTCAAGAGACAACAAGTAAAGATGTTATTCAGGTTGAAAAAGGAAGTTATGCTGAACAGGTCACATCAGTTGGTGAGCCAGAGGTAAGTTCATTAAGTTTCGATAATCTTGTAAGAAATACTTTAGTGATCGATCATAAATTAAACGCACTTTCAATTTATGATCTAAACGGGCGATTGGTCAAACAAAGCAATTACTGGACAGGAGAAATGGATGTAAGTGATCTTGATTCCGGCTTGTATATTCTAGTTTACAAATTAGGGCAAATTTCAAATTCATATAAGCTTGTTGTTGTTGATTGATGAGATGTACTTCGTGATGAGAGCTCTGTGAATTTAGATTTGTGAGTTTTTTACCGCAGAGGGCTCAGAGGTGATACGCAGAGTTCACCGAGGTGGATTTTTTTATTTTTGATCTCAAATCCTGTGAAGGGATCATTGCTGTTAAGATAGGGCGCATCGAGATCTGCGATTTGCCCCTGGTGAGCGATCAAGGCAGCAGTAGATACTCCCAATGTCGATTCCGACATACAACCAACAAGCTTCATATAATTTCCCCCTGCATCGAATCCCAACAGTTTTTCAGCCTGAAAAATGCCACCGCATTTCACGAGCTTTATATTGACTCCCGAATATGCTTCATGATTTTCTTTTAGGTCGGCATACGTACATATGCTTTCATCAGCAATAATAGGTACTGCGGTTCTCTGTTTAATCCAATAATGACCTTCATGATCTTTTTCGTGCAGTGGTTGTTCGATCAGTGTACACGAAAGTTTTTCCAATTCTGAGATCGATGCGATCGCTTTTTCTCTGTCTCTGAATGCCTGATTGAAGTCAACGCATATTGGTTGCTCGCTCTGCTTCATGACAGCTTCGACAAAGTCAAAGTCATCCTGATCACCGGTCAATTTGAGCTTTAAGTGAGTGAAGTGCTGAGCTAGTTTCAACTTTTCATCGAGAATGGGAATATCGTCTTTAGTGAATGTTAATGATAAATAAGGATCGTTGTCCTTAGGAGAAAAATGATCAGACAATCGCTCACCTTTATGCTTCACATGCCAATTGATCATTGCTGTCTGCAATGCATTAGATGCAGCAGTATGTTCTTCTGAAAATGGGATCTCATCTCTCCTTTCAAACGGACTTGAATTCAGGATCTCTACAACTTCATCATGCTTAGAATCAACCCATTTCTCTACAGATGACAAGGTCTCTTCTCGATAGGGTGGAAGAGATGCTTCACCATAAGCTACGACCCCATCTTGTTCGATCTTAACAAATGCCAATTCAGTTCCTGTGCGCACTCCATGCGCTAAAGTAAATGGTCGCTTAAATTTCAGAGAGAATGGAAGCGTGCTGATTTTCATTCTATCCGGAATCTCAAGCCTATATATGCTTCTCTTCCTTTCGTTGGTCCCCAAACTGTGGATGTGTCGAAATATGGATCGAACGGCGATTCCCAATTTTGTATGGGCTGTTTCTGTCTAAAGTCAAAGATATTCTCTACTCCACCGTAAACTTCAAAGCGATTCCAGCTTTTTGTAAACTGCGCATCTACTACTGTATAAGGCTTCGGAAGATCGGGTTGCTGGTCTTCCGGTAAGTTTTCGTATGTGCTGGCTACACGTTGCTTTCCGTACCAGTGAAGGCTCATATCAAGATGCCACTTCTGATGCATTGGCTTATAGGAGAATGTTCCGGTGATCCTATGCTTGGAGTTAAACGGTAACACCAATTTTTCTCCATCCACAATACGGTATACATCCAGGTAATTGTAGCTGATCTTGCTTCCTGCTCTTTCGAAAAACTCCAAGCCAACTTCTGCCTGAAAGCTGTTGCTGATGCTCCGACCCGTAAAATTACTGATAGTGGCAATGGCAGGATCACTGTCGTAATCCGGGAATACTTGATTCTGAAACTGCGTTCTGTAAAAGTCGAGAGACAGTTGGCTTTCTACATTTTCGCCAAATATTTTATGCACTAGATTTACTCCGTAGTTTAAAGCCCTTTCCGGTTCTATCTCTTCGGTTATCACAACATCTCTCGAACTTGCCAATAGGTTGATGTTCTCACTGAACAGTTTCACTGTTCGCCAACCTGTACCTACAGATATCCTTGCCGTCGTATTCCATCCGATATCGTATTTCAACAATGCTCTGGGTGAAGCAAACCATCCAAATTCATTGTGATGATCTAAGCGTATACCAGTGATAAGCACAAGGCTGTTATCTTTCCATTGGAATAAATTCTCAGCATACACTCCGGGAATGTGCTCCGTCATCGAGTAAGTACCTCCATAAGTTCTTCCAAGATCATTTGTGCCGAAGGCTATTTCTTCGTCGAGGTCGAAGTAGCGATAACTCAAACCTGTCTTTAATTCGTGTTTGTCTTTCCACAGCAATTCATGTTGCACATTTAAGTTGGTGTTCAACTGATCTGCATTATACATGGTTGTCCCGAAGTAGGATTCCTGATCTTGCATCGAAGTTGAAGCAAATAGAACGATGTTGTGTTGATCGTTGAGTCGATATCCACTTCTCGTATAAAATTCGGGTTGAGAATATTGCAATGTTTGCCCGTAATTGTTCATAGTCCCTTCATCATCTTTCAGATCAAAATCCACCTGCCCACCGATCCGTCTTTCGTTTACATATCGCAAAGCTATCATAGAATGCCAGCCAGTCTCATCTGCACTTCCGTATTTCCATTTATTGTATACTGAATATCTGCTTAGCAATGGCAGATCCAGAAAATTATCGCCGTCTCTGTCTGTCCGACCTGCAGGTTGCGTTGTATGTGCAGCCAGCAAAGTACTCCAACCGTTCCACTGTTTAGCATAGTTAACGTTGAACTGCGTTTCACGAAAGCTGTTTATATATGCATTGAGTAGAAGTTTATCTGTTTCTTTCGGATCTTTCAATTCGACATTGATCTGACCCGAGATACTTTCATAGCCCTGAAGTACCGAATTCGCTCCTTTGGCCACATATATATTATCGACCAGTGTTCCGGGAACAGCACTCACACCATATGTATAGCTTAGTCCCTGTATCAACGGCATTCCATCTACAAGTACTTGGTTGTAAACACCTGAGAGACCGAGTATCCTCAATTCTTTTGAGTTGGTAACAATATTTGTTGTTGTTGGTTGTACGCTGGCTTGTGTATTGAAGCAACCTGCAAGATCACAGCATGCGGCTTTGGTGAGCTCTTCTTTCGTGATCACTTCGGTTTTAATGGGAATAACCGATGATATATGAGCATCGGGTCTGTCTGCCGTGATCTCTACTTCGTTTACAGCTATAGCTTGAACCAGTTGAATATTGATTGCTGATTTTCCGGATACATCGATGGTATCTGATCTGTATCCAACATAACTTAGCACCAACACTTTTGATGAAACGTCTTTTAGTGAGATCGAGAACTGTCCGTTTAGATCTGTTGACGTGCCTATCGTTGTTCCGATCCAGTGCACATTCGCTCCGGTCAGTGGTGTTCCATCAGATCCGCTCACTTTTCCAGTGAACTCCTGAGAGAATACTGTAATTGGTGTGAGTAGTAATAGTAGAAAGAGATTCCTCATATTCAAATTTAACCATTATCTGGAATAAAAGATTCGTTTGGAGTGGAGGGATTTTTTTACCGCAGAGGACGCGGAGGTTAAACGCAGAGGACTCTGTGCCCTATGTGGTAATAACCTCTGCGTCCTCTGCGGTTTAAAATAAATCTATCTTTGAATCCATGAAATTATATTTACTATTGATCATAGGTATCATAAGCTCACCATTTTTTGGCTTTTCTCAAGCAGGGTTTCAATATGCCTATGGTCAGTTTGGTATCGATCAAGCATATTCAATGATCAGAACTTCGGATAATGCCTTGGTCTTAACAGGTGAATATGATGTAAATGGTGCTCAGGTTTATCTTATCAAACTGGATAGCAGTGGAAGTATGATATGGTCTCAAACTTATGGCAGAGCGAAAGAAATGAAAACCGCGAATGGTAGTGGTAATCGTGGATATTCTGTAATTCAAACTCATGATGGCGGATTTATGATCGGAGGCGAAGCTCATAGTTTTGGTGAAGGGCAAGCAGATATGTACATCATTAAAACCGATTCTGCAGCAAATCATATTTGGTCCCGAACTCTGGGAGGTAATCTGGATGAGTATTGTTACTCAATCATCGAAACAAGCGATAGTTGCTTCCTTCTAGCCGGCTCTACGGAGAGCGTTGGCTCAGGCTTTCGAAATGTGTACTTGGCAAAAATTTCGGCAGTTGGAGATTCGATATGGACAAAAACAATTGGGGATACCTTTTTTGAAGCAGCAAATGAGATCATCGAGATCGAAGATGGCTTTGTTTTGGCGGGCTATACTTATAGCACTCCAAGTGGAAATGCCGACTTTCTTCTACTTAAGCTTGACTTTAATGGCAACATCCTTTGGCAAAGATCTTACGGTTGGGAGTTTCATGATTTTGCAGAATCTGTAATTCAAACTCATGATGGAGGATTTATTGTTGTTGGTAGTAGGGAAGTGGACATTTCAGGAGAAACAGATGTACTCTTAATTAAAGCTGATTCTGCAGGAAATATACAATGGTCTCGCTCATATGGTGGATCTGATGTTGAAGATGGAAACTCCGTTATCCAATTAGAAGATAATGGTTTTGCAATTGTTGGGTTTTCAAAAAGCTTTGGTGCAGGACAGGAAGATGTTTTAGTGATACGTACAGATAGTATTGGAAACCTGATCTTGAGTAACGTTTATGGTGGATCCTCTCAAGATATTGGTCTCGATTTAGTTCAGGGAAGTGCCGGTGAGCTGTATATAAGTGGAAGGGTGCAAAGTTTTAACATTGCTACTTCAGATGTATATCTTTTAAAACTAGACGCCAACGGAGAAAGCGGATGCCATCAATCAGTTGCATCTATTTCTGTAAGTACTGATACTGCAAATGCATATAATCTGAATTTAATGGTTGGTGATGGTGGAGTTTTAGATACAAGTAACACGATATTTGGAAGCACTTCAACTGTGCGTATTGATGTATGTGATACTCCTTCAAATATTATTAGTCTTGAAGAACTGGATGTTGAAATTTATCCAACCCTAACTAATGGTTCGATAAACATTAGGTTTCCAGACTTGGGCTTTTACAGTGGTGTTGTCAAGGATAACTTAGGTAGAGCCGTTTTCAGATTTTTTCATAGTCTGGGCTTTTCCAAGATCCTGGATGTTTCACATTTTGATAGCGGCCTTTACTATATAGAAATTGAATCCAGGAAGGGTAGGAAATTGGAAAGGGTCTTGCTGTTGAAATGATTGTTGGATTTTTTACCGCAGAGAACGCAGAGGTCATTACCACAGAGGGCACAGAGTTTTAACGATTTGTTTACGTTAAAAATCTGTGCCCTCTGCGTTTGACCTCCGCGTTCTCTGCGGTTTAAAATCTAGTTCACAACAACCCGGCGAACCATCTGCTCCTCTCCGGAAGTGATCTTTATAAAGTAAGTACCCTTCTCTTCAGAGCGTAGGTCCATTTCAATATTTATTGTAGTGCCTGTATGGCTAACTTCTTCCACATAAATCCTTTTCCCAAGCAGATCAAACACCTCAACAACGGCATCTTCTTTCAGATTGTCAACTTCAAGGTTGAATAATCCTGAGTTTGGATTTGGATACACGGATGCACCCAACGATAGATGGTCTGCAGCCAGTTTAGTAGGAGCTGTTACACAAGGAAGATTACCACAAGTTCCATAAACATCGTCAGTTGTATCATGACCGCTGAAAGTGATCAACCGGTTTGCATAACTGGAGTAATTCGTGACCGGAGCACAAGTTGCACCTCCCTGCATATCATCAACCAGATCCTCTTGAGATGCAAATCCATCCACCATGTATTTGAATTCTAATGGTGATGACATAGCAAAAGTCCCTGAATAAATTCCATTGCTGTCGGGATCGGATAGTTCAAATCCGGATGCACACCAGGAGCAGAATGGTCCGGCGATCGATACAGTAGAGAAGCCGGTTTCGCAAGTCATATCTACATTGAACGTCACATTGTATATGCATGATCCATCATCCAGTGTCGCCGTTGAATCATAGTTCAATGCAGAGGTATCCGTACATCCCGGTATACCGACCGGACATGGAGAACATGAACCATAAGTTTCATTCACACCCGGAACAGTACCTATTTCAACGGTCCTGTTTGCATAGGAGAAATAATCAGTTATTGGAGCACAACTTGCTCCACCCTGCATGTCATCGATCAAATTCTCTTGAGATGCAAAACCATCGACGATATATTTGTACTCAAATGTACCAGCCGGGAACTGGAATGTGTTCGACCAAATATTTCCACCTTGATCAACAAGAGGTAAACAGGTAGCACACCATCCAACAGCAGGTCCGCTTATATAGACATTAGTAAAAGCGTACACCGGATCCATACAAGACATATCAACGCTAAAAGTGATTTCGAAAAGCGTTGTAAACGTATCGATCGGTGCTTTCGCTGAAGATATCAACGGACTTTGATCGCATATGCTGTTCAATGTCCAGATATAAGATGTACCAGGATTCAAACCATTTGCCTGGAAGGAATTTGTTCCTCCGCCTACGATGAGTTTGGTGACTTTACCACCACCGATCGGTCGGCCTGTAAGTTTATATCCCACCGCATCATCTTCCACATCCCAGTTCAGGGTTGCAGAAGTCGCAGTGATATTTGTAACGTTCAGATTCATTGGAACACCACATGCTTTAGTAGTAAATGTATCCTGCTCAGAAGGTTGAGAAACAAGGTTGCCGATACAAACAGCTGCTACATCCCAAACATAAGTAGTTTGTTTCGTAAGCGGATCTGCTGTATAAGAAGTACCTGAAACGCTGATAGCCACTTGAGGGCCACCTAATTTGTTTCCTTTAAGAATATAGTTTGTCGCATTTGCAACAGGATCCCAGCTTAACGTTGCAGAACTCACCGTAATATTCGTAGTAACCGGATTCTGCGGTGATGTACATGGAGGCGTACACTTACCGAACGGATCAGTTACAAAAACTTTGAATTCACAAACCGAAGTATTGCCATTGATATCGGTAACGGTAAGTGTTTCGATATTCGTACCCTGGTCGCTGCAGCTAAATATAGTTTGGCTAAGTGACATGGTCTGAATACCACATCCATCCCAACTTCCTGCGTTGACATCAGCTAAAGTGATGATCTCGATTCCGGAAGGTTGCAATGGTAGGTTTATATCATTACACATCGCCTGCGGACCAAGGGTATCGATCACATTAACCGTGGTTGCACAACTAGCAGAGTTTCCGCTTTGATCTGTAACAGTCATTGTCACCAAGTTCGAAGTGCAATGCAAAGTGTTTAGATCGAAAGTATAGGAAACGATATCGCAGTTATCTGAACTTCCGTTATCGATGAGTGCTGCTGTGATCTGAACGTCACCGTTCTTATCAGCATAGGCTGTTACTGTGGAATTACAAAGCGCTGTAGGTTTTGTAAGGTCCATAATGTTCACTATTGCAGAGCAGGTATCTGTAAGTCCTTGATCATCGGTGACGGTTAAGATCACGGTATTCGGACCAATCTCTGAGCAATCGAATTCGAACTCATCGATAGCGAGGGAAATGTTTCCGCAGTTATCG
>JABDMM010000112.1 GCA_013001465.1 Chitinophagales bacterium | reverse complement strand
GGATAATGCATTACTGGGTGTAGATATGAAGGTGGATCTGTTTCGATCTTTTTCATTCTATGGTCAATGGCTTTTCGATGAATTTAATTTTAGCCAGATCATGGATAGAAATGGTTGGTGGGCGAACAAGTTTGCAGCACAAGCCGGATTTAAATATATAGATGTACTCAAAGTTGATAATCTCGATATCCAAATGGAAGTCAACCTTGCCAGACCTTACACTTATACTCATAACTCGACAGCAAATTATTCACACTATAACCAGGAGCTGGCACATCCTTTAGGAGCAAATTTCCGTGAGTTTATATCGATAGTTAAATATCAGCCAATACAAAAGTTAAACCTTCGATTTCAGTATGTTCACTATATGAAGGGTTTAGACGCAGACAGTTCAAACTGGGGTGGAGACATTTTTACAAACTCTATCAACCCGGAATCCAGCTTGCTGAATGTTGAGCAGGAGTACAATAATAGCATAGGGCAAGGTGAAAAACACAAAGTAAACTATGCAGAGCTGTTAGCCAGTTACCAGATCAGACATAATATTTTTGCTGATCTGTCTTTACACTTCCGCAGTGAAAAAGAAGTGGAAACAAACCTTACCGATAAAACAGTGTTTGCTTCATTTGGTCTGAGAATGAATATGCCTTACAAGCGGTATGACTTTTGATCAGAGCTGATCTTTCATTTCCGAAAGAAACTCACGTATGCCTTTTAATCGATCGAGAACCGAAAGTTGCTGATCTATTTTCTTCTTAGAGATCTTTAACTGATTTCTGGCGCCTTCAATTGTAAATCCCTTTTCTTTTGTCAGATGGTAGACCAATCGAAGAGTGTGAATGTCATCTGATGTAAACAATCGATTTCCTCTCTTATTCTTTCGCGGGTGGATCTCAGGAAACTCACTTTCCCAATAGCGGATAAGAGAAGGAGCAACCTTCAGCTGCTCAGCTACTTCACCAATAGAATAGTATAGCTTCTTTAACTCCTGATCATTATATGGAAAACTTTGCTGGTCTCCCATAGTTTCCTCCTCTTCTTCTTTCATTAGTCTAATGATTGTCCTTGGTTAGAAGATATCTCAAGCATTTTCTCATATTGTTCTTCGCTGAGATCATTATAATAAAAATACACAGGGTTTACCGGTGTACCGGATTTAATAACTTCATAATGCAGATGCGGACCCACAGATTTCCCTGTATTTCCAACCATTCCTATTATTTCGCCCCTTTTTACTCTCTGACCTCTTCGAACTTTAAATCTGGATAAATGGGCATACCGACTTTTGTACCCGTAGCCATGATTAATTATGATTTGATTTCCATATCCACCTGTGGAAAATTTTACCAGCTCCACAACGCCATCACCTGTAGCATAAACATCGGTTCCTGTTTGAGCGGTAAAGTCCATGCCGTGATGCATTTTAGGGATTTTATAGATCGGATCAGTTCGCATTCCAAAACCAGATGCCATTCTTGTAAGATCTTTATTGGCTATAGGTTGTATAGAAGGAATACTGGCAAGCATGTGTGCTTTGTTCTTGATCATATTATTGATGTCGTCATAAGATTTGGATTGGATATAAAGTTGATTCTTCAGTTTATCTATCTTGTTTGCGACATTGATCATCACGTCTGAGTTATCATACTTTTTAAAATCCGAATATCTGTTCACACCTCCTGTATAGGAACCCCAAACCTCATCTGGAATTGGCTCTGCTTCAAACAATATCCTGTAAATATTTGCATCTCTATACCGAAGACCTTCCAATACTTTGTCCATTTCGGCAAGCTCTCTTTCATGAAGCTTCAATTCTTGTCTCAGTTTTGATATTTCTGCTTTTTGTTGTTTTTCCTTCGGGGAATCCAGGAAGGTATAAGCTAAGACAACAATAATAGTTGCAAAGACTAAAGTTGCACTTACGAACATGATGAGTTTTAACAAACGTGCAGTCCACGTATCCTCGATCTTCTCGTAACGTAATGAAGAGGGGTTATAGTAATACTTTTCTTTCTTCATTTGGAATTAATAGATAGCTTTGTTGTTCAATCCAACTAGTTTTAACGGTCTAAAATTATAAAATAGTTTATCAACTATAATTTAAGTAATAAACAACTGAAACGTTAATGAATAAAGATCAGATCAGAAATACATTTCTTGAGTTTTTTAAGGGGAAGGATCATAAAATAGTTCCATCTGCTCCAATCGTTATCAAGAACGATCCTACGTTGATGTTTACGAATGCTGGCATGAATCAGTTCAAGGAAATTTTCCTCGATAAGAAAGAGTCTTCCAACGCACGTATTGCAGATACTCAAAAGTGTTTACGAGTTTCGGGAAAGCATAATGACCTTGAAGAGGTTGGTCATGATACTTATCATCATACGATGTTCGAGATGCTTGGTAACTGGTCTTTCGGAGATTATTTTAAGGAAGATGCGATTAATTGGGCGTGGGAGTTACTTACGGAAATCTATAATATACCAACCGATCGTTTATATGCTACAATTTTTGAAGGGAATGATGAGGACAAGCTTTCTCAGGATGATGAAACACTTTCTTTTTGGAAAAATCACCTTCCTCAAGAAAGGATCTTAGCATTTAGCAAAAAGGATAATTTTTGGGAAATGGGAGATACCGGTCCTTGTGGCCCTTGTTCTGAGATTCACGTCGATCTGCGAAGCGATGAAGACAGAGCAAAAACGGATGGAGCTTTATTGGTAAATAAAGACCACCCACAAGTCATTGAAGTCTGGAATCTCGTGTTTATTCAATTTAACCGAAAAAAAGGTGGTAAGCTCGAAGAGCTGCCAAATAAACATGTGGATACAGGGATGGGCTTTGAACGTTTATGCATGGTTTTGCAAAACACTACTTCAACTTATGATACAGATGTCTTCCAAAGTCTGAAAGATCATGTTAGCAAGTTATGCAAGATCAAATATGGTGAAAAAGAGCAAACAGATATAGCAATCCGGGTGATCATTGATCATATTCGTGCGATCGTATTTACTATTGCAGATGGACAAATGCCCTCGAACACAGGAGCAGGTTATGTTATTCGACGTGTTCTCAGGCGTGCCGTACGTTATGGTTTCACTTACCTGAATTTGAAGGAGCCATTTCTTTTCAAATTGGTTTCTGATCTGTCTGTTGATTTTGAATCTGTGTTCCCGGAAGTTAAAAAACAGGAAGAGCTTGTATCAAAAGTGATCCATGAAGAAGAGATCTCTTTTCTAAGAACGTTAGAATCCGGTTTGAAAAGGCTGGATGAAATATTTAAAAAGGATAAGTCAAATGAAATCCCCGGTAGTGTTGCGTTTGAACTTTATGATACCTATGGTTTCCCGCTCGATCTAACACAGCTGATCGCATCAGAAAAAAATTGGAAGATAGACGTTGAAGGTTTTGATTTATGTATGAAGGAACAAAAGGCACGTTCAAAAGCAGATGCTGAAGTAGACCTGAGTGATTGGGTCGTTGTGCGCGAAGATGATGAACAGGAGTTCATAGGATATGATAATCTGGAAGTGGATGTTAGGATCACCAGATATAGAGAAGTTGAAACCAAAGGCAAAAAGATCTTCCACCTGATTTTTAACTACACCCCATTTTATGCTGAAAGTGGTGGACAGGTTGGAGATACCGGTATTTTAATCAGTGGAAAGGAAAAAATCAAGATCCTCGACACCATTAAAGAGCACGGTGAGCATATTCATATTGTGAATAAATTACCAGAATCCATTTCAGATGAGTTTCATGTTGCTGTAGATAAATTAAGGCGAACTCGTACGATGTACAACCATTCCGGAACACATCTTTTGCATGCAGCACTAAAACAGGTTCTCGGGGATCACGTGGAGCAGAAAGGTTCTTTAGTTGCTTCGGATCATCTTCGCTTTGACTTTAGCCACTTCAGTAAGATGTCTGATGAAGAGATCGAAGAAGTAGAGCGCATTGTTAATGAAAAGATAAGAGAGAATATACTTCTTGAGGAAAAACGAAATGTTCCCTTTAAACAAGCTGTTGCCGAAGGCGCTACCGCTTTGTTCGGTGAGAAATACGGAGAGATAGTTAGAGTCATCACTTTTGATAAAGATTTTTCAGTCGAGCTTTGTGGTGGTACTCATGTGAAAGCAACCGGTGAAATTGGATTGCTTAAGATCATTTCAGAAAGTTCTATAGCTGCAGGTGTGAGAAGAATTGAAGCTTATTCCGGTCCGAAAGCTTTTGAGTTGTTTAAGCATACAGTTGATGAACTTAACCAGATTCAACTGCTCATAAAAAGTCAGAATAAGGTTAAAGAAGCGGTTGAGTCACTGTTAGCTGAGAATGCTACTCTGAAAAGGGAATTGGAGGGTATGAAAAATAAACAGGCACAGCAGATCAAAGTGAATCTTTCTTCTAAAATAAAGTCTCACGGAGGTTTCAACTATATTATTGATGAGGTTGAAATAGATGCTGAAGGTATCAAGAATATTCTATTCAGTCTGAACCGTGAAGTAGATAAATTGGTAGCCGTTTTAGGCAGTAAATCCAATGACAAAGTACATTTATCAATACTTATAGATAAAAATATTGCAGAAGAAAAAGATCTTAATGCAGGCTCATGGGTAAAAGAGTTGGCTAAAGAGATCAAAGGTGGTGGAGGCGGACAAGCGCACTTCGCATCTGCCGGTGGGTCAGATCCCAGCGGACTTAAATCTGCTTTGTCAAAAGCTGAAGAAACGATTTCTAAAATATAGGATATGAAGCTGAAAGCAGTGATCGGACTTGAGATCCATGTTCAACTCAATACTCAATCCAAGATCTTTTCTTCCGACCCTAACATTTTTGGAGAAGATCCAAATACACAGATTTCGCCTATCTCTGTCGGATATCCAGGAACTCTACCCAAGTTAAACATCCAGGCTTTACGAAAGGCAATTGTTATGGGTATCGCATGCCATTGCGATATCAATATGAATTCAGAGTTTTCAAGAAAGCATTACTTCTATCCTGATCTTCCGAAAGGATATCAAATAACACAGCATGAGGAATCAATTTGTAAGAACGGATACATTGACTTAAATATAAACTCTGGTATTAAAAGGATACGATTTGAAAAAATCCATTTGGAGGAAGACGCTGGAAAAAGTATGCATTTGGAGAATAGCGACCAGAGTGCTATCGATCTAAATCGTGCAGGAGTGCCACTTATTGAAATGGTAACAAGACCGGATCTGTCTACTGCTGAAGAAGCTTATCAACTGCTAATAAACGTCAGGAGGCTTGTCCGTTATTTCGGAATCAGTGATGGAGATATGGAAAAAGGTAGCCTGCGATGTGATGCAAACGTATCACTACGCGAGGAAAATTCTGAAGACCTGCGCGATAAAGTCGAGATCAAGAATTTAAATTCTATACGATTTGTTCGAAATGCGATCGAGCTCGAAATTAAAAGGCAGCATAAAATATATACTGAAGGTGGAAAGATAGAATCTCATACGAGAGCTTACGATGATATGAAGAACATTACTTTTCCCACCAGGTCAAAAGAAATGGCACACGATTATCGTTATTTACCGGAACCGGATCTTCCTCAATTCATACTCAGCCAGGAATTCATAGAGGGTGTTAAAAATGAGATGCTCCCACTGCCTGAGATTCTACAAAAAGAACTTCAGCAAAACTATGAACTCACGAAAGATGATACTGAACTGCTCATATTTGATTTTGATCTTTTGAATTACTTTCGCAAAGCAGCAGTTGAAAATAACAGCGAACTGACCATGAATTGGATCAAAGGACCAGTTAAACAGCATCTGAATCAATATGATATCGATATAGTTGATTTCCCTATCGATCCACTGAAGCTAAAAGGGTTGTTATTACTCATCAATAATGGAGATATAAACCATAATATTGCGTCGAAGAAAATTTTTCCGTTGATGCTTAAGGAAAGAGAGAAGACAGCAAAACAAATATGGGATGAACTGAACGTTGAGATAAAAAGCGATGTTAGCTCTCTTAAACAAATGGTGGAACAAGCCGTAAGTATGTTTCCAGATAAGGTTGAAGCATATTCAAATGGTAAAAAAGGAGTAGTTGAGTTGTTTATGGGCCAGGTCATGAAAGCTTCAAAAGGAACTGCAGATCCGGCTTTGAGCCGAAAAATGATAATCGAAACACTTAATAATAAAAATTCTAAGAAATGAGATATAGTTTGATCCTCTTAATGTTTGCTGTGGCTTTTACTGCATGCCAATCGGATTTCGAAGGATATGAGATTTCAGGTAAAATAGCTAATGCGCCTTCAAAGACTCTTAAACTTCAGAAGGTAACATTGTCAAAGATCACTGATATAGATACAGCAACAATAAAAGAAGATGGGAGCTTTGCAATGAAAGGCATCCTTGATGAAAAGGGTTTGTTTAGATTGCTTATCGATAACAGAACCTACTGGACCATGGTACTCGGTAACGATAAGGTTGAG
>JABDMM010000106.1 GCA_013001465.1 Chitinophagales bacterium | reverse complement strand
CAGGTACTTGATGTTACTGTCTTTCATCAGGTGAAACGAATGACAGGAGAAAAGTATGTTTGGTTAAGAGCAACCGGATCCACGCTTGTCTCTCAATTTGTTGATAGTTTCATTGTTTTGTTTATCGCTTTTAAGATCGGCGCTGGCTGGGACTGGCGACTTGTACTGGCCATTGGAACGGTTAACTATATCTATAAATTTACAATGGCGATCATCTTAACCCCTGCAATTTATGCTGCCCATTTTGCGATCGATCGCTATCTCGGTAAGAATTTAGCAAAGAAACTGCGAGATCAGGCGATGTCATCTTCTTAATATTTTACCTATTTTTGATCTATCGACGGTGAACGCGATATCGGATCGGATATCGGTTTGAAAAGGGAATCCGGTGAAATTCCGGAGCAGTCCCCGCTGCTGTAATCTCCACGATGTTTTTGTCCTTCGGCCACTGGTAACCCGGGAAGGCGGGCAAAATAGGAGAGAGCCAGAAGACCTGCCTTCGACTTCTAATTTGTAAACTTTCGGGTGAAAGGTTGTAGATGGTTTGTCGAAATTCCACCTCTTGCTTTTTGCTTGTATAAATAATTGAGTCTTGAAACCTCATTTGTTATACATATGCTTGTTACTTTCTGTTCAACTGACAGCTGGAAATGATACTCTAATCGAGGAATCTATCAAAACAGTGGTCATCACAGATAGAATAACCGATATCAGTGTTGAGAGACTTATCGATAGTTCTAATTCTATTAAGAGCTTTAACCTTTCTCTGGCTGATCTTCTGGGCAGATCTTCTCTGGCATATGTTAAAACGTATTACCCGGGTGGACTAAATTCAGTAAGTATTAAAGGTTCTGGCGCTAGTCATAGTAACTTACTTTGGGATGGGATCCCATTGAATTCAGCAATGAATGGCCAGCCGGATTACTTCCTTATACCGGCCTCATTTTTTGATCGAATTTCGATCTCTTCAGGTGCGCTCGCTCGTGGAATTGGTGGTGATGTTCATCTTGGCAGCTCTTCAGAATGGAACACCAACAGAGTATCTGCTGCCTTAAGTTATGGTAGCTTCAATACTCAGAAAGCTAACTTTAATTTTCTGCTGTCCTCTGAACGCATTTCATGGAGATCCGCTTTATCTTATACCGCTTCCGACAATAACTTCTCTTATGTTGATGTGTTTGCTCCAAACAATCCGGCAGTTGTGTTGCAAAATGCAAACTACCATTCACTTCATCTGAAAGAAGGGGTTACCATTCGTCATCGCAAGAATATTTTTGATTTCTCAACCTGGCTCAGTTTCGCAAACAGACAAATACCTCCAATAATGGGCGCAGCTCTAAATGCTGTTGAACATCAAAAAGACCAAACGACACGATTCAAGCTAAACTGGTCACACTTTGGAGAATCCTCCCATTTCGATGCAACAATCGCTTATTTCAACGAGTGGAATTTTTATAGACTGAATGAAAACATCGCTTCAAACCACAGGTTACATTCGTATCATTCTACTATTGGTTTTTTTAAACGCTTGAAAGATGTTCTTCTTGAAAATACACTGACATACAATTTCACAAAAGCAAACTCAACTGATCTTAAATCGGATAACGAACAACATGAATTGCAACTGTTAAGCGGACTAAAATGGAATATGAGCAATAGATCTTTGTTTCAGGCGGGATATCGTTTTGGACTGAAAAATGACGAGACAACTCCATTTGCACCTTTCGTTTCCTATTCTTTCAACCCTTATGAGAACTATTTATCATCGCTAAATCTGCAGGCTGGTCGTAAGTACAAAATCCCAACATTAAATGATCAATTCTGGACTCCGGGAGGGAATCCATTACTCAATATCGAGAAAGCGTGGCATATCGATCTTATCGCTAATTGGAGATCTCATCACAAAGCGCACAAAATAGATCTCAATTTTAATCCATATATCAAATGGATCGATAATCTCATCATTTGGGCCCCCCGAAATGGATTTTGGACTCCCGACAATCTGAAAAGTATTGTCAAACGTGGGGTAACTATGGATTTAAAAGCTACTGTCTTCCTTTCGAATGACATGAAATTCAGCGCTTACAGTTCTCATACCTATACCCGTGCAACTTCAACGGCATCCTTTATCGAAGAAGATGCCTCCATCGGGAAACAACTTTTATATGTCCCAAAATATCAAACTAACAGCGGTGTTAGCTCTGGTTGGCGAGAATGGTCCATAGGTTTAGACATGAGTTATATCTCACAGAGATTCAATTCTTCTGATAATACCTCTTCGGTACCTTCGATCCTTCACCTTGATGCTAATCTGATCAAGACCTTAAAGTTTCGAGATCAACAGTTGTCTATGAGATTAGGAGTAAATAACATTTTGAACAGACAACATCAAAGTATTGCCTTAAGGCCAATGCCTGGAAGAAATTACGAAGTCTCAATTCTATACAACATTGAAAAACTCAAAAAATGAGCAGAATACTATTTGTAACACTGATAGCGATCACTCTTTTTTCATGCAAGGAAAATTCTGACTCTCAATGCGAATCCGATTGTTATACCGATGGGATCTTTGTCTTGAATGAGGGACTTTTCCAAAATGGAAATTCCTCCGTAACGTATTATGATCCGGTGACGATGACCTCAGAAGATGAAATTTTCTTTACTAATAATATCGTGCAGATCGGAGATGTACTTCATTCTGCACTCCGTGTGAATGATAATATGTATCTGGTTGTGAGTAACTCTCAAAAAATTATAAAAGTCAGATCAAGTAGCTTTAAATTGTTGTCGACAATACAGGTCCCCGGTTCTCCAAGAAGAATGTTAGCCGTTTCAAATTCGAAAGCATATGTAACTGATCTGTTTGCTGATATTCATATCATCGATCTCAATTCGGGACTGGTTTCCGGTAGTATCGCTCAACAAGGCTGGACTGAAGAGTTATTAATGCACAATAATTTTGTTTATGTATGTAAACAGTATTTTGATGCAAGAAGATCTCAGCTTGTCAAAATAGATCCGACAAGTGACATGATCGTGGATTCTCTCGAACTTAGACCCGGTGTAGGTAGTATCGTGAAGGATGCGAACAATATGTTTTGGGTCCTTTGTGCCGGAGATACTGCTGCTGACGATAGCAGCGCACTGATGCAGATAGATCCAACTTCTTTTTCAGTAATAAATACACTTTTGGTAAAGGATAAAGTTGCATTTGGAGGTCCGGGTGAGCTATTCATCGACGGTAACGGTCAAACGCTATATTACTTAAATGCTGATTTGTATCATGTAGACATTAATGCTACAGCTACTTCGGATGTAGCATTAATCGAAGCTGATGGAAGAAACTTTTATGACTTCTCAGTCGATCCTTCTAATGGTGACATATACGTCACCGATGCGATCGACTTTGTTCAATCTGGTAAAGTATATAGGTACGATAATAATGGAACGTTGATCGATGAGTTAACTGTCGGTGTAAACCCGGGTGAAATTGTATTCTGATGAGAAAAATGTTGATCTATACTTTTCTTCTTTGTCTTATTTTTTCCGCATGTGAAAAGAGCGTAAGTAACAACACAACTACAACCAGTCAGAATTATGCTGAAGGATTTATCATTCAGAAATCAGAGAACTATACCGATATCAGTATTCTTACACCTTGGCAAGATTCTCGAACTCAATTTAGCTATACAGTTGGTGACGCGGACCTAAACGATCTTGCATTGAGAAAAACTGCGATCATAAATGATAGAATCCGATCTGTCATTTGCCTTTCAACTACCCACATAGCATTTCTGGATGCCCTTGGATTAACCGACAGAATTGTAGGCGTCGCCAATGGAAAATTTGTTTTCAATGAAAGTGTTAGAAATGCTATCGATGAAGGAAGGGTAGTGGATCTGGGAAGTGATAGTGAGTTGGACTTTGAAAAAATTGTCGATCTGAATGCAGATATTATTCTCACTTACGCAATAGATGAAGGCTTTATGATGAACTATGACCGACTCATGGAGCTGGAGCAAAAGGTGATCGTGATCTCAGAGTATCTGGAAACCTCTCCACTCGGGCAATCGGAGTGGCTTAAAGTTTATGGAGTACTTTTTGACCGGGAAAGGAAAGCTGATTCTGTATTCGCTGATATCGAAAAAGAATATTTAGAGATCAAAGCAGCTCCAATTCTATCGAACCCACCAAGAGTTTTCTGTAATACTCCATGGAAGGAGGTATGGTACATGCCAGGTGGTCATAGTTTTACTG
>JABDMM010000095.1 GCA_013001465.1 Chitinophagales bacterium | reverse complement strand
ATTCACAACTCCATCTTTGATATCGATATCGATATGTTTTCCATATCCCATTACATATTCATCGATGCAGTTGTCGAGGATCTCTTTTAGCAATACATATATGCCATCATCTTTGGAACTACCGTCGCCGAGTTTACCAATGTACATTCCGGGACGCAGTCTAATATGCTGTTTCCAGTCAAGTGATTGAATACTAGCTTCATTATATTGATGGTCTGAGTTAGGGTTTTTAGCCATATGGGTTTGAATCAGTCTCAAAGTTACTAATAATGAGGGTTTCAGAAGGTTTGCCAAATGCCAAAGTGCTGATTTTTTTAACAACTTAATGTTGGAAACAAAAAAACCCCACCATAGGCGAGGTTTCAATTCATTATAAAAAAGGTAATCTATCTTTTAACGACATCGACCATGCCATAACCTTCATTTGTAAACGCCCCCATACCTCGTTCCCAAATAAATTTGTGAACTGCAGGATGTGCATGCAAAGTAAATGGAAGCAAGTACCCGGTTAAAGTCTGACCTTTTGTGTTTTTGTAGAATCTGGCAAATTTCTTGCCTTGTTGCATTATTTTCTCAACATAGTTTGGATCCGGTTGAGCTTCAAACTCAGCAAATTTATCCAACTCCTCATCTGAATAACCTGCTTTTTCCATATGTCCAAGTACTCTATCGTACAATACATCTGAAAACTGTTTGGAATTAGGGTCAATGATCTCTTGTGAGTCGTCCTCTTCAACTGCCGGAGTATTTAATATCAATGGAGAAATACATAAATACTTCATCCTTGTATCAAAAGCCGGATCCGAAATTATCTCTTTAGATTTAGGGATCAAATGCATTTCCCCTACTACGATGTATTCTTCTTCAAAAATACAATCACATAATTCATTGACCAACTCCTCGTTCTCTGAGGATACTACCAATGTTACTTTGGTGGAAAGAAATCGCATAAATCCATTTTGGATCTTTGCCGTGCCTTTTAGAGACGAAAAATTGATCGAATCAATGACCTGAGATTTCTTTTCACAGATCTTTTTGATCGTTTGAAACAGGATCTTCTGATGATGAAGCGGCAATGAATTACTAAGCTTCTGATCCCTTAAAAATGTAATCTTTACTCTCATGTTGGGATTGTTAGTCTATTTGCAATTAATTATTTACGAAAATGAGCACAAAACAATGTGCAGCTGTTCCCTGAGCAACACACAAACTCCTGATTTGTTTACTTCTGCATTATAGACGACAAAATTCTAAAGTGGTCACATTTCATTGTGATCCATCACACATTAAACTTAAAATGCATCACATCACCATCATCAACCACATAATTCTTCCCTTCTAATGACAGCTTACCTGCCTCTCTACAAGCCTGTTCTGAGCCATGCTTGATAAATTCTGCATATTTGATCACCTCAGCTTTTATAAAGCCTTTTTGAAAATCAGTGTGAATGACGCCTGCCGCTTCAGGTGCAGTCATCCCTTCAGTGATCGTCCAGGCTCTCACTTCCTTTTCACCTGCTGTGAAATAGGTATTCAGCCTCAACAATTTATAGGCCGATCTTATCAATTTGTTCATTCCCGGCTCATCTAATCCCATATCCTCCAAAAACAATGCCCGATCTTCTGCACTATCCAATTGATTTATTTCTGCTTCGATCTCTGCGGCAAGAACCAACACTTCAGCATTCTCATCCTTGACAGCCTCACGAACCTTCTTCACATAATCATTTTCCTCTTTAACAGATCCTTCATCAACATTACAGACATATAAAACCGGTTTAGATGTCAACAGAAAAAGATCTTCAGCAAGTTCAAATTGCTCATCATATAGTGGGGCGGATCGAGCAGCTTGCCCTTTTAATAAGTGATCTCTGAGAATATTATATACTTCATATAAACGCGCTGCTTCTTTATCAGCTCCAACTTTTCCGGCCTTTTCCACCTTTTGTAATCGTTTCTCTACTGTCTCCAAATCCTTGATCTGTAATTCAGTATCGATAATCTCCTTATCTCTTATTGGGTCGATACTTCCGTCTACATGCACCACATTCGGATCGTCGAAACATCTCAACACGTGAATAATTGCATCTGTTTCACGTATATTACCTAAAAATTGATTTCCTAATCCTTCCCCTTTACTTGCACCCTTAACCAATCCGGCAATATCAACAATATCAACAGTCGTAGGAATAACTTTTTGAGGATTAACGATTTCCGCCAGTGATGTAAGACGATCGTCCGGCACAGTAATAACTCCTAAGTTTGGCTCGATCGTACAAAATGGAAAATTTGCCGCTTGAGCTTTAGAATTTGTAAGGCAGTTAAAAAGTGTTGATTTTCCAACGTTTGGAAGACCAACGATACCGCATTTTAGTCCCATACTATATCTTTTTAAAATTATTAATATCAAAAAGCCGAACCTGTGATCATAGTCACATCAGGCTATGGCTATATTTAAATTATGAAGGGCGCAAAAGTAAGAATAGATAAGTGGTTACACGCAGTTAGATTGTGTAAAACACGAACAATCGCTGCCAAAGCCTGTGAAAAATCTAAGGTTATGGTTGAAGGAGAGGCTGTAAAGGCATCCAGAACAATATCGGTTGGGGATGTGATAATTCTGAAAGATGGTCCTATCAATAGAAAATACAAGGTTTTACAGCTGGCTGAGAAAAGAATGGGCGCCAAATTGGTTCCGGATTTTCTTCAAGACATGACCTCTGAAGATGATATAGCCAAACTGGAAGCACATCGAAAATTTCTGAATACCTATAAATATAAAGGTAGTGGTAGACCAACAAAAAAGGATCGTCGACTGCTGGATGAATTTACTTTTTTTTCGGAGGAGGAGGACTGGTAGATTTTTTCTTTTTCTTCTTTTTCTTTTCTGTGACAATTTCCAGATCACTCAAATTGCAAAAGGTTTGAAAATCTCCAAATATGACTTTTGCTTTTCCATTCTTCACCTCCTCTACTTGACCCACACTATGACCATCTTTCAATCTTACTTTTACACCGCGCTTCAATCCTTTTAGATGTTCCAATTGTTTTGCAAGTCTTTCCTTTGCAGTCCCCGATTCCAGTTGCTCTCGTTTCTTCTGCGCTTTAACTTTATGCTTTGCTAAAACACTTGCAGGATCTTTAGTTTTAGATAATTCATTGATCAACTTATTGATATTCTTCTCAAACCTGTTTGCCGCATCCTTTTCAATGCTTTTGATCTTCTGCTGTACCGACGATGTTAATTTTTCTAAAGAGATCTTTAACTCTTCAGTTTCACTAAGCATCTTTTCAAGTTCTATTTCTCTTTTCTCTAGTTCCCGTTCTGATTTTCTCAACTTACTTTTTTCATCTTCCAACTTAGTCAAAAGCTGTTCGAGTCGAAAATGTTTTTGCTCCACTTTCGATTTCGCACGATCGATCATCTCTTGATCTAGTCCTGTTTTTTTTGCTACGACAAATGCGTAAGAACTTCCCGGTTTACCGATCTCTAATCGGTACAAGGGTCTTAATTTTTCACTATCGAAAGCCATCGCGGCGTTAATTAATCCGGAGC
>JABDMM010000085.1 GCA_013001465.1 Chitinophagales bacterium | reverse complement strand
ACGCTACCCAGAAAAGGAGAGCATTTATTGGTAGAAGCAGGAGAGGAGAATGCCGGTTTGGTAGATCTCGGTGATGGTATGGCTTGTGCTTTCAAGATCGAATCTCATAATCATCCTTCAGCCATTGAGCCTTATCAAGGTGCTGCAACTGGTGTTGGTGGGATTCATCGAGATATATTTACCATGGGTGCAAGGCCTATAGCTGCACTTAACTCACTTCGTTTCGGCCGTCTTTCGCATCCTAAAACGCAACACCTTATAAAAGGTGTAGTGAAAGGAATTGGAGATTATGGTAACTGTTTCGGCGTGCCAACTGTTGGGGGTGAGGTGTATTTCGATCACTGCTATCAAACAAATCCACTCGTTAATGCTATGTCTGTAGGAATTGTAGATATCAAGAATGTGGTGTCAGCAATTAGCAAGGGTGAAGGAAACCCGATCTATATTGTGGGTTCTTCAACAGGTAAGGATGGTATTCATGGTGCGACTTTCGCTTCAGCGGATATTGATGAGGACTCGAGTGAAAAACTTCCATCCGTTCAGGTTGGAGATCCTTTCCAGGAAAAACTATTGCTCGAGGCTAGTTTGGAGGCGATCCAAACCGGTGCTATTGTTGGAATGCAGGACATGGGTGCAGCAGGTATCGCATGTTCTACTTCAGAAATGTCGGCAAAGGGTGAACATGGAATGAATATTTATCTCGACAAGGTTCCCATGCGTCAGAAGAACATGAAACCTTTCGAACTTCTACTTTCAGAATCTCAGGAACGAATGCTGATAGTCGTAAAGAAGGGTAGAGAAAAGGATATTGAACGTGTTTTTGAGAAGTGGGACTTGAACTGCGAAATTATTGGTGAGGTTACCAAGAACGAATCACTTAACTACTATATGCACGGTGAACTGGTTGCCTGCCTCAATGCTCATTCTTTGGTTTTAGGCGGTGGTGCTCCGGTTTATGAAAGAGATTATAAGGAAGCAGCTTATTACAATGAGCTGAGGTCTTTTGATATCAATTCTATAGAACAACCCAAAGATCTGATCACTGCAGCAGAAAAGCTGGTCTCTCAACCCAATATCGCTTCAAAGCGTTGGGTATATGAGCAATATGATTCTATGGTAGGTATTGCCAATACAACTATCAATAATCCTTCCGATGCTGCGATCATTCGTATACCTGACTCAGAGAAAATGCTCGCTGTAACGGTTGACTGTAACTCGCGTTTTGTGTGGGCAGATCCATATGTTGGTGCTATGATGGCGGTCTCTGAAGCTGCCAGAAATATTACTTGTTCAGGTGGCACCCCAGCTGCTATCACGAACTGTCTGAACTTTGGAAATCCATATAATCCCGAAGTGTATTGGCAGTTTGTCAATGCGATCAAAGGTATGGGTGCGGCATGCGAAAAATTTAATACACCGGTTACCGGTGGTAATGTGAGTTTTTATAATCAGTCTGAAGAGGGTGGAGCAGTATTCCCTACTCCAACAATTGGTATGATGGGCGTGCTCGATAGTGAGGCTGACAGATTGCATCTCAACTTCGATAGCTCCGGTGATCTCATCTATATCCTTGGTCAGGAATACAACGATATTAGCTCTTCTCAATACCTTGTTCATATTCACAATGTTGAAAAGAGTCCTGCTCCTCACTTTGATCTTGATAATGAGTTCCAGATTCAAGAGGTATTGAGGTCTTTAAATACCGATTCTTTGATCAAAAGCGCTCATGATATTTCTGAAGGCGGTCTGTTTACTTGCCTTATTGAAGCCTGCTTTCAAAACAAGAATGGTTTTGAAATTTCCTGCAGTAAAAATATTCGAAAAGATGCATTCCTTTTTGGTGAGGCAGCAAGTCGGATCGTAGTTTCTGTCGATCCTTCCAAGAAAAAAGATTTCGAGAATTACTTAAATAAAACAAGTCATTCCTTTCAGCTACTTGGAAACGTTACGGGAGGTGAGATGAGGATCGATGGAGATTCCTGGGGAGAGATCGGTAGATGGCAAGAACTGTACGATTCTGTTTTAGAGGGATTCTTAAACATATAGTATGATCATAATAACCGGAGCGGCGGGATTTATCGGCAGTTGTTTAGTGACTTTTCTCAACAAAAAGGGTGTAAGAAACCTGATACTTGTCGATGATTTCAGTAAGATCACAAAAAATGAAAACTTCAAGGATAAGGACTACATTCAGTTGATCGAGCGAAACTTATTTCTTGAGTGGTTTCAAATCAATTCGGAAGAGGTTTCTTTTGTTTTTCATTTAGGTGCACGTACTGATACTACAGAGCAAGATGAGTCAGTCTTCGAGCAACTGAACCTTAACTACTCCATGAATATCTGGGACATCTGCACTGATGCGGAGATCCCATTGGTTTATGCTTCTTCCGCTGCAACTTACGGCAATGGTGAGTATGGATATTCAGATGAGAAATCGATCAAAGATCTCAAACCGATGAACCCATATGGTTGGTCAAAACATAATTTTGATCTTTGGGCACTTCAGCAAAGTAAAACTCCTCCCGACTGGACCGGTTTGAAATTCTTTAATGTATACGGACCAAACGAATATCACAAAGGTCGAATGGCATCTGTCGTAATGCATGCCTATAATCAGATTAAGAGCAGTGGAAAAGTGGAATTGTTTCGATCGCATAGAGATGACTTCGAGGATGGTGAGCAGTTACGCGACTTTATTTACGTCCTCGATGTGTTAAAAGTATGCTATCATTTTTATCTAACCGATAACCCGTCTGGTCTGTACAACGTTGGAACAGGCAAAGGTGCTACATTCATCGATCTGGTACGCCCGATATTCAAGGGGCTAAACGTTCCTGAAAACATAGAATTTATAGATATCCCTGAAGATATAAGGGATACATATCAATATTTTACCGAAGCTACCACAGCAAAACTCCGTAAGATCGGTTTTAAGGATTCGTTTACCACTGTTGATGAAGGTGTTGCAGAATATGTGCAACAATTTCTTAATGAACATAAGTACTACTGATCCCGTAAAACTTAGCAGTACATATTCTCCATTATTTGAAGAGAATTCCATCAAGATTTTTCTATCTGTGGCTATGGATTATTCTGCTTTTAACTATTGATAATCAAATCTTTGCACAAGAGTTATCGAATAAAAGGCAAATGGTGATCGAAGCTTATCAGGATTCTATTGCCCTTGATGAGCATAGTATAATTCAACATAGTTTCTCTCTGGTTCACAACGGGAAAGTTGTCGATAGCAGTTTTTATTCAGTCGATTTCTTGAATGCCATCTTAATTCTCAAACGTAAAACCGAGCTGATATTTCCTATCAAAGCAGTTTTTAGAGTATTCCCATTTCACTGGATCAAAGAACAAAAACCAGTGAAAAACGATCCTGTTTTTCTTATGAAAAGCTATAGTAAAGAAAAACCAGCTGAAAATTATGACAACCCTTCTTCTATCAGTTATTCTGGTAACTTTTCGCGAGCGGTTTCATTTGGTAATTCTCAGGATGCTGTTTTGCATTCTTCGATGAACTTGCAGTTAAGTGGGAAACTCACCGAAGATATTAGTATCAGAGCAGCCATTAGCGATAATAATATACCACTTCAACCTTCCGGGACTACAAACAACATAAGAGAGTTCGATAATGTAATGATCGAGCTTTCTATGGCCGAGCATAAACTTGTGTTTGGTGACTTCAACATTAACTCCAACAAAAAAAGCCACTTTCTCAATTTCAGTAAAAAGCAATCCGGTGCGTTATATACATTCGAAAATGAGAATTCCCAACTCATCAGTAGCTATTCTGTTTCGAGAGGCAGATATCATGAAATGAAATTTGAGGCTGAAGAGGGTAATCTTGGACCGTATCAGTTAAGAGGTGCAAACGGTGAGCTGTTTATTGTTGTCTTAGCAGGTAGTGAGCAAGTCTTTATTAACGGAGAACTGCTCAAGAGAGGGATCGAACACGATTATATTATTGACTATAATACCGGAGAACTTAGTTTCACAGCGAGCCGCTTTATCTCTTCAGATATGCGAATTCAGATCAATTTTGAATATGCTGAAAGAACATATGCCAGATCGAACATTAACTTTTCTGCAAATCATGATTTCGGTTCGACAGAAGTGTTCATGAATATCTATTCCGAAAAGGATAATAAACGAAATACGATAGATGCCGAACTCGATGAATCTGCAAAAGCAGCTCTTTCAGCTGCTGGCGACTTGCCATTTATAGTTGGTGGAGGTATCGATAGCTCAGCTTTCGATGCTGAGCGAATCAATTATGATCTCACGGATACCGTCGTAAACGGCGTCTTTTATGACAGCGTATTTCAATATTCAAACATTAGCGAAAACGCACACTATCAATTGAAATTCACTTATAGCGGACCGAATAGCGGGAACTATATACTCTCTTCGGATCCTGTTAATGGAAGAGTTTATAGATGGGTAGCTCCCGTTGATGGTGTCCCGTCAGGTGATTATAGTATTGGTGAGAAGCTTTTTGCGCCTTCGTCGCAGCAAATCTTTACTGCTGGTTTCGTTCAGGAAATTAAAAACCATCATATCATTTCAGCTGAGGGAAGTCTTAGCATGATGGATGACAATACTTTTTCAAAAAATGATGACGATGATAATACCGGTGGGGCTGTTTCGGCCACTTATTCTAATCAGTTTGACTTTGGTGGAAGTAAATTAAAATCCTCGTTTAACTATCAGTTGGTAACAGAAAATTTTAGAGAGGTCGAAAGGTTCAGACAGGTGGAATACCAACGCAACTGGAATTTGCCGGAACTTATATCAGGTAACAACCATTCGTCTTTACTTAGTTTAGAGTTATTTAAATCAGAGAAATACAAAGTAGCATACAGTATTGGGAACAACAGCTATATCAATAATTTCAACGCTTTTGAAAACAAACTTCAGGCTAGTTATACTCTTGGTCCCCTAAACGTATATACAATAAACCGACAATTCAGCAGCAAAAGCAAAACTGAAAACTCTCAATATTTTCATCCTATTGGCGGTTTAGTTTTCAAAATATCACCGAAATGGCAGACAGAAATTAAGTTTGATAATGAGTACAATCATATTTCGGATAAGGCCGACACCAGTTTCCTCCCTGGAAGTTTTAAACTCAAAGATTATAGTATTCGCTTTTTAAAAAGTGACAGTACTAATGATAGGTTTGAGTTGAGTTATGCTCTAAAATTTGAAAACAGGGTAGAGGAAATCAACAAAGGGTTTAATCCACAAGATGACAGGGCACATTACCTAAGTTCATCCGGACAGATTTACAGCAATAAAAAGAACGAAGTTCATTGGTCTGCACATTTCAAAAACGAAAAAGCATTTTCAATTATCGAGAACGCAGTTGTGGAAGAATCTTTGAATTATTATCAGAGTAGGATCAGGCATAAAGGGAATTATCTCAATAGTTTGATACAGGTAAGAACCGATTATGAGATCGGGTCTGGAAATGAGCTTGCATCACAGCTTACATATATTAAGGTTGAGGCCGGGAAAGGGACACATGCCTGGATTGATGATGGTGACAATATAAAAGAGGTCGACGAGTTTGTGGTTTCACCATATGAAGATGAAAATGATCATGTCCAGTTGATGGTAAAAACAACAGAGAGCAGAGCGATAAACAAGGCCTCGATAGATAACACTTTAACGATCGATTTTGGTAAAATTCAATCTGATAGTTGGTTTGGAAGTGCGATATCTAAGTTCAGTCTTAATTCGACTTTCAAAAGCGGAAGGAAAATTTTTAAAGCGGCTAACAATGCTGTTGTTGATATATTTAATCCGCTTTCTGTATCGATTCCTGACAGTTCACTGATCCATTCATCGGTATCATCTAATCAACAACTCTACTTTAACAGGAAAGGGCGCTTCCTTAAACTAGAACTATACAGCAGAAGCACCAATAGTAAGAACTTGCTGAATGTAGGATTTTCTGTACTGAAAGGAAATTCAAAAGGAATTATAGTCAAAATGAATCCATCTTCCAGTTTGAATACTGAGATCAAATATGAAAAATCAAAAAGATCGAATTTTTCTGATTTTCTCAGTTCAGATCCCTATGATATTTCCAGCCACACTGCTTCATTAGATCTCAGTTATATTATTGGTCGAAAATTAAGGATCCAGACAGGTTATCAGTTTCGAGAATCGGCAAACTTGTTTGACCCTTTGAGCTCTGATATGATAAGCAATCAATTGAGTGCAGGTTTGAGTCTAAAAGATCCTAAGTTGGGCTCGCTGCAGTTAAACTTTAAATGGGCAAAAGTGGATTACGAGGAATCACCCGAAAATGAATCATTGAATTTTGCCATGCTGAATGGATACAAGCCAGGGGCAAATATTTTGTGGGATGCCAGAGTCAATAGAGAGTTGTCAAAGTGGTTGTTACTAACGCTTTCTTACAATGCAAGGAAAACAGGAAAGGATTCCAGGATAGTGCATATCGGTCAGGCGAAACTGAACGTGATCTTCTAATTTTTCTTTTTGAAGTAGAACTTAGCAAGTGTGTGGTTTACTTCAACTTCAACAGCAATACCGTTTACATATTTGAAGTAATTCTTGGTGCCGTTAGGTAAGATGATCTTATATCGATGTTCTTCGACCTTTTCTATCGGTAAGTACTCAAGATACCTTTCCGAATACACTTTGTTTATATGTGTCGGCTCTTTAAAATACATATATCCTATGGTGTATCGAATTCTGCTAGTATCGCAAAAATGAGTTTCATTTTCGTGAAGATCTTTAAACGTATATTGGTTGGACTCTTTAGTTATAGAAGTTTCGTGTCGGGTTTTATCATTGAGCGTACTCTTAGAGCCAGCCGTGAGTAAATAACTTTCTTTAAAATTATTGTATATGGAGTAGATCAATCTTCTTGTTCCAAAAAACCAAAACTTGATTTGACTTTCAATATGGATATCAAATCCATTCTGGTTAGGAAATTTCGCGACTTGCAGCTCTCCAAGGGTTTTTTTGCCTTTTATAATATCAAACTTTAACTCCTCATCAGCAGCAGCACAATTCCATAAAAGTATGGATACGATTATCGTAAGTAAGTATTTCAAATTAAATAGAATTATATATTATACGTAATGATTAGTTTTTCGGTACATTTAAACCTCGAAGGAATGCTAGTTTGCTTCATTTTCTTCATAATAAGTGTCGGATTCTAATGCAGGGGATTGAGCTGCATTTACGGCTAAAACATCACATCTTTCATTGTAATAGTGATCGTTATGGCCTTTAATCCAATGAAAAGATACATCATGTTGCCTGTAAATAGCCAAAAATCTTTTCCACAGATCGGGATTCTTTTTGTTTTTAAAATTCTTTTTCTCCCAGCCAAAAACCCAGCCTTTTGTTACGGCATCGACAATATACCTGGAATCAGAATAAACCTTGACCTTTAGATCTTTTCTTTTTAATGCCTCCAAACCAACAATAACAGCCAAAAGCTCCATGCGATTGTTAGTCGTGAGCCTGAATCCACCGGAGATCTCCTTCTCTACAGTCTTATATTTTAGAATTGTCCCAAAGCCGCCGGGACCGGGATTCCCTCGACTGGAACCATCAGTATAAATTTCTATCATTCTAAAATTCTCTCTTTGCCTGTCGAATATAGACCGAAATATTAATTAATATCGCTTTGTCCAACGCTTATTTTATGAAATTTCTCAAAGACAAGTCAGTCCGTTTGTTTGTTATCCTTACCGGTTTTTTTCTCACTAACGTTTTTATTGCTGAGTTTATTGGGATAAAAATATTTTCATTGGAAGAAACTCTTGGTTTGTCAAAGTTTCAATTCAGCTTTTTCGGGAAAGATGATTTGTCTTTTGATCTCACAGCTGGAGTTTTGCTTTGGCCATTTGTATTTGTTCTAACCGATGTGGTAAATGAATATTTTGGAAGGAGAGGGGTTAGAATGATGTCCTTGTTAGCTGTTGCCATGATCATCTATGCTTTTATCATGTTCTATCTTGGAATCAAGTTGGTTCCTGCTTCCTGGTGGCCTGAAACTCAAGCAGTCGACGGTATCCCGGATATGAATTCTGCCTTTGCTGCAGTTTTTGGGCAAGGTCTTTGGATCATTGGCGGATCCCTGGTTGCCTTTCTCGTAGGACAGGTACTT
>JABDMM010000082.1 GCA_013001465.1 Chitinophagales bacterium | reverse complement strand
TTCACAGAAATATCCCTGTTCATCATACTCTTGTTATTGTTTAACTGAGCCGCTGCATCGATCACAAATGCGCCATTCACAACCACTTCATCACCAATTGTTATTCCCTCTTTAATGAAGTATCCATTGGTAGTTGAGTTTCCGATAACGACTTCCCTAAACTCATAGGTAGGTACTTCAGCTTCTGTCTTAACATAAACCACAGATCTTTCGCCTGTCCATAAGATCGCCGTCTCAGGTAAAAAGATCTCTGCTTTCGATACATTGCCAGACATCAGTTCTCCTTTTACAAACATCCCGGGCTTTAACTTCCCGCCGGAATTATCGATCTCTGCTCTGATCTTTGCAACTCTTGTCTTGGCATTCACGGATGGATCAACAAACTTCACTTTCGCTTCAAAGGCTTTAGATGGCATTGCCGATGTAGTAAACTTAACCTTATCGTTCAATTTAACACCTGCCAGATCTGATTCATAGACATCAAACAACACCCATAGCCTACTCAAGTCCTGAACTCTGAACAACACCTGACCTGCACGAACATAGTCACCGGAATTGACATCCTTGCTTTGCACCACTCCCGAGTGATCTGCATATATGGGAAAGGTCTCGACTACTGTCCCTCTTTCCAACACTTCATTGATCTGAGCATCGGTAAACTTCCAGTTTTTCAGCTTTTGCTTTGCTGAATTGAAGATCGCAGGATTGCTGTTCTCGAATTTCTGTAATTCCAATAATTCCTTTTGAGCTGCTACTAACTCAGGTGAATAAATATCTGCGATCTTTTGTCCTCGCCTCACCTCTTCACCGGTAAAGCTGATATATAAGTGCTCTATCCTTCCTCCAATATGAGCGACCAAGTTGGCAGATCTTGTTTCATCTGCTTGTATTTGTCCGTTTAATTTCTGACCAGTCTGAGATCCAGATCCACTACCTACCACCATCGTCCGGATATCAGCCAACTTCACCGCTTCCTCTGTCATGCTAAACTGACCCTCTTCTGAGGACATCTCTTCTTCAAGAGGGATGAGATCCATCGCACAGATCGGGCATAGTCCGGGTTCATTTTGCCTGATCTGTGGATGCATCGAGCACGTCCAGATCGTTTCACTTTCAGAGACCATCTTCGATGTTTTCATCTCTCCTGCAGGTTTAAAAAACCAGGCTGCTGCAAATCCAATGATCAACGCAACAGATGCTACTATATATATATTGTAATTTTTCATTTTTCGTTTTTTAAAAATCTGTTAACCTTTCAATTCCGGCTTTTGCTAAATATGAATTCACGATAGCCCTTTTATATTCCAATGTATACTCTACTAATTTGTCCAAAATAACGATGAGCTCATCGATCCTCTTACTGTTGCTACTATACTCTCCAAGCAGTATTTCATAAGCAGAATCGGTCTTCCTGATCTGTTCTTCGACCAATTCGATCCGCAGCACAGCATTGTCATATTCACTTTTTAAACTCACCAACCTGGATAAGAGCGAATTCATCAAGTCCTCTTTTTCATAACTGTACAATTGCTGTCTCAAGGTTTCCTCCTCGTTTACCGACTTATACTTCTGCCGATAAATTGGCAGTGAGAACATGATCTTCGGCACAAGAATATCACGACCATTGAATTCAGGATTGGCATCCGATCGCGAGTGGATAAGGGTATAATCCAATCCTACTCCTAACGAAGGAGAAGCAGACTTTAAATTCTCTTGCTGCTTAAACTCTGATGTACGGATCTGTGCTTCTATCTTTCTTAATAAAGGATGATGCTTTTCAAGTCTTAGTCTTAGTTCTTCAAAATCAAAATCCACAGATGCGACTTCTCCAAAAGTATCCGTGATGGTGACAACAGCAGTTAGATTGCTATTTGTAATCGTATTGATCCTGCTGTAATAAACCATTTTCATATTCTCCTTAAGCTGTATTTCCTTTCTCATAACGTCCAATTTTATTTGGATCATTAGAACATCTGCTGCTGAGATTGCTCCTGTCTCAAGCTTAACGACTGCAATTTGCTCCAGCGCTTCAAAAAGTCGAATGGATTCTCTCAACGTCTCTTGCTCTTCATCCAACAAGTAAAGCTTGTAATACGCTTCTTTCACCTGATAGTAAAGATCGAGCTTAGTGGCTGTGATCTTTTCATACTCTTCAGCAGCCATGCTTATAGCGATATTTGAATTTGAGTTTAACGCGCCAAACCAGGGGAACATTTGTCTTGCGCTAACCATGAACGCTTGGGACCCAAGTCTTGTTTCGGGTCTTAAGATCGGGACGCCTATTCCAATTTCAGGAGATGGAATCTGGGTTACCTGTTTAGACTGCAGTTTAGCAGCCTCATATCGCAGGTGCAGTTCTTTTAGCTCAGGATTCGCTTCTACAGATCTTTGTAAGAGTGATTCAAGTGATTGCGCCTCAACTAAGCCCGGTATCAGCAAGCATGCTAGTAGTAATGTGATGAGATTAATCTTCATAACTCAAAGATTTATTTTGTCTTAATTTATTTTTTAACTGTTGTTCTTTCCAGATACAATACAGGATCGGAACAGTAAACATCGTGACTGTTTGCAGCACCATACCTCCGAAAGATGGTATTGCCATTGGGATCATGATATCTGCTCCACGGCCACTCGAAGTCAGAATAGGTAGCAGTGCAAGTATCGTTGTCGCAGTGGTCATCAACGCAGGCTTTACTCTTCTCAATCCACCCTGAACCACTGCATCTTCGATCTCCTGTATGCTTCCCGGAGAGTTTTGCTTGAAGCTATCTTTCAGAAAAGTTGCTACAAGAACACCGTCATCGGTCGCGATCCCAAACAAAGCGAGAAAACCTACCCAGACTGCAATACTTAAATTCACAGTGCCCATATTGAAAATGTCCCGAAGGTTATTTCCGAACAGATCGAAATTCAGAAACCAAGCCTCACCGTATAGCCAAAGCATCATAAATCCGCCGGAGAATGCTACAAATACACCTGAAAAAACCATTATAGATGTGGTAGCAGATCCAAAGTGGAAATACAGGATCAAAAATATCAGCAGCAGAGAAATTGGAAGCACTACAGCAAGTCGTTTATTCGCACGAACCTGTTGCTCGTAATTCCCTGTGAACTTATAACTGATCCCGGCAGGGATGATCAGATCGTTATTTGCGATTAGCTCCGCAAGGTGATCTCGTGCAGTAAACACCACATCTGTTTCAGCGAAGCCATCTTCCTTATCGAATAGAACATAACCCACTAGAAAGCCATTTTCACTTTTTATCGATTGCGGACCTTGCTGATATTTTATTTCAACTAAGTCCCCTAGTGGGATCTGGATCCCTGTAGGTGTGGAGATCAACACTTTCCTTAGACTTTCCGGGTCTGATCTAAACTCTCGTGGATACCTTAAACGAACTTTGTATCGCTCTCTGCCTTCCACCGTCGTAGTCATAGCCATTCCACCAATTGCAGCCTGGATCTGCCGCTGAACTAATTCGATCGTCAAACCATATCTGCTGATCACCTCGCGGTTAATGTCTAGCATTAAATATGGTTTACCAACTATTCGTTCAGCAAAAACCGATGGAGCTTTTACACCTTCGACTTTCTTTATCTCATTTTCAAGTTGAAGTCCGAAAGATTCGATGGTCTTAAGATCAGGGCCGTAAACTTTAATACCCATTGGAGAGCGCATACCGGTTTGCAGCATGATCAATCTGGTCTGGATTGGCTGAAGTTTTGGTGCTGAAGTGATCCCGGGCAAACGAGTCGCCTTTACAATTTCGTCCCAAATATCATCGGGTGTCTTGATGTGATCTCGCCATTGCCTGAAATACTGACCTCGTTTATCCGGAATTAAAACACCCTTTGAATCCCGAATAAATTTTCCATCGCCATCTACTTTAAAGCGGATCTTTCTGCCATGTTCATCTGTGCGATATTCCGACTTATAGAGAATAACATTCTCATACATGGACATCGGCGCTGGATCCAGAGCACTTTCCACTCTACCTGCCTTCCCTAAAACCACTTCCACTTCTGGAATTGCTGTAACTGACATATCCAGAGCTTTCAGGTTCGCCACATTTATTTCCATCCCAGAATGCGGCATAGAAGTTGGCATTAATAGGAATGATCCCTCGTCGAGGGCAGGCATAAATTCCTGACCTATATTTCTGAATATCTGTACTCCAAAAATCAATAAGGCGACAATGAACAGAAGAAAAATATAACGTACTCGTAAAAGAAACCGAAGTATCCTTTCGTAATTGATATATACCAAATAAAAGAATGCCAGAACCAGTACGATCAGTAACACCACAAAAAGCGTATTTAATATCAACCCAACTTTCACTCCTAAAGGCATCCAAATACGAGAAAGGACTCCCGCCACAACTAAAGCGATCAGAATGTTCTTGAACACATCTTTGTTTCCTCTCCACAGTGGCAATTCACCAAAGAAGTGAAAGATCAAACCAATCACTCCAACACTTAATAAGATAGTCGCCGGAATACTCCAATCACTAAAGAAGAAGAGAAGTAGAGCACTAACTACCATAAGGCTGTTTACAAGCACAGTCCTCCAGTTTGATCGATTTTTAATTTTAAATATCTGCGTTGCGATAGGAGGTATAAATGCGATCGCTACGATGATCGCAGCTAACAGAGCAAATGTTTTGGTGAATGCCAGCGGTTTGAAAAGCTTTCCTTCTGCAGCTTCCATGGTAAAAACAGGCAAGAACGAGATGATCGTTGTTGCCAATGCTGTGACAACAGCCGATGCAACTTCAGAAGTTGCATTAAAAACAACCTCCTTAATTGATTTTCCATCAGAATTCTCCTTTAAGTGATGATCGATGCTTTCTGTAAGGACAATGCCCATGTCGACCATGGTTCCAATGGCAATCGCAATTCCTGACAATGCTACAATATTGGCATCCACTCCAAAATATCTCATTGCAATGAAACACATCAATACCGCAAGGGGCAAAGAACCTGCTATCAATATAGAGGATCTGAAATTCAGTAACATGATGATCACGACAATAATGGTGATAAGAATTTCAAGCCCAAGCGCTTCCTCAAGCGTTCCAAGCGTCTCTTGGATAAGGTCTGTCCTATCGTAAAATGGAACGATTGTTACCTTCGAAACACTGCCATCTTCAAGCGTTTTAGATGGCATTCCTCCTTCGATCTCCTTTATCTTTTCTTTTACATTATTAATGACCTCTAATGGATTTGCTCCGTATCTTGCGACTACCACACCTCCAACAGCTTCAGCACCTGATTTATCTAATACACCTCTCCTTGGTGCCGGGCCCAAACTTACTCTGGCAATATCTTTTATCCGAATAGGAACATTCTCGCGAACAGTAACCACACTTTCTTTGATGTCATCGAGGCTTTTAATGTAACCGAGGCCACGCACGAAATACTCTGCAAGATTTATCTCCATCGTTTGAGCTCCCACATCAAGATTGCTTTCCCGAATGGTTTTCATGAGCATTTCCATGGAGATATCATATATGCGGAGTTTGTCAGGATCCAGATCGATATGATATTCTTGTACGAAGCCACCGACAGAGGCAACTTCAGAAACACCGGATGCTGAAGCTAATCCATATCTAACATAGAAATCCTGAATGGATCTTAGCTCATGTAGGTCCCAACCTCCAGTTGGATCACCATTTTCATCACGACCCTCTAAAGTGTACCAATAAATTTGTCCGAGTGCGGTTGCATCCGGGCCTAAAGCAGGCTGAATACCTTCAGGCAATAAGTTTGGAGGTAGTGAATTAAGTTTTTCAAGTATTCTGCTTCGACTCCAGTAGAATTCGATATCCTCTTCAAAGATCAGATAGACTGTGGAAAATCCGAACATTGAATTACTTCTGATGGTTTTTACTCCGGGTATTCCGAGCAGTGCTGTCGTTAAAGGATAGGTGATCTGATCCTCAATGTCCTGAGGCGATCTACCTTCCCAGCGAGTATAAATGATCTGTTGGTTCTCACCAATGTCTGGGATCGCATCGACCGATACTGGATCTCTGGGTAGCCAGCTCGATTCGAGATCAAATGGTGCAGTAGCAAATCCAAGTCCGGCGAATAGCAGCAAAAGAAGCCATGCCACCAGCTTATTGTCGATAAAAAATTTAATTATATGTCTGATCATTGTTCATTTCTTGAT
>JABDMM010000051.1 GCA_013001465.1 Chitinophagales bacterium | reverse complement strand
GGATCCCTTCAGTTATACAGACGATGACTTCAACACCGGCATCTGCAGCTTCCATAATAGCATCTGCTGCAAATGGAGGCGGAACAAATATGACGGTGACATCACAACCCGTTTCTTTTCTTGCATCATGTACGGTGCTGAAAACCGGTCTGTCCAGATGCTTTTGTCCACCTTTGCCTGGAGTGACTCCACCAACGACATTCGTTCCATATTCGATCATCTGTTCAGCATGAAATGTACCTTCTTTTCCGGTAATTCCCTGAACAATGATCTTTGAGTTTTTATTTACCAATACTGACATAAGTATTTTTGATTTAAGTATTAATCTGTTTGCTCTTTCAATTTTTTAAGGAAATCTGATGCAAATATAAAATCATATAGTTCTTTATTCTTTGTATTCAGTATTTCTTTGTTACTTCCTTCCCAATGATTATGCCCTTCATGGAGATAAACGACATGATCTCCTATTCCCATCACAGAATTCATATCATGCGTATTCACTATGGTTGTCATTTGATATTCCTGTGTGATCTCCCTGATAAGCTGATCAATGACAATGGCTGTTCTAGGATCCAGGCCCGAGTTCGGTTCATCACAAAATAAGTACTTTGGGTTTAATACTATTGCCCTTGCAATTCCCACTCTTTTCATCATACCCCCGCTAATTTCTGAAGGATATTTATCATTTACACCTTCAAGGTTTACGCGGCTCAGACAGAAATTAACTCTTTCTTTTTTCTCAGCCAATGTTTGATCAGTGAACATATCGAGAGGAAAACGAACATTTTCTTCAACCGACAAGGAAGTGAATAGTGCATTTCCCTGAAAAAGCATTCCAATTTCATTACGGATCTTTTTCTTTTCCTTGAAGTTCATTTCAGTCAGATCCCTACCATCATAAAATATGTGTCCTGCTTCGGGCTCAAATAATCCGATAATACATTTTACAAGCACCGTTTTTCCGGAACCGGATTTCCCGATGATCAGGTTGCATTTCCCATCTTCAAAAACACTGGATATGCCTTTAAGTATCTCTTGTCCATCGAAAGACTTTTTTACATTCTCGATCTCGATCATAGGAACATTTGTGCAATGATATAATTAGCAATAATAATAACGATATTACTAAATACTACAGCTCTGGTACTAGCCTGGCCAAGTTCCAATGCGCCCCCTTTTACATTATAACCTTGATAACAAGAAATCGATGTAATGATAAATGCGAAAACGATGGATTTGATGAACATGATCTCGAAATAATGAGGGTCGAAGTCGTCTTGTAAACCTTTAGCAAATTCAGAAGGGTGAAAAAATCCTGATAACATTCCTGCCAGTAACCCTCCAAGGATCCCTAGAAAACAAGAGGCTATTATCAGTATTGGCATAATTACCAATGCTCCAATTATCTTAGGTAGAATGAGGTAAGTTGGTGTGTTGACACCCATGATCTCAAGTGCATCGATCTGTTCTGATATTCTCATAGTGCCTAACTCGGTTGAGATCGAAGAGCCTACTTTTCCTGCAAGTAATAAAGCGGTGATCGTAGGAGCAAGTTCAAGAACCATAGAGTCTCTCAATATTGTTCCCATCCACCACATAGGAATAAATCCTATCTCTAACAATTGGGTGCCGAACTGAACTGCAGTTACCGCACCCATAAAGGTGGATATAATAGCAACAATACCCAACGAGCCTATCCCAATTTCATATATCTGACGGAATACTTCCTTTAGATACATGCTTGGCTTTTCAGGCCTCGAAAGAGTACTTCCTAATAAAAGAATATATTTGCCTATGTGGGCGAAAAGTTTAAACATCTGCTTAAGAGTCCAAATATAGCTTAAAAAACAACTTATTTTACGGATAAAACAGACAATGTTATGGCAAATGTGGTAATCACAGGAGGTAGTAAAGGAATAGGTAAATCTGTAGCTGAGATCTTTGTCAGGAATGGTCATAATGTTGCTGTTTGTGCCCGCAACGGTGCTACGCTTGAGCGTTTGAAATCTCATCTGGAAAGTATTAATAGCAATGTTTCTATCGATGTGCACACATGTGATGTATCAGTCAGAGATGATATTGATTCCTTTTATGAGGAAGTGATGGCTGGCTTAGGTCATGTCGATGTTTTGGTTAACAATGCGGGAGTATACTTCCCCGGAAGGATAATCGATGAAGCAAATGGAGCATATGAAGATATGATGAAGACCAATGTCGATTCTGCTTATCATATGAGCCGGGCTTTTTGCAATTCGCTGATGCAAAGTGACAAGGGTCACATCTTTAATATTTGTTCCGTCGCAAGTTTACAGGCTTATCCAAATAGTGGAACCTATACTATTTCAAAATATGCTTTGCTCGGTCTCTCAAAGTCGCTAAGGGAGGAACTGAAAGAGTATGGTATAAAGGTAACTTCCATTATTCCCGGAGCAACGTATACTGATTCCTGGGCTGGAAGTGATATATCTGAGAGCCGATTCATGAAGTCGTCAGATATCTCTAAGATGATATTTGAGATCTATAACCTTTCTTCACAAACTGTGGTGGAGGATATAGTTCTTCGACCAATGCTTGGAGATATTTAAACGTTTATTGTTAAGAACGGTAAGAATTGATCTACTGTATTGCAGCTTTCATCTGCTCCTCATCAGTTGACTTTCGATTTGCCCTCCACCAAAAAAATCCGATGGTCGCTACGAGTAAGTACGGCGTGGCAAACAAGTATAGAATTCCTTTATTGATCCCTCTCATATTGGTACTTCCACCTTCGATAGAACTTTCAGCTGAAGCTCGACACATTGGACACTGTGCATCGGCGTAAACAACGATCAACATCAATGCTATAGTGAGTATAAATGAAATGAGATTTTTATTCATGAGTTATCCAAAGTTAACTATATACAGATTAAATACGCATTTGACATTTTACGTTCCATAATATGGAGATATCATGAGATAAACGATAACGCCTGTTACGGAAACATAAAACCAAACAGGCCAGACATATCTTGCTATCTTTTTATGCTTCGTAAAACGATTTGTTAAAGCCATGGCTACGGTCCATAGGATAAACGGAAAACTGACAGCAGCAAGGATAACATGAGTTATCAGAACAAAGTAATAAATACCTTTCAATGGCTGATCACCTCCGAAGCTTGTCGGTTCAGATGCGGAATGGTACAAGACATAAGAAATCAAAAACCCAGCCGAAAGCACTACGGCTGATAGCATCATGAACTTATGTTTGCTTATTTGCTTTGTTTTTATAAAGTAGAGTCCTGCAAGCAATAATATGCTTACGAGAGAATTGATGATCGCATGGATCTTTGGGAAAATATAGATATCGAAATCATCAGAGTAGCTGATTTTGGGCATGAAATATAGCGCAAACACCAAGCCCATCACTACTAAAGTAATTATTCCGATTCCGATAACGAGAGTGCGATCTTTCATGTCAGAGGTATTACTGTTCTGCTAATAACAAAACAATGTCTTTTTTCAGTTTGTTTATTGCCAGTGAATCTGTGCCATTATAGCTTCCACGTATATGACCCATTCTATCAACTAGTACAAAGCGGTCTGAGTGTATAAAATCCTCTTCTTCAGGAACACCGATATTCTCTGAAGCGCTGATATAATATCCTTTTCTGGCTTGCCTGTAAAGATCTTTTTTGTTACCGGTTACAAAGTACCACTTACCGGGAATCGCTCCACGCATGTCTGCGTATTCTTTTAAAACCTCTACAGTATCATGCTTCGGGTCAACAGTATGGGAAATAAAAAGGAGGTCTTTGTTGCTTATGAATTGCTTTTGAAGGTCAGCCATGTTATCAGACATGATCGGACAGATACTTGGGCATGTGGTGTAAAAGAAATCGGCAACATAGATCTTATTTTTAAAGTCTTCCTGAGTTACTTTTTGACCTAGGTGGGAGTCAAACTCGAAAGGCGGTATAGTATGGTATACAGTATCACCATTAACAACCTCAGGAAAAAAATAAGGTAGTTTCAGACGAGTATTTTCGTCAATATTTTTAGTAGGAGAGAAGAGCAGCAAAAAAACTATGGGTATAACAATTAAAATACCGAAGGCTACAAACTTGACAACGGATCTTTTTTGCGACATCTAGCTTTAATAATTTCCGAACATATCACGCATGTCAGACCAGCTTGCACCTTCCCAACTAAAAGCGATGATAGCCCACACGAGAAATAATGTAGGAATAAGGATGGAGTATATGAACCCTTTTGTTTCGTGCTTTACGTGCATAAATACGGCCATGATCCAATATGCCTTCATAATGGAGGCCAGAACAACAAAAATACGAAGTGGTAACCTCGGAAAATCTCTGGCATCGATGAAGTATTTCTCATAAAATACAGCAAGTACAACTTCAACTATAGTTATGACAGAAAGGATGACAGTGGTTACATAAACATCCTTAACGTGATGTTTATATTCTTCAGGTGACATTGGTTCGTGAGCCATATAAAGTAAATTTTATAGTAGATAGAAACACAAGAAAACGAATACCCATACCAGGTCGACAAAGTGCCAGTAAAGGCCTACTTTTTCAACCATTTCATAATGGCCGACCCTATCGAATCTTCCTTTCAAAGTTTCGATCAAAAGCCAGGAGTTCAGTATCACGCCAAATGTAACGTGAAGTCCGTGAAAACCTGTTATTGTGAAAAATAATTGTCCAAAGTTAACTGTGGAGACAAAATCTCCGGAGGAGCTTGACCATGGACTTGTCATTGTCATTCCATTATGAATAAGGTGGGACCACTCAAGATACTGAGAGCCTAAGAAGATCAAACCTCCTATGATGGTTGGAATAAGCCATTTAACAACACCCCATTTATTCATCTGAAATCCTTCCTGAACCGCTCGTACCATTGTAACACTGCTCAGGATCAGGGTAAATGTCATAAAACTAACAAATACAAGGGGAGCTCCATGATCGATCAATCCGGGAACGGAGTCGAAAACATGGCTTGGCATTGGCCAGCTTTCAACTTGTGCAAATCTCAAAGCGCCATATGCAATGAGCAATGCCGCGAAAGTAAATGTATCCGAGATAAGGAAGTACCACATCATTATTTTACCATAGCTTGAACCGAAAGGACTTTTACCTCCTTTCCACAGTTGGGCTTCCTTATTTTGATCTATTGTAGCAGCTTCAGCCATAATTATATTAGATGTAGTTTACTTTAAAGAATATGAATAAATATACCCAAATGAGATCTATATAGTGCCAGAATGTAACGATCAATTCAAGTTTTAATAAACGCTTCGGATCAGCGATCTGCTGCAATACATAAATTTCATTTTTTCTGTTACGTATTGCACGAACAAAAGTAATCAAAAGGGCAACTATTCCACCGATAAGATGGAGACCATGTGCGCCGGAAATATAATACAAGAATGATCCTGATGGGTTTCCATCAACAAATATCCCATAGTTCTGAAGCGAGGTCCATCCAACAAGTTGTGTCCCGATAAATGAAATACCGGCAAACAGGGATAATCCCAATAGCAGTCTGTACGTTTTATAATTTGTCTTTTTGTAGTTATTGTATGCTAATTGCAGTAGTACGCTGCAGAGTATGACAATAACCGTACTTACAATGAAAATATCGGGCAACTTGAAATTTGCCCACGAGTTAAAATCTGCTCTTTTAACTATAAATGCACTTGTAATTGCAGCAAAGTACATTGTCATCGAAGCCATTCCTAACCAAAGTGCAAATTTTTGGGGTGGAATATTTGAAGAACTTCCTTTTAGTATATTATCTCTTTTATAAGTCACGTCCATGGTCTACATTTTATCTATTACCAATAAGATCAGGATCATGGGTAAGTATATGAAAGATGCAAACATGAGCTTTTTAGCAACAGCTACAGTTCTTTTTCTATATAACTCAATAGCAGGAAGTAGAAACAACATTGTGAAAGCGATAGCTATGATCGCTGCGACCAACCCCATCTGGCTTTGCATGAAAGCAACTAATATAAGAGGTATGATCATGAGAACATAAACCACACATAAAAATGCGTTATACTTTGAATCTTGCTTCTTTTCTGGTAATAAAAATATACCGGCTCTTTTGTAATCTTCATATGCAACCCATGCAATAGCCCAGAAATGGGGAAATTGCCAGATAAATTGAATAAGAAACAACCAAATTGTGAATGAATCAATTTGTCCTGTTACTGAAACATATCCCAGTAAAGGAGGCAGAGCTCCCGGTATCGCTCCAATAAACACAGCAATTGGAGTGATCTTTTTTAACGGTGTATAAATAAAGGCATAAGATATCAGAGCAACAGCAGCTAGTGATGATGTTATCGGGTTAAAGCAGAGTAGCAAAATAAGTAAGCCACTTACGGATGATATTCCTGCTACAATGATCGCCTCCGCAACATTCATTCTGTTTGCAGCGATAGGTCGATCCTGTGTTCGCTTCATCAGCTTATCTGTATCCTTTTCAATGATCTGGTTGATGGTATTTGAAGCGCCCGTTACCAGTAAACCTCCAATTGATAGCAGTATTAAGTGAACACCGCTGATAGAGTCAGCGGCGAGCATATAGCCTGCCAATGCAGAAAATACAACTACCACAGACAATCGGATCTTGAAAAGCATCGCGTAATCGCGTAATTTGCTTTTAAGTCCGTATGATAGTTGATATGTAGTGGACTGACTGCTCATTACTAATGTTCTACTTCTCCTTCTTTAAGCGGAGTGGTTTGCATAATAAAAGGTTCGCCATTTACTTCATAATCATAAGGCCATCTGTGTACAGCTGGAATATCGCCTGGCCAGTTACCGTGAAGTCTCTCAACAGGTGTAGTCCATTCAAGTGTAGTAGCACCCCAAGGATTCTCTTCACCCTTTTTCAATTTATAACCATTGAAGATGCTGTATAGAAAATTAAAAATAAATATTAGCTGAGCAAGGAATACGACCATAGCCATGATGCTGATGAATTCGTTTAACCCACCGAAATTATCAAAGGTTGTGAAGTTGGAATGCGTATAGTATCGTCTGGGAAGACCTGTCATAAAGTGCATTGGGAAGAAGATCATATAACTTCCTATCAACGTTACAAAGAAATGAATGTAACCTAAAGTGTTATTCATTAGCCTGCCGTACATTTTAGGGAACCAATGATAGATACCTGCAAACATTCCAAAGAAGGCTGCCACTCCCATTACAATGTGAAAGTGGGCTACCACAAAGTAAGTATCATGCAGCTGAATGTCAATTGCAGAGTTACCCAGGAATATTCCTGTTAGACCACCTGATATAAACATAGAGACGAAACCGATAGCAAAAAGCATCGGAGGATTGAGTCTCAGATTACCTCGCCATAAAGTCGAGATCCAGTTAAATACTTTGATTGCAGATGGTACAGCGATAATCAGTGTAAACAGAACAAATATCGATCCCACTAATGGATTCATTCCTGTAACGAACATATGGTGTGCCCAAACGAGAAATGAAATAACAACGATCGCCATGATCGAAAGAACCATTGCTCTATATCCAAATATCGGTTTTCTGGAGTGAACTGAGAGCACTTCAGAGACGATACCGAATGCAGGTAGAATAATGATATAAACTTCAGGGTGACCGAGGAACCAGAAAAGGTGCTGGAACAGAATCGGGCTACCTCCTTTGTGATCTAGTAACTGACCGTTGATAATGATCTCAGAGAGGAAGAAACTACTTCCTAACAATCGGTCAAATTCCATCATCGATACAGCAGCTAATAGTGCCGGGAAAGAAAGAATACCGAGGACTGCCGTAAAAAGCAATGCCCAAATAGTTAAAGGGAGCTTCCACATGGTCATTCCCTTTGTTCTCATATTTATGATCGTGGCAACATAATTAAGACCACCTAATAATGTAGATACAATAAACAATGCCATACTGCCGATCCATAGATCTAGGCCTAAACCAGAACCATTGTTGATGGCAAGATCTCTTATTCCATTGAGCGGTGGGTAGGCTGTCCAACCACCAGAAGCAGGACCAGTTTGAATAAAGAGCGAAGCGAACATGACCAAACTCGCCGCGAAGAAGAACCAATAAGAAAGAAGGTTCATAAAAGGTGAAGCCATATCCCGGGCTCCAACTTGCAATGGAATCAATAAGTTTGCAAAAGTTCCTGATAAACCGGCTGTCAATACGAAGAATACTAAAATTGTACCATGCATAGTCACAAGTGCATAGTAAAAATCATTACTTAGTCTTCCACCTTCAGCCCATTTCCCGAGGAAGGTTTCCAAAATAGGGAATGTCTCTTCCGGCCAACCAAGCTGCATCCTGAAAATAACTGAAAGTAGTGCACCAATAACCGCCCAAAACATTCCTGTTATCAGAAATTGTTTGGAGATCATCTTGTGATCCTGACTGAAAATGTATTTTGTCAGGAATGTTTCTTTATGATGATGATCATGATGGTCATCATGATGGTGATCCACATGAGCATGTACATCTGTTGCTATATCCGCCATCTCTTATTAATTACTTTTTTCTGCAATAGTATTCTCTTCAACTTCGACCTCTTCTATGCTTGCCTGATCCAGGGTCGCTTTTATTGATTCATAATATGGAGTCTGAGCTTCCGCCCATTCCATGAATTTTTGTTCATTTTCATGTACGATTACATCCATTTGCATCGCATAGTGCGATTTTCCACATAACTCAGTACATGCAAGTTCGTATTTGAACGATTTCCATTCTTCCTCCCCAGTCTCTTCGTTGATCTTTTGCCATTCCTTTTGTGTGGACAAGATCTCTTTCATATCTTCCGTTGACTTGGTAGGTATAAAGTAGAAACTGGTTGGCAAACCTGGCACACAATCCATCTTAACTCTGAAATGAGGAAGATAAAAACTGTGGAGAACATCAAGAGCTCCAAGTCTTACTAATGTCGGTTTATCTTTGATCAGATGAATTTCTTTCGGCATGATGTCATCCTGACTAGCTTTATTCTCCCACATAATTCCCAATTCGTTGGTTTGTGAGATATAGTTTGTATCTATCATTCTAGGTCCGAATTCACCATCCATACCTGCGTATCGAACGATCCAGTTAAACTGTTTCGCTGTTACTTCAATTTCTAATCTATCTTCCGGCATTTCATCATGGGAAGGAAAGATTGAAAACCATGTTTGTAAACCCATAACAACTAGAACTGTCATTACAACAGCAGGGATCAATGTCCACACTACTTCGAGCATATTGTTATGTGAGTAAAAGAATGCTTTACGTCCTTCCTTTTCTCGATATTTCCATGAAAAGTAAAATAGTACTATCTGTGTCAAAACAAAGACAACACCTATAAAGAAGAGCGTGATATTGAACAGCCTATCTGTTTTTGCTCCGTGTACAGACGCTGCTTCTGGTAACATTTTGGGTATATAGATCATTGAAGAATACACGATCATAATTAATCCTATGATCAGGAATGCCATCATCAAGACGCCATTGACCTTACTAGCGTATTGATAATTATGAATATCTCCTCTTAGTATCGAAGCCAGCTCGCTTGTCCTGGCTATTCTGAACAATACGTAGAAGAGTAAGATGAGCGCTAATAAACCTAATAATAAAGTGATTCCCATACCAACCTATATATGATGCTTAATACTTTCTTTCAAATAAGGATCATTGACCGGGATCAAGGATGCCTTTTGTAAATTATTGAGTACTGTAAATATAAATCCACCTGCAAAACCAATGAATATAAAAAGTTCGATCAATCCAAGGGCTGCATATGTTTGTCTTTTATCTCCATGTCCATGGGCACTCTCTCCATGATGCCCATGCGTGTCTGCGGAATGCGCATTTCCGTGTTCCTGGTCATCTGCTTGCATATGATCTTCTGTTTGATCTCCACTTGCTTCAGCGTAAAGTACTGTTTCGTTACTATTCATCATCGCATGATCATCATGACCTCCATGGTGGGCAGCCGCTGCATTTGGCTCTGGCATTACCATGAGATAAAAATCCATATAGTGGCCAACGATGAGAAGAACTGACATAAATGCGATTGTGTTATACGTTCTCTTAGATTTTCTTGTCATTAAAACAAGCAGAGGTACTACGAAGTTTATCGCAAGAGTGATAAAAAATAATGCTTTGAAAAACGGAACATCAAATCGTTTGATATAATAAGCAGTATCCTCAGGTATATTTCCATACCAGATCAAAAGGTATTGAGAGAACCATAAGTAAGTATAAAATACACTAAAGCCGAACATATACTTGCCCAGATCATGAATATGATTGTCGTTTACTTGCTTCAGGTAACCTTTTGACTTAAGATAAATTATAAAAAGGATCATAAAACCAAGACATGCTACCATGTAGCTAGCGAAGTTATACCACCCAAATAAAGTACTGTACCAATGTGGATCAAGTGACATGATAAGATCCCAGGATACCATAGAACTGGTAACTGCAAAGACGACAAGAAATATAGCTGCTACTTTCTTGATTTTTTGATACTGACTTAAAGAACCATCGCTGTCCTGTTGAATCTCTACTCTCCTGAACCACCACATAAAGAAAATCCATAAACCGAAGTATACAAATATTCTTAGAGTGAAGAAGTCCAATCTAAGAAATGGGAGTTTTTCAGCGACAATAAGGTCATCTGCAGCCGGGTGAACCCAGTGGTGATATAAATTTGTTTTCCCTAAGAACAGAAATATAATGATCAGCACAATGAATCCGAACATATACGGAATATATGTACTGAACGAAGTCATTAAACGCTTGATAAGTGTGTGCCATCCTGCATATCCGACCTGATGTGCGGCGGCAAAGAACAAACCACCGAGTGCAATTCCTGTAAAGTAGTATGAGTTCAGCAGGATATTTGACCACAGTCTTGAGTGTTGGTTTGCTCCATAGAAAAGGGAAATAATCACACCTAGAATTCCGGTGCCCATCATTATGTAGCAAACTAATTTAGCTTTATCGGTAAACTGAAATTGTTCCTTCATGCTATTCTTAAGTTATTATAATAAGCAAAGGTTTCTCAATGAGAATGATCTGCCCCATCTTCATGGGAGTGATCTTCTTCATCATGAGAAGCATCCGTTGCCATTGTTTCTTCTATTATTTCTTCTTCTTTAACAAAATCTTCTTCGCTGTACATGTTCGTCATATCCTTGATGTAGTGCACAAGCTCCCATCTCTCTTGAACAGTGAGCTGTGGACCATATCCTCCCATCATTCCTTTTCCTTGTGATATAGAGAAAAATATTTTACCATCACTGATTGTAGGGAGTCGGGATTCGTATGACGGAGGAATTGCAGTATACGGTCCGTCACTTCCATCAGGCAAGACCACAATTGAGCCATCTCCCGCGCCTTGAGTACCATGACATACTGTACAGAAGCGGTCATAATTCACTTTAGCTCTCTTCAACATCTCTTCAGTAAGTGGAACTGGGTTTTCAAAATTTGCACCTGCATATTCATAGTTCGCTTCCATCTTTTCCTTTGTCAGTTCCATATGATTAATCATAGTATAGGACATCAAATAACTTTCATTCGCCCGGATGGATGCATCCATAGGTACAGCACCACGAGGAATTGTTTTGTTTGCCGGGTATCTCCACGTGAGGCTATCACCCATTTCCCATAAGAGCGGATTCTTTACTGTAGAGTATGTCTCATATGCATTCGAGTAATGCATATCAGGCATAAATACCCTTCCTGGCTTTTTCTCATCTGAAACACATGAGCTGAGCATGAATGTGCTCAATACTACAATAACTATATTTTTTATTGATCTCATATTACTCGAATATTTCTTCATCTTCTTCAAAAACTCTTTCCTTCACTTCAACTGCGCCTGTCTGATTCAACAAACGATTGATATGATCTATATTTACCTGCTCTTCGTTTTCTTCGAGAGCGAAAACCAAAGCAAAGTGATCATCTGTTGTTCTTTTATCCATGATCTTTGGAATTGCTCCTGGATATAATCCATTTCTAAAGCAATATGTTACAACCATTCCTACTGATGCAAAAAGTACTGTCAACTCAAATGTGATAGGAATAAATGAGGGAAGTGCAAAGAATGGCTTCCCACCAAAGTTTATCGGATAGTTGAAGTAATTGATCCACGTCATTAGTGCCAATGCCAGGGTAAATCCTGTAAGTCCGAAAAGAAACCCGGCTTTATGAAGGCTTGAATCTTCAAGACCAAGGGCATCTTCTATGCCATGAACCGGAAACGGGGTAAGCGCATCAGTTATCGATACACCATCTTCACGAATTTTCTTAATAGCCTTAAGAAGGGTATTTTCGTTATCGTAAAGTCCGACTAGATATCTGTTATTGCTACTTATCATAGTTAGTCTTTATAATCTTTATCTTTTAATCCCAAAGAAACATCTGGGTTTGCAACAGATCCTTGATCACTTGTTTCCATATCTTTCAGTTGTTTCTTTCTCGCTACTTCACTGGAAGCGCTAAAGATGTGCTTCACCTCAGCGATAGCTACAACAGGGAATGCTCTTGAGAAAAGAAGGAATAGTGTAAGGAAAATCCCGATCGTTCCAATGAAGATCCCTATATCAACCCATGTAGGCATGAAATATACCCATGAAGAAGGAAGGAAGTCTCTGTGTAATGATGTCACGATAATTACAAATCGTTCAAACCACATACCGATGTTCACGACAATAGATAAGACAAATGTGATAGCTACACTTCTTCTTATTTTCTTAAACCACAGCAATTGTGGTGTGATAACGTTACAAGTCATCATGGTCCAGTATGCCCACCAATAAGGACCAAAAGCCCTGTTAAAGAAAGCATATTGCTCATATAAGTACCCGGAATACCAGGCTATGAAAAGCTCAGTAATATATGCGACACCAACGATAGAACCTGTGAGTAGCATGATCTTGTTCATCGACTCGATATGACCTACAGTAATATAATCTTTAATATTCAGTACACTACGCGTAATTATCATTAGTGTAAGAACCATTGCAAATCCCGAGAAGATCGCTCCGGAAACAAAGTAAGGAGGAAAGATCGTTGTATGCCATCCCGGTATTACGGAAGTTGCGAAGTCAAAACTTACAATGGTATGAACTGAAAGTACAAGAGGAGTAGCAAGTCCGGCAAGTACAAGTGATAAAGATTCGAATCGTTGCCATTGTTTCGCGGTACCTGTCCAACCAAATGCTAAAGCATTGTAGATGAATTTCCGGATCTTGGAATTAGCTCTATCCCGAATAGTCGCAAAATCTGGCATTAAACCAGAGTACCAAAACAAAAGGGACACAATAAAGTAAGTGCTGATCGCAAAGACATCCCAAAGCAGGGGTGAATTAAAGTTTGGCCATAATGGGCCTCGAGTATTTGGATATGGAAAGATATAGAACGCCATCCATGGTCGACCCATGTGAATGCCCGGGAACAATGCGGCACAGAGTACTGCGAAAATTGTCATCGCTTCTGCGGCACGGTTAATACCAGTTCTGAATTTCTGACGGAACAATAAAAGGATGGCAGAGATCAGTGTTCCAGCGTGACCGATACCGATCCACCAAACAAAATTTGTGATATCCCATGCCCATCCTACAGTTTTATTCAGACCCCAAACTCCGATTCCGTAAAATACTGTAGTTAATATCGCTACAATACCGAACGTCGCCATGAGACCGGTGATACCGATGGCGATAAACCACTTGATAGGAGGTAAGCCTTCCGTAGACCGGACCAGATCCGTAGTGATCTGCTTGTAATCCTTTTCCCCGGTTATAAGGGGTTCCCGAATTGGTGCTTCGTACATATCTTATTTTTATGCTTTCTCTACCTCGGGTTTATTTCTCACTTTCGTCAGATAATAAACTGAAGGTAAAGTATGTATTTCCTCAATTACTCTAAATGCTCTGCTATCATGAGCCATTTCATGAACCCTACTGCTTTTGTCGTTGATGTCTCCAAAATAAATTGCATCTGCCGGGCATGCGGTCTGGCAAGCTGTTTTAACGTCACCATCCTTTAATTTTCTTCCTTCACTTTTCGCAGTAAGTTTACCATCCTGAATTCTTTGAACACAGAAACTACACTTTTCCATAACTCCACGACTTCTAACCGTGACATCAGGATTCATTACCATTCTCGATAACGGTTCGCTATATTCTAAGTTGGAAAGTACTGATTGATTATAGTTATCAAAGACCGTGTTTTCATAGAAGGAATCTGCTCCCTGATAATCGTACCAGTTGAACCTTCTTACTTTATATGGACAATTATTCGCGCAATATCTTGTTCCGAAACATCTGTTATATGCCATCTGATTTAATCCTTCAGAACTGTGGTTTGTCGCTGAAACCGGACAAACATTCTCACAAGGAGCTGCATCACAATGCTGACACATCATAGGCTGGTATATCACATCCGGGTTTTCTTCATCACCCGTATAGTATTTATCTATTCGCATCCAGTGCATCTCATGTGCTCTCTGAACTTCTTTTCTACCAACTACGGGCACGTTATTTTCAGCATTACAAGCAACAACGCAGGCGCTGCAACCGGTACAAGTATTAAGATCAACTCCTAGTGCCCAATGATGGTTAAGGTATTCGTGCTCTGGATATATAGTCTGTAGATGGTGTACAACAAATTCTCTGTCTTCGTTACCAGGAGAAAATGGCTTTTCTTCCGTCTTTTCGTAAGCTTGATATGCTCCAAGAGTAGTTTCTTTAACAATATTCCTCGTCTTCTCACCACCAAGACCTTGATGCGTGATCGAAAAGTGCGTCTGAGTTGCGCCCATTCCCTTACTTCCATTCCCTTTCTCCCAGGTGACATTTAGATTATAAAAGTTATCATCGCACATACCGGCGATACTTTTACCTACATTTTCACCTGCTTTTCCACTTACTTTCCTTCCATAACCATGGGCTATAGAGAACGTTCCTTTAGGTTGACCTGGTTGTGGAACAACCGGTAACTCCACGGAAACATTATTTGCCTTGATGATTATATTTTGAAATTCTTTAGTGTTGAGATCCGGACTTAATCCATTTTCTTCAACCCAGGCAGCGTTTGCGAGGATATAATTATCCCATGTGATCTTTGAAATAGGATCTGGAGTTTCTTGTATCCATGGATTATCTACTATAGTACCATCTCCAATAGTAACTTTTTGATAAGCATGAAGCTGAAAAGCTCCTTTGTTACCTGTGTTTCTCAGAATTGTAATTCCGGCAGCTGATATATTCCCAAAATTGCTGCTGATCGATGCATCCGGGACATCAGTGATTTGAACCCCATCATGAACGGTGATATCCCAAAGTTGATCAACATTGCTCATTTTAGATCTAGAAAGCACTTCTGATCCCCAATAACTCTTCACATAATCGAAATAACTACCTTCAATAC
>JABDMM010000048.1 GCA_013001465.1 Chitinophagales bacterium | reverse complement strand
CGGTTGAGGTCGTTGCGCTTCTTGGGTTGAAACCGGTCCTTGTCGATGTCGATACTAATACGTTCGGAATGAATATCGAGCAGGTTAAGGCTGCGATCACACCAAAAACAAAAGCGATCATTCCGGTGCATTTGTTCGGTCAGTGCATGGATATTGAATCTTTAATGAAGCTCGCTAATGAGCATCAAATTCCAGTGATCGAGGATAATGCACAAGCGATCGGTGCCGAGTATCGATTTGAAGATGGTAGGGTGAAAAAAGCCGGGACAGTAGGTCATATAGGTACAACGTCGTTCTTCCCTGCTAAAAACCTGGGCTGTATGGGTGATGGCGGTGCGATCTTTACTAACGACGATAAGTTGAATGATAAAATTAGAATGCTGGCCAATCACGGTCAGTCATCGTTGTATCAGTTTGAGATCATCGGTTGTAACTCTCGCCTGGATAGTCTTCAGGCTGGGATCTTGAGAGTGAAACTGCGTTATCTCGATCAGTATTGCGATGCGAGAAGAGCAGCAGCGGATTATTACGACGATCAATTCAATGGCGAAGATTCGATCACTGTTCCATTCAGAGATCCTAAATCGACACATGTGTTTCATCAGTATACACTAAAGGTTGATCCGGAAAAGCGGGACGGGCTTAGAACTTTTCTTAACGAAAACGGTATACCGTGCGGTGTGTATTATCCAATGCCAATGCATCACCACGGAGCTTACCGAAATACTGAGTTTAAAGACGCTTCATTTGAGGTGTCTGAGGAACTTTGTAAAAGCGTCATCTCATTACCGATGCACACAGAATTAACGAAGGAAATTCAAGATCATATTATACATCACGTAAAAAACTACTTGCAGAATTAAATATGAAGATAGCAGTTGTTGGAACAGGATATGTGGGATTGGTAACAGGTACAGGTTTGGCTGATACCGGAAATACAGTCACCTGCATCGATATAGATGAAAAAAAAGTTGAGGACCTTAAAAATGGTATCATTCCAATTTTTGAACCTGGTCTTGATGTTCTGGTGGATAGAAATGTAAAAGATGAACGTTTAACTTTTACTACAGAACTTGAAGGGCCGATAAAGGAAGCTCAGATCATTTTCTTTGCGCTTCCGACTCCTCCTGGAGCAGATGGCTCAGCGGATCTTTCTTTTGTCCTGAATGTCGCAGAACAGATCGCTCCGATGTTTGATGACTATAAAGTCATCGTAGATAAAAGTACCGTTCCTGTTGGTACTGCAGATAAAGTTCGGGAGATCATTGCAAGAAATACCGATCAAGAATTTGACGTGGTTTCAAATCCGGAATTCCTTCGTGAAGGCGCAGCGGTCGACGATTTTATGAAACCCGAACGTGTGGTTATTGGAACGAGCTCCGATAAAGCTAAGGAACTGATGAATCGTTTATATAAGCCTTTTGTTCGACAAGGCAACCCTATTATTTTTATGGATGAAAGAAGCGCAGAGCTTACCAAGTATGCTGCAAATGCTTTCCTCGCTACAAAGATCTCTTTCATGAATGAGATCGCTAATCTTTGCGAATTGGTTGATGCTGATGTCGATAATGTAAGAAGGGGAGTAGGTACAGATTCACGTATAGGAAAACGCTTCTTATTCGCAGGTGTCGGATATGGCGGTAGTTGCTTTCCTAAGGATGTACAGGCCTTAGCTAAAACAGCAGATGATTATCAGTATGATTTTCAGATCCTCGACTCTGTGATGGAGGTGAATACGCTTCAACGTAAACATTTCTATGACAAGATCTGCGCACGTTTCCCGCATGGCCTTAAAGGAAAAAAGATCGCAGTTTGGGGTCTTTCTTTCAAACCGAATACCGATGATATTCGCGAAGCTCCGGCATTATATCTCATCGAGAACTTCCTCCTTGCTGACGCCGAGGTGAGAGCCTATGATCCGGAAGCGATGAGTAATGTAAAAAAGATCTTCAGCGATCAAATTTCTTATGCCGACGAACCGTATGATTGCATTAAAGATGCAGATATGATCGTTTTAGTCACTGAATGGAGCGTTTTTCGAACTCCTAATTTCGATAAGATAAACAGCCTGATGGCAAATCCTGTTATCTTCGATGGTAGAAATGTTTATGATCTCGACACTATTGAGGAGACTGGAATCGAATATCACAGCATCGGCAGAAAGTCTGTAAATTATAATGGGAAATAGAATATTAATAACAGGAGCCGCAGGTTTTCTCGGTTCACATTTGTGCGATAAGTTTATCGATAAGGGTTTCGATGTGATTGCAATGGACAATCTGCTCACTGGTAAACTCGATAATATTAAGCATCTCTTCCCTCTAAAGAATTTTAAGTTCTACCACCATGATGTAACAAAGTTCATCCACATTCCAGGTCAGCTCGATTACATACTTCACTTTGCATCTCCTGCCAGCCCGATCGATTATCTTAAAATGCCGATCCAAACGCTTAAAGTCGGCTCTTTAGGTACACTGCATTGTCTGGGTCTTGCTAAAAACAAGAAATGTAGAATTCTGGTGGCATCTACTTCTGAGATCTATGGCGATCCTGAAATCCATCCACAGCATGAGGAATATTGGGGGCACGTAAATCCTGTTGGACCACGTGGTGTTTATGACGAAGCCAAGCGTTTTCAAGAAGCGATTACTACTGCATATAATAGTTATCATGGAGTGGATACCAGGATCGCGAGAATATTCAATACTTATGGTTCAAGAATGAGGATCGATGACGGTCGAGCGCTTCCAACATTTATGTACCAGGCACTTAGCAAGAAGGATATCACTATTTATGGAGATGGAAGCCAGACCCGTTCTTTTTGTTATATCGATGACCTTGTAGAAGGAATATACCGACTCCTACTGAGCGATCATTCCCTACCGGTAAATCTCGGAAACCCCGAAGAAATTTCCATTCGTGATTTTGCCCAGGAGATCATCGACCTAACCGGATCCAGGAGTAAAATTGTGTATGATGTACTACCTTTAAATGACCCTCAACAACGCCAACCAGATATCTCTAAAGCAAAAGCGATCCTTAATTGGGAACCTCGTTATTCTCGATCAGAAGGGCTAAAAAAGACTTTAGCATACTTTAGGCAAGCAATTGATAAACAAAAGGTTGAAGATTGAATTCTAAAGATTATTTTGCACATGAAACAGCTGTCATTGATGATGACAAAGGAATTTCTGCAGCTTGCAAGATCTGGCATTTCAGCCATATCATGCCGGGTGTCAGATTAGGAGAAGGCTGTAATTTAGGACAGAATGTTTTTGTTGCTTCTGATGTTATTCTTGGAAGAAATGTGAAGGTTCAGAATAACGTTTCGATCTATTCGGGCGTAATTTGTGAAGACGATGTTTTTTTGGGTCCGTCGATGGTATTTACCAATGTAACGAATCCAAGAAGCGCAGTTGTCCGTAAGAATAAATATGAGGAGACACTCGTAAAACGGGGAGCAACAATTGGAGCCAATTCAACTATCATTTGTGGCAACACTATTGGGAAATTCTCGTTTATCGGTGCAGGGTCTGTAGTGACTAAAGATGTACCCGATTATGCCTTAATGGTTGGAAATCCGGCACGGCAAATAGGGTGGATGAGTGAATACGGACATCGACTCGAATTTAATAATGGGTCGGCTATTTGCCCGGAAAGTAGCGAAGAATACGAACTCAAAAACAACATTGTTAAAAAACTCAACTCTTGATACACGAAGAACTGAAAAGCGGTAACAAAAAATTAGCTGTTATCGGACTTGGTTATGTAGGATTACCAATTGCTCTGGAATTCGCTAAATCTATTCCCGTTATCGGTTATGATATTAGCGAAGATCGCGTTAATATGATGAAAGCCGGCAAAGACCCGAGCAACGAATTAGACGCATCTGCTTTCCAAAATGTAGATATTCACTTTACTGCTAACTTTGAAGACCTCAAAGACGCCTCATTTTATATCATTGCCGTTCCAACGCCCGTAGATGCACATAAGGTGCCAGACTTAAGAGCGTTAAAACGTGCCAGCTTCGAGATCGGCTCTGTTCTGGATAAAGGAGATTATGTAGTTTATGAGTCTACCGTTTATCCGGGTTGTACAGAAGATGATTGCATTCCACTTCTTGAAGAATCTTCGGGATTAAAAAGCCCGCAAGATTTCAAAGTTGGTTTTAGTCCGGAAAGGATTAACCCCGGCGATACAGAGCACACCATTTCAAAAATACTCAAAGTTGTTTCAGGCATCGATAAGGAATCGACACATGAGATCGCTGAGGTTTATAAGATCGTGGTAAAAGCTGGTGTTTTTGAAGCTGCTTCGATCAAAGTTGCTGAAGCTGCCAAGGTAATAGAGAATACACAACGCGATCTGAATATCGCTTTGATGAATGAGCTATCACAGATCTTTGACATGATCGGTATCAATACTTTCGATGTGTTGGAAGCTGCAGGAACTAAATGGAATTTCCTGAAGTTCACTCCAGGATTAGTTGGTGGTCACTGCATTGGTGTTGATCCATACTATCTTACTTATAAAGCGATCGCTCTTGGTTACAAACCTCAGGTGATCCTTAGTGGGCGAAGTATCAATGATGGTATGGGAGCGTATGTCGCTAAAAAACTAGTCCAGGACCTGATCAAACAGGATAAACAGATCGCTGCCTCAAAGGTCCTTGTGATGGGCGCAACATTTAAAGAAAATGTCAGCGATATAAGAAATTCCAAAGTAGTCGATGTGATCGATGAACTTAAGTCCTATATGGTCGATGTAGATGTCGTCGATCCTCATGCTTGTAAAGCAGAAATGAATAAAGAATATGGTATCGATCTCACAGAAAACCCAGACAGCGATTATGATGCTGTTGTTGTAGCAGTGAATCACAAAGAATATGTGGGCCTTGACGAATCATATTTCAGAAAAATGATGAAAGAAAAAGGTATCCTTGTCGATGTGAAGGGTATTTATAAAGATAAATTTCAAACCATTAACTATAGGTCACTATAATGAGCAATTTCAAGAAAAATATATTGATCACCGGAGGGGCAGGATTTATCGGTTCTCATGTGATCAGACTGTTCGTGAAAAAATATCCGGATTACAGGATCCATAATTTGGACTCCCTAACATATGCCGGAAATCTGGAGAATTTAAAAGATATCGAAGAGGCAGAGAACTATCACTTTATTAAAGGTGATATTAAAGACGCTGAACTGATCGATCAGATTTTCATGGAGCATAAACTCGATGCCGTGATTCATTTGGCCGCAGAGTCTCATGTAGACAGATCGATCACCAATCCGATGGAATTTATTTATACCAATATCGTAGGAACAGTAACATTGTTGAATGTTGCGAAAAAGTACTGGAGTGACAACTGGGATGATAAGCTCTTTTACCACGTTTCAACGGATGAGGTTTACGGATCTCTGGGGGATGAGGGGTTGTTTACTGAATCTACTCCCTACGATCCGCAATCTCCTTACTCAGCTTCAAAAGCGAGTTCAGATCACTTTGTGAGAGCTTATGATAACACTTACGGTATGCCGGTGGTTATCTCTAACTGCTCGAACAACTACGGTGGAAACCAGTTTCCTGAAAAACTAATTCCGCTGTTCATCAACAACATTAAAAACAACAAGGAGCTTCCAGTATATGGAGACGGAAAGTACACAAGGGACTGGCTTTGGGTTGTTGATCATGCTCGTGCGATCGATGTGATCTTTCATAAAGGTGTGCAAGGAGAAACATACAATATTGGTGGTTTCAATGAATGGCAAAATATTGATCTCATTCTCTTGTTATGTAAGATCATGGATAACAGATTAGGCCGGACGGAAGGTAGCAGCGAAAAATTGATCAAGTATGTGACAGATCGTCCTGGGCACGATAGACGTTATGCTATCGATGCTGAAAAGATCAAACGCGAACTTGGATGGGAGCCTTCAGTACAATTCGAAGAGGGTCTCGAAAAAACTGTCGACTGGTATCTGGAAAATGAAGCGTGGCTCAATAATGTTACCAGCGGATCATATCAGAATTATTATAAACAACAATACGGATAAACTGGAATACTCAAATAAATATCATAAGGGAGAACTTGGAAACTTAAGTTTTCTAATTACCGGTGGTGCTGGATTTATTGGTTCGCATATCGTTGAGTACCTTTTAAATTTTGGTGCAGCTAAGGTAAGAGTGTTAGATAATCTTGTGACCGGTTCTTATGAAAACATTGAGGCGTTCACATCCAATCCTGCTTTCGAATTTGTAGAAGGCGACATCAGGGATATTGAAACCTGTAAAAGTGCGATGAGTGAAATCGATTTCGTTTCTCATCAGGCTGCGATTGGCTCGGTGCCGAGGTCGATTATTGATCCGGTATTTACAAACTCGGTTAATGTAGACGGTTTCGTTAATGTTATAACAGCAGCAAAAGAAGCGGTTGTCAAGCGTTTTGTTTTTGCTTCCTCTTCTTCAGTTTATGGTGATGAAGAATCATTACCGAAGGTGGAAGAAAATATAGGCAATCAACTTTCGCCTTATGCGGTTTCGAAATACGCTAATGAGCTTTATGCTGATGTGTTCTCGAGAACATATGGAATGGAGTGTATTGGCTTAAGATATTTCAATGTATTCGGACCACGACAGGATCCTGCGGGTCAGTATGCAGCAGTTATCCCAAGATTCATTGAACAATTGCTTTCTGGTCAGGATGTTTACATAGATGGAGACGGGAAACAAACCAGGGACTTTACTTTTGTTGAAAATGCAGTTCAGATGAATATCCGCTCGATGTTCACTGATAATGATGATGCGATCAATACAGTATACAATGTTGCATGTGGCGAGAAACTGTCGATCAATGAATTATTCAAAAATATTTGTAAACTTACAGCCTCTTCAAAGGCAGCAATTTATAAAGACGTCAGACCGGGTGACATTAAGCACTCATTGGCTGACATCAGCAAAGCAGAAAATTTCCTCGATTATGCATCTATAATTTTCTTTAAAGAAGGAATAGAAAAAACCATTGATTCATTTGCAAAACAGTACATGGGATAAGATTTTTATGACTATGAAATTGAATCAACTAAATACATATAAAATGAGATCGATCCTATTGGTAATACTTCTTACCATTTTCTTGATTCCGGATAGTTCGGCTCAGATCATGAATCGTGCTATGAAGCAGTATAATCTTGAAGATATCAAGCCTGAAGATATCCCAAGTGCTGCTACACTAAGGTTTATGGGTGTTCCGGAAGAGCAGATCGAAAAGGCAATGGAGTTTAAGGAAGGTCGGAAAACGATCGGTGAACTCGAACGGGATTTTGATATGATCAATGAGGATACAAGCGAAATAGAAGTGATAGAAGTTCCTGCACCTGTTATACCTGATGTCGTAGATAACGTAGATGAGAACTCCATATTCGGAAAAGATTATTTTAAGAATACCAATATCAAGATCTACCAGCAAAGCGATTTTACTAAAGCACCAGCAAATTATATTATCGGTCCTGAGGATATTTTATCGATTTCCGTTTGGGGTTATTCAGAATATGATGGTGAGTTTAAAGTAGATTCTGATGGTTACATAAAACCGAAAGATATAGGAAGAATTTACCTGAAGGGTATTCCTTTCGAAAGAGCTCAATCTCTTATAGCTAGCAAATTCTCCAACTATCTCGATTTGCGGAATTCTCAGATTGCCATCACATTGATCTATTCCAGAACTATCACAGTGAATATTGTTGGAGAAGTTGAAAATCCAGGCTCCTATTCTATTGCAGCGATAAATACTGCATTCAATGCCTTGATCGCAGCCGGTGGAATAAATGACCTGGGTTCTGTTCGGAATATTTTCATAAAACGCGATGGAAAAACGATAAAGACACTCGACGTTTATGAGTTTCTCTTTAATCCTGACAGTCGGGAGGATTACTTCCTGCAAAACAACGATTATATTTTTGTACCGAAATCTGCAAAAATTGTAAGGATTAGAGGAGAGGTAAGCCGACCTATGGCTTATGAATTGAAAAAAACGGAGCATCTCAAAGCGCTTATCAAATATGCCGGCGGATTCAAACCTACAGCTATAACAACTTCTCTACACCTTCAAAGGTATATGAATAATCAACTTATCATACTCGATATAGCATATGATAGTTTGATGAAGATGAATTCGAATTTTGAATTGCTTGGTGGAGATACCATTTTTGTAAGCAAGATCCCGGACATACTCAGCAATTTTGTGGAAATCGAAGGAGCTGTTAAAAGGTCAGGGAAATTCGAATTTTATGAAGGGATGAAAGTATCTGATCTGCTTTCGAAAGCTGAAGGCTTGCTTGAGAAATCCTACACTGATAGAGCTTACCTGATGCGTGTAAAACCGGATCTGTCTAATATTTATATTCCTGTTAAGTTAGATGAGGTGTTAATGGGAAGTAATCCCGCCGCAGACCTCAAACTTCAACAATTCGATAAACTAAGAGTGTTCTCTAAAAACGAATTCAGTGAATTGTATACTGTGTCTATAGATGGTGCCGTTAGGAAACCGGGACTTTTCCTCTATGGTGATAACATGACATTAAAGGATCTACTTTATTTTTCTGGAGGGCTAAAACCTGAAGCGGCAAATAATCGCATCGAGATCTCTCGTATTATAAATTATGATGAGTCTGTGAAAAGAGGAGTGCCATCGATGACAGTGATAGAGATCATTGAGATCGGAAAAGATCTCTCCATCGATTTCGAATCCGAACGCATAACACTTCTTCCATTTGATAAGGTATATGTTAGAGAAACTCCTGATTTTAAAATGCAGCGTAGTATTACAATTACAGGAGAAGTTAAATACCCTGGATTATATTCTCTTAAAAGTGCGGATGAAAGGATGACCGGTTTGATAAAGAGAGCAGGTGGCTTTACAAAAGAAGCTTTTGTAGACGGAATGAAACTATTCAGGTCACAAAATAAGACCGGCTTTGTATTTGTGGATTATGAAATGGCGATCAAAAAGACGGATTCTAAATATAACTATATACTTGAGGATGGAGATGAGATCATGATACCTCGTCTCAATGAACTTGTTAAAATACGTGGTCATGTTAATTATCCCGGCATGGATACGATCTATCAGATCAATACTCCATATTTGGGAGGGAGAAGAGCAAACTTTTATATTAATAGTTATGGTGCCGGATTTGAAAGAGAAGCTAAAAAAGCAAGAACTTATGTTCAACTTCCAAGTGGATATGTAAGAAATACCAAGAATTTCGGTCTTTTCAAAGTATTCCCGAAAGTGGAAGCCGGCAGTACAATTGTTGTACAGGATAAAAGAGTTAAGAAGAAAAAAGAAAAACGGGCGAAAGAACCAAAAGATCCGGCGCAGGTTAATGCAATTGTGGCCAGCGTGAGTACATCTTTCACTACTTTGTTAACACTCTACCTCGTTCTGAGAGATCTTAATAGATAATATTGATGGACGAACAGCAAAATAGCAGCAGAACAAATACCCTGGGGCAAGCCTATCTCTATGGGAAGGGTCATATTTGGAATATTTTAAGAAAATGGTATCTCGTCCTCATCGGTGGATTGATCTTTGGTGGTCTTATGTTTTTTTATGCTGTTATAGATCAAGGCAGCTATGTTGCTCACCCCGTTTTTACTTTCGAATCGATGGAGGAAAGTGGGGGCATGCTTTCTGCAGCAGCAGATATGCTTGGCATGGCTGCTCCAGGTGTCAATCTTGGAGGTGGTAATTCGATCAATGCCGATTATCTTATTGCGATCGCACGCTCACAAAGAACTTTAAAGACTACTTTGTTAAGAGAAATTAAGGTTCGCGGATTCATGGACAAGAGCGCAAATCACTACGCCAATATTTACAATCTCTATGAAGATGAAGTACTTCCTCCAGGTTTTAAATTTAAGGCTAAATCAATTCGGGATAGCAGCTATACCCGGGTAGAAGATAGTTTGCTTACAAAAATTTCCGAAAGGATAAAAGACAATCATCTAAAAGCGATTTATCACAGGGAAACATTGCGTCTGGTTGAGCTTATTATCGCATCCAAGTCAAGGGGTTTCACTATCAATTTCAGTAAGGAGTTGATAAAAGAAGTAGAAAAGTACTTTACAGAAAATCAGATAAAACGAGAATCAGAAACAGTAAATACGCTTGAAAAACGCGCAGATTCATTGCAACAAAGATTGCATGCTGCGGAGTATGCTCTCGCCAGATGGCAGGATACGAGAAATAGAATGATCAAAGCAAGAGGTAGTCTGGATGAAGTTAGACTGAGAAGAAATGTGGAGATCCTTAGTATCCTGAATGCTGAAGTTCTTGCGAATTTGGAAGCAGCAAAATTCAGTAAACTTCAAAATACTCCGTTGATCTATTCGATCGATGAACCTGAGTTTGCATTAGAATTTAAAAAGCGACCCATAATACCTTTTACAGCAGCCGGAATGGGAGTAGGATTTATTCTCGCATCGCTGGTGATCCTTACCCGAAAAGCCATTAAGGATTCTTTAGATTATCATAAGTAAAAATTTCTGTGCTCGGTAAATTACTCAAAAGGAGATCCAATTCCCGACTTGAAGATCTTTCAGTCCTAAAAACTGATCTGCATTCTCATTTGATACCTGGTATCGACGATGGGGCACCGGATATGGAAACTTCAATAACACTAGTTAGAGGCTTAATGGATTTGGGCTATTCCAAAATAATTACTACTCCTCATATTACTCCCGGGATATATGAAAATTCGGAAAATGACATCAAAACCGGTCTGGATAAGTTAAATTCAGCCTTAGTAAATGAGGGTATAGATATCACACTGGAAGCAGCAGCAGAATATTATGTTGATGAATCTTTCCTTTCTAAAATCAATAATAAAAAAGACTGGCTTTTATTTGCTGGTAATCAAATTCTAATCGAAACTGGATTCTCTTTCAAACCAATTCAACTCGAGGAAGTCTTGTTTTCACTTCGAACCGATGGAATAACACCTGTCCTGGCTCATCCTGAACGCTATCTCTATATGCATGAACGCTCACTTTCCCAGTATGAAAAACTGAAAGATCAGGGGATTAAGTTTCAACTCAATATTGGTTCTCTTACAGGAGTCTATACTAAAACAGTCCAAAAGATCGCATATAAACTCATCGATGCAGGATTCATAGATTACCTGGGGTCTGATCTTCACAACGCCAGACATTTATCTTATATTTCGCAAACTTTATCTAATCCATATCTTTGTAAAGCTATCAAGAGTGGTAATATTCAAAATCAAGATCTATAATGCCTTTTGAAAAGACGCACATTCCCGGCCTGATCGTTTTTCAACCAAAATTATTTACAGATTCGCGTGGTTACTTCCTTGAAAGCTATAACAAACGTGCTTTTAAAGATGAAGGCATCAATTGTGACTTCGTGCAGGATAATATTTCTAAGTCTTCTTATGGTGTTTTACGTGGCTTGCACTACCAGTTAAATCCGTATGCACAGGCTAAGCTTGTACGGGTACTTTCCGGCCAGGTCCTGGATGTCGTAGTCGACATACGTAAAGGATCTCCAACTTTTGGAGAGTCATTTTCTGTTGTACTGGATTCTCAAAAACAAAATCAACTATTGATACCAAGAGGATTCGCACACGGGTTTGTCGTTCTTACTCCGGAAGCAGAGTTTTTCTATAAATGTGACAATTACTATGCTAAAGAGTCCGAAGGTGGTATAATATACAACGATAAAGATTTAAGTATCGATTGGAAAGTCGATCCCGCTGATCTTATATTGTCAGAAAAAGATGTAAAATTACCTAACTTTAAAAACGCGATAAATAATTTCGAATACGATGCCTAAAATTCTCGTCACAGGAGGGAAGGGGCAGCTTGCAAAATCTCTTGAAGCGGCCAGTTTCGACGATAAAACCATTTTTCTTCACGAAAAGGAGAATCTCAATATTACAGATGAGGCTCAAATTAATGATGCATTGGGATCCGGTAAATATGACTATGTCGTAAACTGTGCTGCTTATACGGCTGTAGATGATGCAGAAGATAACGCCGAAAGAGCTTTTGCTATAAATTCTAAAGCAGCAGGATTGCTTGCTAAAGCATGTGCGACAAACAGCATAAAACTTGTACATATTTCCACAGATTTCGTCTTTAATGGAGAATCTAGCGTACCATATAAAGAAACAGATGAAACAGCTCCAATAAATGTGTATGGTCGTAGCAAGCTAGATGGGGAAAAGAATATCTTAGCATCATGCTCTGATGCTGTTATTATCAGAACTTCATGGCTGTATTCTCAATATGAGAATAATTTTTTGAATACAATGATCCGACTTGGGCAAGAAAGAAATGAACTCAATGTAGTGAATGACCAGATTGGAAGTCCAACGTACGCAACGGATCTTGCTAAAGCTATTTTGAAGATCACTCACTTACCGGATCATTGGAGTAGTGGTATATATCATTACAGCAATGAAGGAATATGTAGCTGGTTCGATTTTGCTTCAGCAATTATGGAAATGGCAAAATTGCAGTGTAAGATAAACCCTATTCCTTCCAGCGACTACCCAACGAAGGCTGAAAGACCAAAATTCAGTGTATTGGATAATAGTAAAATAATGAGACAGTTCGATCTGTCTATACCGAATTGGAAAACTAGTTTAGAAAAATGTATTAAAAAGAAAATGAATGAATTGGCAGGAGTTTGATTTAGAACAGATCATTGAGATCGCAAAAGACGCAGGAAAGGAAATATTAAATGTATACGATAAGGATTTCGAAGTCGACTACAAGGATGATAAATCACCTCTAACGGAGGCTGATAAGAAATCGAATGACGCTATCGTTGATGCACTAAAGAAAGCTTTTCCGGAAGTCCCTATCATTTCCGAGGAAATGAAGGAAGTGCCTTTTGAAGAAAGAAATCGCTGGGATCTTTTTTGGATGGTCGATCCCCTCGATGGAACTAAGGAATTTATCAAAAAGAATGGTGAGTTCACGGTGAATATCGCACTCGTAGAAAATGGAATACCGGTTGCAGGGGTAGTTTATGTTCCAGTGCGTGACGAAGTGTACTTTGGAAAGAAGGGAGAGAAAAGTTTTAAGATCGGAAAAGATGGAGCTCGTTCAGAGTTATCATCTGGAAAACACTATAAAGATCTCGATAGCATTAAAGTTGTCGCCAGCAGATCACATCTTTCGGATGCTGTTGTGGAATTCGTAGACGAGTTGAAAGAAAAGGGCAAAAAAGTGGAATTTATATCTGCGGGCTCATCGCTCAAGATCTGCTTAGTTGCTGAAGGTCTTGCTGATGTATATCCGAGATTCGGTCCCACCATGGAATGGGATACCGCAGCGGCTCACGCTGTCGCAGAATATGCCGGACGAAAAGTCCTGAATGCTGAAAATTTTACAGCTCTCAAATACAATAAGGAAAACCTGTTGAATCCATGGTTCATCGTTGAGTAACATGTGGGATATCGTATGGAAACAAGTGAAGTCAAATGTAGGAAAGCTACAAGGGATGATATCCCTTTTATTGTAGAGACCATTATTCAGGCCGAAAGAAGCGGTACGAATATGATCAGCTATCAAAAGGTTTTCAACTTATCGGATGATCAACTCAGGGAATTCCTGATGCATATGCTCAATGATGAAACTCCACATCATGATTTCACCTTTACAAGCTATTATCTTGCAGAATATCAGGGACGGATCGTAGGCGCTTTAGCCGGTTTCATAGAAGAGGGTGACGAGATTCCCAGTAAGATCATCAAAGGTAACCTCATGGCAAAGCACTTCGGGATCGAAGCATGGAAAAATGCAGCGGATAAGCTTAGGCTACTCTCATCTATAGAAATAGATCGCACTCCGGGAACTCTTCAGCTGGAATATGGATTTGTATTACCGGGCTTAAAAGCGAAAGGGGTAATGAGCAGTCTGCACTCTTTTATAATGAAAGAAATGAAATTGAAGTATCCAAAACTGAAAATAGCTGAATGTCAGACCTCTATCGACAACGAAGCACTGAAAAAACTATATAGGTTCGGTTGGGTGGATTTCAAAACTGTAAATGCAGAAAGTGATGAAATTCTGAAATATGCTTCAAGCAAACACAGGATAGCTCGTAGATACTTTTTCGACCAGGATGCATATAAATTAAAAAGCTAAAAACGACTATTTCCTTTTCCATATAAATATTATATATTTGTATGTGAGTGGATTGACACTATGGATGACGTAATTAAAATAGCCAGAACACTTTCCAAATCAGTTGGAAAGGAAAAGATCCGAGACTTGTCCCGGGTAAATTCTCTGAGAAGCACATGGCATATTACTAGTGAATGGATCATGATCATTGGCATGGTCTGGATATGCCAAAGTTTCTGGCACCCTGCCCTTTATCTGTTCGCTGTGATATTTATCGGTGCCCGAATGCAAGGCCTTATCGGTATTATCCATGATGGCGCGCATTATTTAATGTACAAGAATAAATTTCTGAGCGACGTCGTTGTCAATATTTTTGCTTCCTGGCCATTGTTCTTTTCAATGATGAAGTATAGAGTCCATCATATGCCGCATCATAAATATGTGAACTCAAGGCGTGATCCCGATTTTGTTCTCTTTTCTGTTAATGAAGACTTCGATTTTCCAAAAAGCAAAAAGGAACTGATCTTCATGTTTATGAGAGACCTATCCGGGATATCAATCATACAGTCAATTTACTTTTACTTCCAAAAAAAGTACTTCCAGTTCCAATATGGAAAACAGAAGAAATATTATGATGATTCTCAACCTCTGGGATACTGGATTTCCAAGTATGTTTACTATACGTTGGTAATATCTGCTATTGTGTTTTTCTTTGGATGGAAAGTGTTCTTGCTATATTGGCTTATTCCATTTGGAACATGGTTTCAATTCATTTTCAGACTAAGAACTATTGCCGAACACTATGCGATGCCAAGCGATGATCTATTGATCGGAACTCGAAATGTTTTCCCTAACATCGTTGAAAAGATGTTGTTGGTTCCGGAAAATCTAAACTATCATCTGGCTCATCATTTGTTCCCGAGTGTGCCATTACATAACTTACCTAAACTTCACAAAGTTTTAATGGAGGATGAGATGTATAAAGGGTCATCTCACAATTTACATTCTTATGCGGATGTCATTAAAGAGTGCTTGACAACCGGGTTCACAGACGTGAATTTGGCTCATAATCACTAGCCGAGATCTCTATTTCCCGCTTTTCCAACTAAGTTTACAGATCTCCAAAAGAACTTCTAAATTAATATCCTCAAGCTTATTGATATACAAACAAGCTTTGCCGGTTTTGTATTTACCTAGTTTACTAAGTAATTCATCATACTTGTCAAAACCCGACATGATATACAAAACCAAACTCTGCTTTCTGGGTGAAAAACCTATTCTAAACCAATCACCTTCTCTTCCGCTTTCATATTTGTAGTGATATTCTCCAAATCCAATAAGGCTTCCTCCCCACATTTTAGGTTCCTCCTTCGTCACTTTCTTTAGGATCGCAAGAATTGCGATCGCATCTTTTTTTCGCTTTTCATCATTTACAGAATCTAAAAAAGCAACGACACTCGCATCGTTTTTCTTTGTTTTTAACTCAGCCATGACAGTTAAATTTAAAAGAATTCCACATTGCCATGAGCAATATGGTAATATGCAGCAACGATCTTTATTTTACCTTGCCGGACCTTTTCTTTGATGATCTCTGATCTTTCCATCAGTGCTTCTGCGCTTTTTTTTGCATTTAGTTTTACGACATCATTCAGATCGGTCGATCCCTCTGTACTTTCAAAAGAAGGTTTAATGTGTGCAAGCAAATTATTGAGATGAACTCCACCATCGAAGCCGGCTATTGCTGCGCTTACCGCTCCGCAGTTTTGATGCCCAAGTACAACGATAAGAGAAGTGCCAAGCTGTGAAACAGCATACTCAAGACTTGCTATGCTGGAGCTGTTCGCTATATTGCCGGCAACTCTAACTACAAAAATATCTCCCAGGTCAGAGTCAAAGACAAGCTCAGGCGCAACTCTGCTATCTGCACAGCTAAGAATTGCAGCATACGGATTCTGCCCTTCAACCAACTCTCGGCGAAAGTCACTATCCGTTTTTCTCTCAGCGAACTTGTTTTGTTGAAAGCGCATATTACCTTCTTTAAGCTTGAGCAAGGCTTCGTCGGACATCATTTTAATGCATTTATTTCATTGCCAAATATAATGAAGATAGGGAACCATGGCTACATGAATCTGAAGTCATCTTTTTTCTTAGAATACTTGAGATTTTCCCGGACTTAGAAGTCGCCTTCGTCCATTCTGTTTCCACGGGATGCTCGACTTTTCTTTTGATTTATTCTATAGATCAAGGTTAGATCTACTTGGCGAGAACGCCACTGAAATTCAGATGTCGTTTGAAAATCTGTTCCCTGAGTTACCGATCTCCGTTTTCGTGTATTAAAGATATCTCTTGCACTTAAGGTAAGAGTGCCATTATTTTTGAATAGATCCATTGATGCTCCAAGGTCTATAGAGTAGGAGCTTTTGGATCTTCCCTGTATACTCTCACGGGGAGCGCGATAGCTAAATGAGGTTTGGAGATCAACTTTGTTCTTTATACTGAAATTTGAATTACCCCGCAGCATAGCTGTACTTCCCGAGCTTGTTAGCTCCTGACCATTATAAGATCCTGCAAGATCGAAAGAATAAAAAGTTCCAAAAGCATTGATCCGCCACCAATCTGCAAATTGATAAGTGAGATTTACCTCAAAACCAATGTCATCCTGTTCACCCGCATTGATCGGAAACGTAGTTGTATTGCCAAGGGAGTCAGCAGTTGTAAATCTTTGAATCACCTGCTCTTGTTTCCTGTAATAAACATTGAACAATAAAGAACCTTTCTTAAAACGTTTCAAGTAACCTGCTTCTACAGAATTGGTATATTCCGGATTCAGGTTTGGATTCCCACTGTAAAAATTCCTCGAGTTACTGAAAGAGAAAAAGGGAAGGAGCCATCTAAAACCGGGCCTACTGATCCTTCTGCTATAACTTAGCTGAACAGTATGCATTTTAGGAAACTCGTAAGAAAAATGGGCAGAGGGGAAAAAATCCACATATTCTTTTACATTCTTTTCCTCTGATTCGATCAGGTCGGTGGTAATGTCTGAAAACTCTAATCTAGTGCCTAATTTGTAGTTAAAGCGTTTGATTTTATCAGAAAATGAAACATATGCAGCATAGATATTCTCGTCATATCTGAACTCATTGTTAAAATCTTCGAGAATCTCCCATTGCTCTGACGTATTTTGTTCCTCAACAAGATAGTCGTTGATTATTCTTCTGAGGCCGGCTTTTGTACCGATTTCTAGTTTCATATCCTTAGAGAAGGGATGCACATAATCGATTTGAATATTATAATTTCTTTGGTCTTCAACATTAGAACTCCTTTGAATGATGTCGAAAATCGAAATGGTTGAAGTCTCTGTTATATTGGATTTTTCGGTATCGTCTCCCTGGTTCCATCTAAGATCAGCAGTTAGTACCTGATCCTTCTGCTTGAATTTTTTCTCATACCTGAGATCTAATTCTATATTCTGATCGATTTCATTTTCATTGTCGATCCTGGTGCTTTCATTGATCACATCACCGTTTGAATTGAGGTCTGTGTAAACCACTTTTGCCTCGTTATCCTCGTTTGCATAAGAATAGATAAAAGCCAGTGTGAGGGTGTTTAGTGGACTGATGAAGATGTCGCTTCCTAATCTAAGATTCGTTCCCATTCCACCACGAGTATGTTCTCTGGTGGAGTTATAAGCAAAAGTTGTATCTGGGAACGTGAATACCTGGTTTGAAAATCCTTTTCCGGGTGATTCACGAAAATTAAGCCCAAAGCTAGTGAAGAGATTATACCAATCTTTCCTATAATTTATATTGTAGGAAGCGGAATAATTGTGCGGATATCCTGCACCAAGCTCGAATGAACCATTAAACCCTTTCCTCTTATCCTTCTTCAAAACGAGATTGATAATACCTGCTTCTCCCTCAGCATCATACTTTGCCGAAGGATTTGTGATCACTTCGACTTTTTCAACCATGTTTCCCTGGAGATGCCTGAGAGCATCATTATCTCCAATCCCGGTTAATCCCGATGGTTTGCCATCGATCAAAATGCGAACATTTTCACTGCCTCTCAGACTTACATTACCTTCAACATCCACTTCGACAGAGGGTACATTTTTTAAAATATCTGCTGCATTTCCTCCGGTATTGCTTAGGTCAGATCCAACTACAAAGACTTTTTTATCTAACTCGAGTTTTACATAACTAGCTTTTTCTGTGATCTCAACGCCTTCAAGTTGCTCAGCGGCTAAACTCATTTGTATAGGGTCTGCAATTTTATAAGCTTTTTTCCCCACCTCGAAAACCTCTGTTTTATATTTCTCAAAAGATAAGAAGTCAACTTCAATAAAGTAATTACCTTCTTCAATAGAAATACTAAATCTCCCACTTTCATCGGTAATCCCTCCTGTAACCAAAGCTCCGGTTTCTGCTTTAAAAACGGCTACAGTAGCGAATTCGAGAGGTGCACCTTCTGTGTCAAGTACAGTTCCTTTAATGGAAGGATCTGCTTCATATATATTCCCGGAAATACCAATTTTCAGGAAAGAGATAAACAAAATCAAAAGGATGAACCACTTCATAATTCTACAATTAATCTTATATGACAATTAAAAAGCAAAAAAGTTTAATCAGTGAGATAAATGCAGGGTGAGATAAACTACACCTATGAACATAATAAGAATTGAACTGACCAGTTTAGGGTGTATCTTGTTCGAGAGACTATCTATTCTTCCCTGCATATATTTTTTAGAAAAATGGAATAATATCACCAGCAGGAAATATACAAGTAGCATACCGACTATATAGACCAAAATATAAAACAGAACATTTTGAAAGTGATTTGTCATTCCTGCAAACAGAATGGTTGCAATAGCTGTAGGGCAGGGAATTAAACCTCCAACTGCACCTGCAATAGCTGACTTCTTCAAGTTGTGACTTTCATGAAGATGAAGATGCTTTTCTTCATGACCGCAACTACAGTCTTGTGGATGTTTTTTAAACTTTAAGTATCGTGTGAAAAGAAACAGTCCAAATGCAATAACGATCAATGGTGCGAGCCATGAAGTCGTGTGAAGTAATGTCTCATCAGCAATGCCTTTAAATGCAAACTGTAATGTCAGAGCAATAACAGTGAGAAAAAGGAAATGGGAGATCAACAGGCTACCTACCATTGTGACTATATGTCTGGCGTTACTCTTATTGCCGAACATGTATGCAGCCAGAAATGATTTACCATGCCCTGGTTCAAGTGAATGTAAAGCACCCAGAAAAAAGGTAGTAGATAAAGGAATAGTACTGGTCATCGGGTAATTTGTCTGTAAAAAGCTATAACCTAGACGTTAAAGATACAGTTCCATTTCTTCATTTTAAATTTGACTAAAGTTTAATTTTCGAGAGTTAGAGGCAATATAATTGCAGTTAATATTAATTCCGATATATTTACCTCCAATTGAGTATAGATATTCCAGATATAGATTTATTGATCAGCCGCATAAAGCAGGGTGAAAAGGAAGCATTCGAAGTTTTGTACGATAAGTATTCTGCAGCGCTTTTTGGTGTTGTGACAAAGATAGTGCGGTCGGAAGAAATTGGACAGGATGTCATGCAGGAAGCTTTTGTAAAGATCTGGAAAAAGATCCATTCTTACGACTCCAGCAAAGGTAGTTTATTCACCTGGATGCTTAATATATCGAGAAACACAGCTATCGATAAGTGGAGAAAAATTAAAAGAGAACAAAAAGTCGAAATCCAAACTGACGAATCAGTCGTAGGTATACAGAATCAGCATACTTCTATAAATATTGATAGTATTGGTTTAAAAGAACTTGTAGATAAGTTAACTCCAGAACAGAAGCTAGTTGTGGAATATATCTATTTTAATGGATACACTCAGCAAGAAGTTTCTGATGAATTAGGGATTCCTCTGGGGACAGTGAAATCTAGAGTTCGAAAAGCTGTGATCGAGTTAAGAAAGGTGTTTATCAAATTGTTATTGTGGATCTAGGAATATATATATCGAGTGGAGTTTTGGAGAACTATGTTCTCGGTTCGGTTTCCGATCAGGAACGAAGAGAAGTAGAATGTCTCTCGTCTATCTATCCTGAGATCAAAGAAGAGCTTATTCGCTTGCAACAAACTATGGAAGGATTTGCAATGGCAAATGCTTTAGAGCCTCCGCCAGGTTTGAAAGCCAGTATTCTTGAAGCTATTGATGGGGTTGAGCAGGAAACTGGAAGAGAAGATGAGAATAAAGAGTTAAAAGTGATACATCGGGCACCTGAAGCAACGGGTAGATCCATTCCAGCATATTGGAGAACTGCTGCTGCAGCATCAATAATTTTGCTTATTGGGGCTATTTTCTTATGGCAAAGTACCATAGGTGAGTTAAATAATACAAGAACTCAGTTGAGTGACCTTACCAACAGTAAGCAAAATCTCGAAAACAGAATAGCTGAACTTGAGTCTGAAAATGAAGAATCGGAATATTTAAATACACTACTTGCAGATAATGCAACAAAAAGAGTAGCGATGCCGGGAACCGATAACAGTCCGGAGTCATTTGTGTCCGTATTTTGGAATACCGAATCTGAAGAAGTTTTCCTTAAAGTAACAGATCTTCCGGTGCCCACCGAAGACAAACAATATCAACTTTGGGCCATTGTCGAAGGGCAACCTCAGGATATGGGTGTTTTTGAGCTCGACCTTGCTTCGGAGTCTCTGCAAGCTATGCCTTATAAAGTCAAAAATGCAGATGCATTCGCGATCACTCTCGAACCTAAAGGAGGAAGCGAATCACCAACCTTATCTGCAATGTATGTCTTAGGTAACGCCTAACTCTATGCACTCTGTGTGTAAACTTCAGAGCCCTCTGCGGTAAAAATCAAAGTTTTCTTTCTTATCCATGATCCAAATTCGGGTCCCGGCCGTATGTATGTCAGATTTAAAACAAAGCAGGGTTGAGATTGTTAAATACTAACAAGGTTACAGCTCCTTGTGAAACTTCGCTGCTCCGGTTATCCTACTCGGAGTGGCGGGTTTTTTAAAAGCTGATTTTCAAGGTAGATAAAAGGTTTCATATTGTAGGTTTTGTTCATTAATTATCATTATTAAATGAACGCGCGAGGAACACATCTTTCCATTCTTTAGATGTGTTCCTTTTTTTAATTAAATATCAATTCTCAGTTTTAGTATTAACTATTTCTTTTAACTTTTTCTTGAGCAAACGAGCAAACGAGCAAACGAGCACATGAGCACATGAGCACATCACTAGTGTCCGGGGAAAATTAAAACCGAGGAGAGTAAAATACTGCTCCTCGGAATGGTAAATTTGAGTTTACCACAACTTAATTTTACCATGCACAAAAATCAGTATTTTACCGGACAGCCGATATTTAATCAGCTACTTTCTTTCATTCCCAAGTCAATAATCAGCAAACTTGTCGTTAAGCACCAATCAGATCGGTACTACAAAAGGTTTTTTACTTACGATCACCTGGTTTCTATGCTATATTGTTGTTTTCATCAATGTCAAAGCATACGTGAAGTGATCACTGGGCTTCAGGTGAGCTATTCTAAGCTCAATCATCTTGGCCTTGAACATGTTCCACGTCGCAGTACTTTAGCAGAAGCGAACAGCAAGCGTACAGAAGCTTTTTTTGAAGATCTGTTCCATGCCTTGGTTAAAAAATATTATCCGTTTTTACCGGACAGCCGAAAATGTAAAATGGAAGATCGCATCCTTTTGATGGACTCTACTACTGTAAAGTTATTTAGTGATGTAATGAAGGGAGCAGGTACAAAGCCAGTGAATGGGAAGGCAAAAGGTGGTATGAAGGCACACGTGCTCATGAGTGGCAAACATGACATACCTCAGTTTGTAAAGCTGACTCACGGAGTGCGCAATGACAAGGTCTTTTTAAAACACCTCGACTTAAAGGCTGGTGATATCATTGTCTTTGACATGGGATATGTAAATTATCATCAGTATCAGCGATGGACAAAGGATAAGGTCAATTTTGTGACCCGACTCCATCCTCGTGCGATAATGAATGTAGTAAAGATCAACCCTGTCTCCTTAAAACATAAAGCTCAAGGTGTCATCTCAGATCGAATAGTGGAATTAGGTACCATGGCAAACAACCCTAAAATACCCATTATCAAAGCGCGATTGGTTCGCTACTATGATCAAGAGTCCGGCAAGGACTTTACCTTCTTAACCAACAATATGCAATGGGTTCCTACCACTATAGCCAGCCTTTACAAGCAACGATGGCAAGTAGAACTTTTATTTAAGAGGATCAAACAAGCATATCCACTAAAGTATTTTTTAGGCGAAAGTGAAAATGCAATCAAGATTCAAATGTGGTGTGCTCTGATCGCTGATCTATTGATGAAACTGGTCAAAGACAAAGTGCAAAGGAAATGGTCCTTCTCCAATATAGTCTCCATGATTCGATTGCATCTAATGACTTATATCGATGTGATTCAGTTCTTAAGAAATCCAGACAAAGCACTATTCCATTATACCGATCCAAGTCCTCCAAACTACCCTCAAAAAGTGCTTTTTTGAAACAGGGGGGCTTATAATCGGCATTTTTAATACCTATACCTACAGGGAAAGAGATGTAGAGGTGAAATTGCTACTTTTTAATTTTCCCCGGACACTAGTGATG
>JABDMM010000037.1 GCA_013001465.1 Chitinophagales bacterium | reverse complement strand
GAATGGGAGCACTGTTTTGTCGTCTATCCCATGGGGTCGAAATCCGTACATGAACTCCGACCCTACGAGTTCATCGGTATTCGACCTCATGAGGCGGCAAAACTAGCTACATCGGAGCTTAAACGATTTCAGGAAAAGCTGGTTATCCAGCACCCGGTAACTTACAGGAATCGAAGTGGATACAACCTTCACCGTCTGCTTCGGGCGGTCGATATCAATACTGTCCTCTCCAAGATCACCGAAAGTGATGTTGCTGCAAAGGATGAATTCATGGTGCCGATGGGAAAGCTGGTTGAAAAGTATGCCGGTCTGCCAAAGGTGATATCGAATACTGTTCGCTTGCTGGAGCAGTGTGAAACCGACTTCGACCTCGATTCGGGAAAGAACCGTATATCTTTTACTTCGGCAAAACGCGATGATAAGATACTGCTTGAAAAACTTGCGCTCGATGGATTCAAGTATCGTTATAGCGAGAACAATAAAACAGCGTTTGAGCGTTTGCAAAAAGAGCTGAAAATGATCCATCAGCTTAATTTCTCGGGTTACTTCCTGATCACATGGGATATCGTGCGCTATGCTCAAAGCCGGGCATTTCGACACGTGGGAAGGGGAAGCGGTGCAAACAGCATCGTTGCATACTGCCTCGGTATCACCGATGTCGACCCGATCGAACTCGACCTCTACTTCGAACGCTTTATCAATCCGCAGCGCAGCTCGCCACCCGATTTTGATATCGATTTTTCATGGGACGAGCGCGATGAGGTCACCGATTACATCTTCAAGCGCTATGGTAAGAAATATACCGCTCTGCTCGCTACATACAATACGTTCAAAGGGAAATCGATCATCCGTGAGCTCGGCAAGGTGTTTGGTTTACCGAAAGCGGAGATCGATAAACTGGTTGTCGATCCGAATAATGCAAAGCTGCACGATAATATTACAACACTCATTTTTCGCTATGGAAAGATGATGGAGAAGTTCCCGAACCATCTGTCTATACATGCAGGAGGCGTGCTGATATCAGAAAATCCTATCTATGAGTATACCGCCACAGAGATGCCGCCCAAAGGATTTCCGATCACTCAATTCGATATGTTCGTAGCAGAGGATATTGGGTTTTATAAATATGATATTTTAAGTCAGCGCGGACTTGGCCACATGAAAGAAGCAGTGCAGATCATCTACGAGAACCGCAATGAGAAAGTGGATATCGATGCGGTCAATGACTTCAAGAAGGATAAAAAGATAAACAAGCAGCTGGAAAGTGGCGATACGGTTGGGTGTTTTTATATCGAGTCGCCGGCGATGCGTCAGCTGATCAAAAAACTCGACTGTGATAACTATCTGACCCTCGTTGCGGCCAGCTCAATTATTCGTCCGGGTGTCGCAAAGTCAGGTATGATGCGGGAATATATTCAGCGCCATCACAATCCCGATAGTTTCGAATACATTCATCCGAAAATGAAGGAAATTATTCATGACACCTATGGTGTAATGGTATACCAGGAAGATGTGATCAAGGTCGCACACCACTTTGCTGATCTGGATCTTGGAGAGGCGGATATCCTTCGCAGGGCAATGTCGGGTAAATACCGGAACAAGGATGGTTTTAAGAAGATCGAGGATAAGTTTTTTGAGAATTGTGATAAACGGGGTTACCCGAGGAAAATATCGGCAGAGGTGTGGCGGCAGATGGAGAGTTTTTCAGGTTACTCTTTCTCGAAAGCCCATTCTGCAAGCTTTGCGGTGGAAAGTTATCAGAGTCTTTTCTTAAAGACGTATTATCCAAAAGAGTTCATGGTAGCCGTGATCAATAATTTCGGTGGGTTTTACAGAACAGAACTTTATGTCAATGAAGCAGTGAATGCCGGCGCAAAGATCGAGGCTCCTTGTGTCAACAATAGCCGCTATCTCACCTCGATCAAAGGAGAGACGATATATCTAGGATTCGTACATGTTAAAGATCTCGAGCGGCAACTTGCAAAGCGGATCGTAAGCGAGCGATTGCGCAATGGTAATTATGCCGGCCTCGTCGACCTCACCGAGAGGGTTCCGATCAGCCCTGAGCAACTCAACACACTCATCCGCGTGGGTGCGCTTCGTTTTATCGGGAAGACAAAGAAGGAACTATTGTGGGAGGCGAATATGCTGGTAAAGAAGCGACCGGCTTACGCCGAGACAGATTCGATGTTCAAGTTGCCGGTTAAGGAGTTTCAACTACCTGAGCTGAAAGATCACTGGCTGGAGGATACATATGATGAAATGGAACTGATCGGTTTCCCGCTCCGAAACCCATTCGATCTGCTTAAGACTAAAATAACAGATACATTAACCAGTGAGGAACTGGGTCAGTTTACCAATAAGACGGTGAAAATAGTGGGTTACCTTGTTTGCACGAAGAGCGTTCGGACTGTTAGCGGAAAGATCATGTTTTTTGGTACTTATGCGGATCGTAACAGGAAGCTGTTTGATACTGTCCATTTTCCTCCCTCGCTGGAGAAGTATCCTTTACGTGGAAGGGGAATATATATGATGGAGGGAAAAGTGATCGATGACTTCGGGGTGAGTACACTTGAGGTGAAAAGGATGTGGAAGCTTGCTTATATGCCGGATCCCAGATATGGAGAGTAGTTTAATTATTATTAATCTGAGATGGAGAGTTGGGAGGAAATGTGAGGACAACGTTGTAACAGGTGGATAGACTCTCACAAAAACCATTATCAGCTTTAACACAGACATTGCCCGGAGTTGTTCCCCAGTCAACTGTTACCATAGTAGTGCCTTGTCCTGCTGTGATCGTCGCTCCTGCAGGTACGGTCCAAGTGTATGATATTGCTCCGGCTACGGGAGCGATCGAGTAGGTCTCTGAAGTATTGTTGATACAGGTAGATGCATTACCTGGTGTAATAACTGCAGGTGCTGAAGGTCTGCAGTCTATTGTGTCGGCACAATCTACCAGACCGTCTGCATCGTTATCGATGGTGTCATCACAGATCTCACCTGTCTTCACTCCAAAAATATTATTGTCATCGATTTGTCCCCCACATGTAAATGCAGAGCCATGTAAAGAATCTGTACTGTAGCCATAATCTATAGGAAACAAGGTTTCATTCAGATCAAGCAGATAATAATCTCCTCCTACGCTCATCGTATAGGTTACAAACAACTCTGGTGCATAAGTGGGATCTTTATCGTAATCAATGGCATTTCTCTTTCCTGTAGAGGAATTCGGTTCGATCATGATCGTGATTGGATTCCCGCTGTTCCAACCTGAATGATCGATGACTTGTTGAACAATACTGGCAATATTTGTGGTCTGATAAGGATCATCCTTTACCCAATTGTTATTGATCAACCAATTGACAGAATCGGTTCTTGTCCGTGAAGTGAGATCGCTGTTTAAAGACTGGAACATTACTGAACTATCTGAAGCCTCAGCAAAAATAACCAGGTCTACCGTTCCGGTCTGACCGTCATGTGCGTAGAACTGAATATATGCATTGGTAACTGTTGCACCTTTTGGGATGTTAAGTCCTGTAAATCTCGACCCAACATTATAATTCGGACTATGACTACCTATTTTTAATTTGTCATTGATAGATACACTATTGTTACTAAGTGCTTCATAAGCATCATCGTTGCCGGAGTTGACCTGTGAGCTTATCGTTGTAGTTATGGTTTTTGGAGCCTGAAGAAACGTAAACTCACCCGAGTTGTTTGTTAAAACAGAATCCAAGGGATAATCCGGGACATCGAGTATACCATTTTCATTACTGTCTTTGTAGAGTCTTACCATAACATTTGCCATCGCAGTATCGGGACCGCTGAAAACAGCATCTGCATTGATATCGTAATACACTATACCTTTGATCGTGTCCTCATCAGGATTTACACAGTTGCAAATTGAGTTTCCAATGCAATCCGGATCAAAGCAGTCGATCAACCCATCACAATCATCATCGATTCCATTGTTACAGATCTCAATCGCTGGATGAATTGTAATGGTGAGGGTATCTTTGAGACTGATCTCACAAGGCACTGTAGTGACCTTAAAGGCTTTAACAGAGATCCTGAAAGTATCTACCAGGAGAGGAAAGATCAATAAGTCGATGGGGCCGCCATTTCCAAGAAAAGAGTACCCGATCAACGTATCTGCTTCAGCATCGTATGGCTCATAGATTATCCCGTCCTGTGAATTATTGATCGTTAAATAAAAACTTAAGTTTTCACATTTAGAGGTGTCATCGATACTTAACTTCATCGTATCCAATGGAAGGATACATTTAACAATACAAGTATCGGATGCTCGACTTAGTAACTCATTCGATCCATTGTTAATAGCTTTAGCAGTAACTGCACCTCCGGGATAAAGTGAATAGGAAGGAACGATAGCAGACCAGTTTCCAAGTCCATCAACGGTCGTTATGCCGATGGAGTCCTGATCGATATAGACATAAATGATCGTACCGATAGCTTCCGTAGAAGTACCACTTACAACGGTATCTCCTTCATATAGATCCAAAAGCGGACAATTGATCGATGGTTTATCTGATTGGTTTCGAACCACAACTTTCTGACTTGGCCTGCTTTCTGATTTGCAAAGTTCTGTTCCAGTAACATGCACAGTATCCGAGGTGGATACTGCCGGGACTATAAAAGACCAGTTGCCAAGATCATCTACTGTAGTAGTATCCTGAATTACTGAGTTTATAAATAGTTTTATCTGAGTTCCCGGAGGACTAAGAGAGTATCCGTTGATCAGGGTGTCTCCTGTGATAAGTGGAGGGATCAACGTGGGAATTAAGGAGGTATCTCCAAAAGCTGCTATGACAGTAGCGCTGTTAGAAGCAACAGACCAACATTTGTTCCCATTTGTCCTTTGTGCTTTTACATTAACGACATCACCACTATTTAGTACAACTCCTGAGATCGACCAGTTATAACTGGTATCTGCGGGAATTGAATCTACATAATAGCCATTCAGGAATACGCGAAGTTTGGATATTGAATCCGGTTTTATACCGGAAATTGTGCTACTTGTATCGTATAGAGGCAAAGAAGTGATGGATGGAGTATCGGTACCGCCTCCACCTCCACAATGATCTACCAATGGAGATTCACATTCACCGCTTGCTTGTGAAGTGATATAGAACTGAGTGCCGGGAATACAATTTTCTGCTCCACAGTCATATGTCCAGGTACTATCTGCGATCGTATTTGTGGTTGTAAAGACTGAAAAATCGCTTGCATAATAAATAGTAACAAGTGTACCTGCTGCCTCATCGACCCGACCGGATATTTTTGACTTAGAAGGACTTCCAGCGATAACAATATTATAAGGTTCCTCAGTACAATCTGGTGCAGTATAGCAAAGATTATTTCCTGTAATATAGGATTTGCATAAGACCGAGATAGCTTTGCCATCTGCTATTGCCATGATGATTACAGAATCTTCTGATGTAAGGGGATCTGGTAGATTGCCAAACCAATCTCCGGTTTCGCTTGCTGTGAGCGTATCATAATGGACGGTAGGGATCGAAAAATAGTGTACTTCCAGATAAACTGAAGCATCTTTTTCAGCAATTCCTTCAAGCGTTGTATCTCCCTGGCTGATTTGCTGAAGTAACAACGGACAGTCGCTAGGGCAGCCGGGAGAAAGATCTGTCCCGGAGCATGTTGCACAAAGCGAATCAACTGGTGTAGAAGTTTGTTTACAATATAGATCCTCGAATATACAATTGTTGCACCCTCTGTAATCATTATTATCTACACCGGCAACATCTGCCAAACTTTTTAAACCGCATACAGAAGAAGCAGTAGTCAGGGAAGCAAAAAACAGAGGAGTGGAGTTTGAGATCCCAAAGTCTGTTATTATATCATCAAATGGGACATAGAAGTCATAGAAATAATCAGGATCATTGCAGTTCGTAGTCGATGCAACTGATTTTTGAACATTATTAGTGGCTGGATAAACACGCTTTTGATCCGTACAATTATTTAAGCCATCGATATTATAGACTTTTACTTCCGTTGTGCTTTCGAAAGAGATCATGATCTCAAAACCTGGATTGCTGCTCAAGTAATTAGGGTCTTCAGCACCAAACAAGTTATCGGTATCGATATAAACATGATACCCTTTTGAGTTGGTCGCAGTACTAGCCATTCTCATTCTGAAGATCAGGTTGTTTTGATCATCCAGAGCTGCATAAGCTGTATGGCCAATGCTATCCGGGACAAAGTCTGTGAAACCACAGTCTGGATTTCTATCCATATCAGAGTTCACCTCTCCTGATCCCACAATGCTCATCGGGAACATTGTGATCTCAAATTCATCCACATCATATCCATCTCCGGAGAACCCTGTATTATTTACAGAGACATATCCATCTCCATTTGGATCAAGCACAGCATCCCCATTGCTTATGATCAAACCGGGTGTTTGCCCATAAGTGTAAGTCACAGTATAGAATATAAATATAAATACTGCTCTTAATACAGTGCGATTGATTGAAAAAATAAGATGATCAATTTTAAGATTCAGCTACATTATTTATACTTAAAATCAGCTGTGTTTGTTACTGAAATGGGTATCTATAATTCATTGTAAATCTTATAAAAAAACCATGGATCGATCCCGATTCTTGTAAGTTAGAAATCCTTCTTTAGCGAAACTCTGACAATGCCTACCAATGGAATAATGATCCAAGCCATTAATACAGAAAATGCAACAAGCATTCCATTAAAATTTCCCATGAGTTTGCTGAATAAAGCTCCTGTATAGCCCATTAACGCTGAGATATCCAATTTCAGGATGATCAATATCCTCGAAAGATCGATCGGGTTACCTATAGATGCAAACAAAGCAAAATTTTCGAGGGGATAATCGCTGAAGAAACTAAGAGCAATTAGAAATAGAGCGTCATAGATGATAGCAAAGAACAACCAAATGAATATAGATGCACCAAATCCTTTTAGCTTGTTCTCGAATAAAAGTGCTGTAAGGAAAGATATTGCAGAGAAGATGAGAGATAGGAAGATACCGGTAACGATAAGCATAAGGTAATTGCCTATTGAAAGATCGCTTATAGAACTAAATATAAGTAGGGGTAATCCAATACCCAAGGCGATACTAAAAGATAAAGAACATGCAATACCAAGATATTGGCCCAAAAATATATCAGTTCGTTTAATCGGTTGAGCCAGAAGTAACTCGGCAAATTCTCTCGAATTGTAATAGTACATCACACCGAAAATTGTTGAGATCAAAGGCACCAGGATAAGCACAACATTCATTAATGTGATGATCACCTGTGAAGGATCATTTGATAAAAGGAATAGCAAACCTGATAGGATGAAAAAGAAACCACAGTAGAAGTAAGTCCATCGGCTTCTGAGGAGATCGATGACTGTATATTTCATCACTTTTCTCATAAGGTCATTTTATATTTTTCACAGAATAAGGTATCGGGATGATCGGCTTTATCACCGGTTGATCCTGATACCATTCTTGCTATGGCTTTTTCAAAATCCTTGGTGTGGAAACTATTCTTAAGGTGGGTAGGATGCCCTCTGTAGTGGATCTTGCCTTCCAGAATGAATATCAGATCATCTGCGATGTCCTCTACAAGATTCATAATATGTGTTGTTACTAGTATTTGTTTCCCCTTCATTTTTTCCTCAAACAACTTTTCTTTGAATTTTATTCGGGAAACAGGATCAAGACCAGCTGTTGGTTCATCGAGGATCAATATCGGTGAATCAAACATAAATGCTTGCGTTATATTCACTTTTTGCCTTGTACCTCCAGATAAATTGGCGAGCCTTTTATTAAGGAATGGCTGCAATTCAAAGAAATCTATCCAATAATCTTCATCACATTTTTCATCTCTCAAATTCTTCATCATCGATAATAATTCAGACACTTTAAGGTTTTCCGGAAATCGTGCGATCTGAGGAAGATAGCCAATTTGCTTACGATATGACCAGTTCTTTTTTATATCGGATCCGTTTATGAATATCGATCCCGAATCAGGAATGACCATGCCTAATATTGTTTTGATCAGCGTGGTTTTACCTGAACTATTTGGTCCCAGCACTGCGGTAATACCTTGTGATTTGAAATCCAGGTCAATTCCTTTCAGCACATCATTGCTGCCAAACGATTTATGTAGATCCTCTATTTTAATAGTTCCCATTAAAAGAAAGATTTCATCGATGGTGAGTTATCGGTAACATTCTTTGGAGTAAAGACAGGACTTACTCTTTCTGTGATGTTTATCAATTCAACAAATAAACTTCTCAGAAGAACCATTGCTTCCGGAGTTTTGAATACAATGAAATTAAACAATTTCACCGGTCTGTGTGGGACATCTCCGATCCCATCTTTGTCAAGATCGTAGCCTTTGTATTCGCTCCAGTAGTTTCCATCAAAACTGTTCCCTTCTATGTTTGAAGGAACAGACAGATCAAAGGTATTGCTGATAAAGTCATTGCCTGATATAAAATTATCGAGACATCCACCGCGAACCTTGATCGCCCAACCATTATTCTTGAAAATGTTCGCAGAGTAATTTATTCTTGTGGATCCCTCCACATAAACTCCAATAGTGTTTTTGATAAACTTGTTGTTCGTGATCTCAGCATCATAGATCTCTTTCAGCAAAAGTCCATATGAAGATTTACCCCAGTTATTTTCAAACAGGTTATCATACATATCGATCTTTTTGGAAAACATTACTGCAACTCCGGCACCATTATCCCGAAAGGTATTTTGAAAGTATTCATCAAAGTTTGAGAACATAAAATGGAGCCCATACCTGAGGTTGTGCTCGCTGATATTTCCATGGACCTTACTGTTATCAACAAATTCAAAATATATTCCATCGCGATGAGAGGAAACAATGTTATTGCTCACTTCAATGTTTTTGCAGTACCATAAGTGAATACCGTTTCCTGAAGACATTTCATCAACAGCTTCGCCAATTATCCGGTTGTCTGCTACAATACCATTGTTTGACCGTTCCAGATAGATCCCGAAGAAAGCATTTTCAAGGCGATTGTTCTTTATAATAAAATCTGAGGAGTTGCGCAACCTGAGTGCAGATCTGTCTTCGAGATAGCTTGTTCCAACATTTCTAAGGATCAAGCCTTCAACTCTCACGCCATCTGAGATAATTGTCAGGATCTCATTTTCATTTTGTCCGTCAAGGATCGGCCAGTCGACTCCAACTACCGAAATTGCTTTGTCGATAAGCAAGTTACCTTCAGTATAAACACCTTGATGAATCTCTATTACGTCTCCAGCAGATGCATTATTTATTGCAGAAGAGATCGTCGTGAAATTGCAGGTAGCACAAACCTTTATTATCTCAGCATTTGATACACTGCATATAAATATGAAGATAAATGTAAGTACAACCCGACCCATCAAAATTAATTTTCCGGCGGAAGCAATACACCATCAATGACATGTATTACACCGTTTGAGGCTTGAACTGTGCCGAGAATCTTGGCATCCCCGATCATGACCTCGTCATCCTTTTTTGTGATCTTGATATAATGTCCGCTTGCCTGGAACAAGCTTTGTCCGTCTTTTAACATATCGATTTGATAGTTTCCGGGAGATGCATGGTACTTAATGATCCTCGAAAGAGTTGATTTATTTTCCGGCTTGACCAATTCCCCTACCGTACCTTCAGGCAACTTATCAAAAGCGGCATTGTTAGGCGCAAAAACAGTTAATGGACCGGCATTTACCAGCACATTTTCCAGTTCTGCAGCTTGAACTGCAGCAACTAATGTGGAATGGTCTTTTGAACCCACGGCAACTTGCAAGATGTTTTTTGCAGATTCATCATCATCAACAAATGCTTGTCCGCTTTCTTGTTCTGTAGTACTTTCATCGCTCTGCCCGGAAGGGGCTGTTGTTTCTGAGCATGATACAAAGAAGAAGAGTATAACTACACTCAGTATAAGTTGAATTAATGTTTTCATAAGATTAAATTTTATTTCAGTTAGTATTATTAAAATAATAGATAAGCTCATCCCAGGTGTAAATAGCACCGCCTTTCAATTTCTGCATTTTTTCTGCCTCGATTAAGTTCGAATAAGCAGAAAGATATGCTCCCATAGGACTTGGAACATTTTCACTTATCAGATAATAGCTTGCTCTACTGTCGGCCAACAATTTTGGTTTGTCAAAATTGTTAACCAGCAGCAGAGAAAACTCACCATTTTCCTGATCCATGTATCTGATCATACATTC
>JABDMM010000030.1 GCA_013001465.1 Chitinophagales bacterium | reverse complement strand
ATATGAATGTTAATGACACTAGGCTTATAACTGATAATAAAAAAATAATTGATAATGCCCAGGTTGCATACATTGGGTTGGACTCATTAACTGACAGTACAGTAGGTAGCGCGATCGGATCAATCATTTTATCTGATCTTGTTGCTGTTGCTGGTGATCGTTATAACTTTGGTGTGGGGAACAGGCCAGTTAATATATTTGTTGATGAGGCAAGTGAAGTAATAAATGAACCAACAATACAACTACTCAATAAGGGTCGAGGTGCTCAAATGAAAATGTTTATAGCGACCCAAACCATTGCAGACTTTGAAACCCGTCTGGGCAGTAAAGAAAGCGCTAGGCAAGTATTGGGCAACCTCAACAATATTTATGCGCTCAGAGTCATTGACCCAGATACGCAAGAGTTTATTACTGAAAACCTGCCAAAGACAAGATTAAAACATGTGATGCGTACACAAGGAATGAGTTCGCAAAGCAAATCGCCCATGATGTTTTCTGCAAATACCGGAGAACGATTGATGGAGGAGGAGGGTGATCTATTTCCTTCCCAACTCTTAGGTATGCTCCCTAATCTAGAATATATTGCGAAAATATCTGGTGGCATGATTGTAAAAGGGCGCTTGCCAATTTTAACAAGGTAAGTGGGAATCATATTTATGGATAAATGGACAATTATTGTGCCCAAGACACACTATGTAAGTACAGCCCAAAAAGATGATATATGCTCTGGTAATCAATCTTTACTTGATGCATATGATCATCTGCACATGCAATGGTTAGGTGTAGACGAACTAATATGCCGATTTTCACATCTGTATGCAGATGTTATCCATTTTGATAATTCTCCAGTTGTTTCAACGTCACTCGAATATGGATTAAAAGCATACTCTAACAAGCTGAGTATGTCAGATCAAAAGACATACCCCCATGATCGACTTAAATGCTTCTTGATAGGTTGTTTCTTAAAAGCGAAAAAGCTGTGTCGTTTTATAGTGCATGATGGGCAATCGGGTGAAAGTTGGACCATTAACAATGAGATTCCTCTTTCAATATGGAGATTCAACCGAAACAACCTAGAAGTTAAGAAAGATGATATTGACGAAGCAGAATTCACTCAACGGCTTTATCAAAAAGTAACACCCAATAATATGAAGCTTGCAATGAAGAGGTTTAATCATGAAGCAGCCATTGTGGCTTGCGCTTTGGATAATTGCAGTTGAAGCAATCATTGTTACAGTGCTCATACCAGGCGATTGGACTCAAAGAGTAATTGAACAAGAATCTGAACTTCTAGAAATCCGACTTGGACCGGAGGAGCATCGTTGGGTTCATGATAAGGCTCGTGGATGGTTTAATTCAACACTAATCGACTCAGGGTATTATCAGATTGCATTAAATCATATTGTCCCAACCGAAGAACAGAAGTCACGTAGTACAGGCATGGAAGAGCTTGGTAGTATATGGTTTAAGTGGGCAGAAGGAAGGTTGCAGGCTATCGCAAATGCCTATTACCATATTTTGGCTAGGTTTGCCTTGTTATTGACCTGGGCGCCCTACTTTTTAATACTCCTGGTCCCAGCGGTTTATGACGGCATCACCACATGGAAAATTAAGCGTACTAACTTTGCGTATTCATCTCCTTTGTTACATCAGTACAGTACTATGGGCATCCTTTATGTTTTTATTGGCTTGGTCGCACTGTTTCTTGCTCCAATTGTGTTAGATCCGACATTGATTCCAGCAGCAATCATGGTTATTTGCGTAATGGCTGGTCTTATGATTGGCAACCTTCAGAAACGAGTGTGATCACTATCTATCACGATATTTATACCCTTTTCGGTATCGAAAAAAAGAAACTCTGTGCGATCCACTAGTTTAAGATGGAGTTTATCAATTTCTTATAGTCAAGCAACGTAAAGCCTCTGATTTCAGGAATAGAAGTAGCAGCTTATTTTGCATAGGCCAATGATATAATCCTCGATGACTCACACAATTACTTTAAAAGTTCGTGTTAAAGATAAGCATTTAAAGCGACTTAACGAGATGGCGCGTGCGGTGAATTTTGTGTGGAATTATATTAATG
>JABDMM010000025.1 GCA_013001465.1 Chitinophagales bacterium | reverse complement strand
GAATTAAAGTAAGCATCCATTGCTCCTGATACCGTCGCTGATGCTTTTACTTCAAAAGGAAAATTGGAACAGGATGCCGTCTTTTTTATAAATGACATTGTAGATTGACCACCCTGTGAATGTCCGTACACAAATAATTCAGACTGCTGACCAGTATCCGGTAGACAGATCGAATAACCACCGGAAGTGTCGGTAGGATTTGTCAGTACTTCGCTAGGCGATCTTCGAAGAAACTCATTTGCTGCATACAATAGATCAATGCCCGCCTGAGCTTCGGAATCGTTATGTAAATATGGGTGATATCCCGAAAGTGAATTCCGACCGAAACCGAGATAGTCCGGCACAACGGTGATATAACCATTTGCTGCTAAAGCCAGAGCAAATGTAAAGTTAAAACCATCCCATCCACTCACAGACATTGTAGTTCCCCCGGAACCATCAGGTATTTCACCGGCCCATGAAGGAGTGCTTCCTGATACGTTGGTGCCTTTATAATACAGAGCCCAGGGTAAATTGCAATTGCTTGAAGCAGGTGAAGCTGCGCATGGATAACCAATTGGGACAAGGACAGTTCCTGAAGCGGTAACTAAAGCGGAACCATCCACATTCAGGGTATTGTACTCTAAAGTAAAAGCGATCACGTCATTGGTGATCGGCAAATTATCATCTACATAAACGGAATTGACGAACATGTCACGAATTCTGTTGCTGGAGAATCGATTACTCTCTGAAAGGGGTACAGCATCCCAGTCCCATACATCAACCAATTCGTTTCCCGGACAAGGCATAACATCACAGGCATTGCATTGCCCATAGGCATTGCCGATCGATAACATACAGATGATGATTGGTAAAATGAATCTCATGATCACAGAGGAAAAATATAATTTGCAAAAATACAAATAATAACTTTACTCATTTAGTTCATTTAGAGTAAGTAATATAATGTAAATTATTCAGAAAAACCAGTTTTGATGTGGAGATATGCTGATTTGCTGGTATGCTGATATGTTGATATGGTGATGTGATTATTTGCGCTCAATTTTGATTTTTGCTTTAACTGTAGATATTATCTTACTTAATACCTTTTGGATACTTTGAAGCTGCATAAATAGTTCTTTTGGAGGATTTGGATAATAGGGTGACTTCGTGCATAGGCACAACCAGTAATGAGTTTCTTCAGATTCCTTTGCTGCTATTTTTAATTTGTGAACAAAATCTGATTTACTTTCTGAAGATTGCGCTTCTCGCACATTCGCACCAATAGACGTTGCTGATTTTAAGAGTTGTTGCTGAACAATATATTTTCTCCGCTCTCCAAGCTTTTCACAGTATACTAAAATGTTAAGTGAAAATTCAAAGCTTATCTCCAAAATCAAATTTGCCATATATTGCCAAACTAATCATAATGGATAAGCATAGTTCTATTGTGATACACTTAGTTCATACACATCAGCAAATCAGCAAATCAGTATATCAGCACATCAAACAACCATTTCCCCTCCGATCCGTAACTGCTAAACAGAAACCGTTAACTTAGTTATAATGAAAAAAATACCATTCTTATTGATCATAGCCAGTTTAGCCTTTTATTCTTGCTCAGAGCAAAATGATCCGGATCCTGGATACGCTGCGAATGAGGCTCTGATCCATGAAGATGCGCAGATGTATTTAATTGCTGATGTTGAAGGGCTCTCAGGGGTCAATAAAATTAACTATCAGGATGTTGATCCTGAAATTCAATTTGGGCAAGCGAGGGGATCTTGCGATCCCGGCTATGGTGGTTACCAGTCCAGCGCAATAGAGAATGATGGGACGACTGAAACATGGTTTACAGTCTTTTTCAGAGGTAAGTGTCCGCAATGCGAATGGGAAGATCTGGTCGTGACTGGAAATCCCAGAGTTGCACACAATCTTGAAAGACACAATGGAATTGCTTTAGGGCTTTCATTTAACAATTCTGAATTCTACTATTCTAACACATTAAGCAGTGAAGAACTGAGTGATGATATTTTTGTGATAGAAAGTTTGACTCCAACCGGTCAAAGTATTCCGAGCCACTATTTCGAAGCGCGTTTTAATATGACGCTTAAGAAATTAAATTCGGAAGAAACGATCAGAATTGAAAACGCTGTACTGAGGATGTCAACGGATGATGTAAAGTAGAAACCAACACATCAGAATACCTCTTGTTAATAAGTAACAAGTATCTTATAAGTCTTTACTTCATCCTTGTATATGATCTTTAAGAAGTATATTCCCTTGGATAAATGCAAGTCTGAGAGTTTGTATTGTGAGTCGGATAACAGGTCTATGGATTCATAATGTATTTGTCTGGATTGACTGTTTATGATCGTTAAGTCGATGCCCATATCCTCAGTGGAAGGATTAACAATAAGTACCCTTTGATCCTCTTTTTTCAATAATGTGGGATACACTTTGATCTTACTTATCGCAAGAGGAACTTTGAAAAATTCGCTGATGACACTACTGTAGTCAATATTCCCATCAATGTCCGTTTGTTTCAAGCGGTAAAAATTTGTTCCAACGACGGGGTCATCGTCTCTAAAATTAAATAGTTTCGAAGAAGTCTCTTCTACAGGGCTGCTCACAGATCCTATAGCTTCGAATTCAGACCCATCCAACGATCGCTCAATAACAAAATATTCGTTTTCATCCTGAATATTGCTGTTCCATTTCAAGTTGATATAACTATCATAGCAAGAAGCATCAAATCCGAAAATATCTAAAGCGAGCGGCCAGAATCCTGTCGAATTAAAATAGCCGAAATTATTGAAGCAATCAGCGTTTCCCAGATCTGAGAAAATTGCTGATTCTATGTTATCTGTCGTCAGAGAATAATTGCCAGTAGGTAAGGTATTCGTATCTGTTTTCATGAGAAAATAAACAGTGTTCGTAGTTTCAATATAATAGTTGATAACGAGACGGGGGGCTTCAGAGGGATCGTTGTCATATGTTCTTATTTTCCTGTCATCAGCAGCAATATCAAACATGAACAGCATATCATTTCCACTTGACCAACCCGGTCGATCAACAACCTCCTGAACAATATTAGAAAGATCCGGAGTTGGGTAAAAAACGTCCGATGACCAGTTTGAAGAAATATTCCAGCTTAAGGAGTTGGTAGTTGCAGTTCTGCTACTTATATTGAAATCTGTTTCAACAATAGCAGGAGCATCATCGATATCTTCTGCAGTTATTTCTGTTGTCATGATATCACTGTCATTATCTTTTGAATATAGCTCTATATAACTTGAAGCTATGATTGCTCCTTGAGGAATATTTATGTTTGTCCATCTAATTGCTACAATAACTTTTCCTAATTCATGCTCATTTTTATCATATTCTACTTGATCATCCGATTTTTCATGAGCATCATCAGTGGCAGATGAAATTTGTTGGTTATAATTTCCTGTAGTAAGCCAATACAGAGAGTCGACCAAGAAATTATAGTCACCATTAGCATCTGTGAGCACGGAGTCTAATCTTTGATCACCCGCATCGATAAGACCATCCTGATTAACATCTTCAAACAGTATCACCTTAGTATTTTGAATAGGTGCGTCTGTGGGATCATATACCTGGTTTGAAGGAAAGTAATCGTAAAAAACGGACCCCGACATTTTATTCCTGGATGGATGTGCATCGCAAGTCACAACGACAACTACCATAGCAGTATCACAAAGAGGAATATCATCGCATACCACATAGTAGAATGTATCTGTACCAATAAAATTTGGATCTGCAGTATACGTTATCTGTCCTGTTGTGGGGTTTATCGACGTGATGCTTCCGTTTGTTGGTTGGAGAGCACCCGGGACGCTAACGCTGGAACTATCGATATCGTTATTAATATCAGTATCATTAAACAGAACATCGATCACAACAGGAGTGATCAATGTAGTATTCGATGAGTCATCTTGAGCATCTGGAGCACATGCCTGCACATTAACTGTATATGTACGAGAGTCAAGTTGGGAAAACCAGTAGGTATTGATCATTTTCTTATCTCCAATACTTGAGGATCCGCAAGGTCCTGTTGTAGCCCACTGATGACATGGAGCAACACATCCTGCTGAAGTCATATCAGCACCCCCAAGATTGGTGTCATCATAGTATAATCTGGGTTGTGTAGGCGTAGTAGGCCTAATTGCATCGACGATAAAACCATTTGGATTACATTCTGCATCCCATATTGGGAAATTCGTAAGCCCTGTTACAACCGTGGAGATAATATCGAGATTCGTTCCAGCCGGTATCTTGTTTCCTAAACCATCACGACCATCCCAGGGAAAGCAATGTATTCCGGGTCCTACAGTTTCAATGAAACGTAAGTCTTCCGTACCTGCATTGTATCCCGGTGTTCCGTCGAGATCCACAACAATTTGAGCCTGACCTCCCTTTGTAAAATTAACATTCAGACAAGTCGCATCCCCGCAGTTTATTACAGTAGGAGTTGTAGGTGCAACCTTTGCTTTTTGAATGGCTGTAGGATATATAGTAGAGTCGGGGTCGTTAAGGAAGATCTTGTATTGAGGAGCAAGAACGAAAGAAGTAATAGATTTCCTGTCTTCGACAAAATCACCTGTATTCTGAACACCATAGTCGTTACAATTCAAGACAAAGCGGTATGGCTGCATTCCGTTAACATCCAATCGTGTGACCACACTATCTGAGGTATAAATGTAAAACTTCCCCCAAAAACCAGCCGTGTAGCTTCCTCCGTTGAAAGCCCAGGATTGTGAATGTATCCTCCCAGGTATTGCAGTACTAAGTACCTTATCCGAAACAGTGATATCCCACAGATCTATATTGATCTCATTCTGAACCTGCGTTGTGGAGTTATCTCTGTTAAATTCTATGTAGTAATCACCGTTCATCAACGGATCATAGGTATCTTCTGTATATCCTCCAGCTCCCCCTATTGTTACCGGACCAATAACAGCCTGACCATGATTGGCTATATAACCTACTCCAGCCGTTGGGATAACCTTGGGTCCAAAGACAACGGTTCCGGTAGGATCTTTAATTCTATAATAAATGACATCTGAGGAGTTCAGTTTCCTGAAACCCATGTTGATACGTTCCAACGCAAAATTTTCTATGCTGATATACAAGCGCCATTCTACGCTAACATCATAGCCTGCAAATTCCGTATTGGATACAGTACTCCAGGTATTTATCGTGGACGGATCGGTCGATAAGGGTGCTAATTCTTTGGTTCCTTCAGCATATACTGAAATGTGTATGCATGTAAGCACAAAGAAGCACCAATAGCGTAAACCACTGATATTTAAGATTGTAAGGCTTGTCTTCACGTAATTATCGTATATGTAATAATAATATACGTGTAAATTGAATTTAGGTTATGATTTATTTTTATATGATCAGCAAGATCGACATGAGCAACAGTTTATGATATTGCTCAGTGATTTGGTTTAATTCTTGTACTTTCCATCGTAAATTAAAATTCAATGCTAAAAATTACTTGTGTTGGCTGTTTGTCCTTGATGTTGATATTGACTTCGATCTTACCTGTCAGTTCGCAAACTACTGTAGCCCAAAGGGTACCAGCAAGTGAGAAAGTTATTCCACCGATCGTATTGCACGCGTTTAATAAGCAATACCCGAATTCATTGCTGAAAGGATGGTTTGTTACACACATTTCTTACTGGCAAGGAGATTATAGTTCAGGCTGGTATACAGATTGGTATGGTCCGCGATCGATCACAATATACAGATTTGAGAAACCTACGTATTTTGAAGTAGAATTCATAAATGCTGCTAATCCCGGAGAGATCAGCCGAGCTATTTATAATGTTTATGGTTATTGGTATGAAACAAGATCAATGATCAAAGGCTTGCCCATGAAGGTTATTGAGTCTTTGAAAAATTCTGATTACGGTGGTTGGAAGATCTCCGAGTTTAAAGAAAGGATCGAGTCACCCGGATGGCCAGTGGATGTTTACAGGTTTAAAGTTTCCAAGGGGCTAAAATCAAAGATCATCAGAATTGATGAACAGGGTAATCTCGTTCAGGCCAGAGATATTGGTGATTAATCTCTAAACAATAATTATGAAGAATATTTTAGTCCTCTTACTCCTTATGCTTGGATCTGTATTTTATTCAGGTGGCCAGAATAGCAAACCCATATTCTCTTCAAACTCCGATGTTTCATTTGATGAGTATACAGCCGGTGTTAAGTATGCCGAAATAGTTTTGAGTTTCACAAACCAGGAACAAGTAGATAAGGAGGAAGGTATAGCTCCGCTCTATTACCTTGCCCAGCATTATCTAATGGAAATTGGTTTTGAATATGTTGCATTAACTTCAGCAGAAAAAACACAGATGGAGATGTCTGTCAAGTCTTATTGTGACTTTACTTCTGTGATGTTTGGTGGAGACATCAGCAAAAATTCTATTTCGAACATGACGATCACTTTTGTCTCCTGTATAGGAGATATATACAGCTTCCAATCACAAAAGAAATTCACTTATGGGAAGTTTACAGATATCGAAAAGAAACTGGTGGAGGATTGGAAGAGAATAGTAAATAAAAAGAGGTCATTCGATCCGCAGTTTCAGTTTAAATTACCATCCAATCCTACAAGCTGGAATACTGCTAACATCAAGCAATACTATAATGAAAACGCCGCAAATTTAAAGCCGGTTGAAGGAATGTATGAGAGAGTAAGATTGTCGTTTGAAGATCTTTCGGGTGGAAAGTATACAGTTGGAGTTGTAAAAAATCCTGATGCAGATGAATATATGCTGATCTATCTATCCGGTGCGATCAATTCTAAAGATTGGAGAACCGGAGAGTTAAAGGGTATTCTTCATAAGACTTCAACTCAAGGATTTTATTCTGTGGATTGGATCTCGAGAGATAAATCATTGCATGAAGATGTTTATTGTAACATTGATGAGACCGGAATAACGTTCTATTCAAGTGGAGTTATTCCTTTGTACTATAAGTTTATAAAGATCTATCCGGTCAAGGATTGATAGGGAACTTCTATTTATTGGAGAAATGATCTGCAATTTTAGAATGCTGCTTTCCAAACTCCTGGATCCAGTAACCGCATTCCATTTCCATTTCAGTCACTTCCCGGCACCCGACAAATTCCCAGTTGGGATTAAGTATGTTGTAACGATGTCCGTAACCGGGAACACCGGAATCTATAAGTAATTGCATCACGATCTCTGCAGGTGTACAACCTCCCATAGCTATATTTTCTTTTGAAAATTCGATATCGGGTGCTGCTTTTTCAACTCGATCCCACGGCCAGCTGCCATCCTGGGCCTGGTGATTGATCTCTCCTAAATGTGCCTCTTTGTTTCCATGTTCTTTTGCTGCTTTATACAGATTCTTATGAGGTTTTAGGATCTGCATTGGCTCTATCGAATCCAGATCTGATAATAGATCTCTGATTGCAGTAAGTCGGTCGAGGTAATAATTATTATATATAGTATCTATTTCGGCATGCTCAATACCTTCAACAACGGTTACTTTTTTTCTGATGGAATAACTGGTGAAGCTTTTCAGATCGGTGCTATCACTTATTGTTTTCTTTAACTCGTCTAAAACAAGAATTTTATACTGTTCCGGATCAGTCCGTACTTTGTTTAACTCGATCACCATTTCTTTTTCGGTATCTGTCATATAATCCACATGAACCGCAGTATTTAACTGTTTATTCCATTGAAGAATGGTTTGAGAGAGAGATTCATAAGCTGAAAAGGCAAGGAGGATAAGGACTAGAAAGCACTTCGCACATGTATTCATCAATTTCTTACTTGTTTAGATTCTGAAAGTCTTATATAGAGTTCCAGTTGTACAAAGTATTAAACGTCAAATATGTATTTATGTTATGAATAGAAAATGTAGAGCGTGTGCAACCAATTCTTGTCATCTAACATCTAACGGGTATTATTAAACTAAATTCTTAATTCAAAATGCTTAATATGCTTAAAAGAATATCTACACTTATGATCGTTCTAGTGGCAATGCACGGCACTAGTTTTGCCCAACTAGACGAAAACGACCGTCCAAAAAATGCGCAACCAGGTAAATGCTATGCAAAATGTGAAATTCCTGCAGAGTATAAGACTGTTACAGAGCGCGTAATGGTTAAACCGGAAACTAAAAAGTTGATCACCATTCCTGCAGTTTATGAAACAGTTACGGAGAAGGTAATGGTAAAAGAAGCAACTACTGTAAAGAAGATTGTCCCTGCAGTTTATGAGACAGTAACTGAGAAGATGCTCGTCGATGAGGGTTCAGAGAGAATCGTCGTAGTTCCTGCAGTTTATGAGACTGTTACTGAAAAAGTGATGGTTGCTCCTGCAAGAACAGAGTGGAAAAAAGGTGAGGCAGACAAGAACTGTCTATCTGCTGACCCAGAAGACTGTCGTGTTTGGTGTCTTGTAGAAATTCCAGCGGAATACAAGACGATCACTAAGACTGTTGAAAAGAGTGGTGAGTCAACAAAAACTGTAAAAGGAGATCCTCAGTACAAAACAATTACTAAGAGAGTTGTTAAAACTCCTGAAAGAATTGAGGAAATTACAGTTCCTGCAGAATACAATACGATTACAAAAAGAGTAATGAAAACTCCTGCCAGAACAGAGCAAAAAGTTTTACCTGCAGAGTATGTTACGGTTACAAAAAGAGAAAAAGTAAAAAGTGGTTCAGTTACTGAGTGGTTAGAAGTTGTTTGTGATCAAAATCTAACAACAGCAAAGATCATTGAGATCCAAAGAGCTCTTAAAGCAAAAGGATTTAATCCAGGTCCGATCGATAACATCCTCGGTCCACAAACCAGAGCTGCATTAGTTAAATATCAAAGAGCAAACAACCTTCCAGTTGGCAATTTGAATATTGAAACGATGAAAGCACTTGGTGTTAGTGGTTACTAATCACTAAGATTTCTTATGCTGAAAAGCCTCGACGTTTGTCGGGGCTTTTTTTGTTTGGAGGAGGAATATATAAGGAGTCCAACTCCTGAATTCGCCTCCTGCGGTGGACATTACAGATTGATAACAAAAGTAGGTTGTTTCTGTATTGTCTGAATGATCGAGATTTTTTTAATAGTAGATTTCAGATCTTCAAAACTCCAACTTTACTGCGATCAAATCGTCTCTACCAGCTCACTATTGATCTCTTCAACTTCTTCGAATGCTTTTATTTCTTGTTCATCGAGCACTACCTCTCTTATGGCGAGAAGAATCTGCCTCGATGATTGTACAAAAGCCCTGTTTACAATCAATACAGTTGATAGATGCAAATTCTCAATATTGACTTCAGAAACTGCTTTGTTTACAAGCTCGACGAAATATTTATCATTCTTTTTCAAATTCTTTAGGATCTTCAAGATATCCTTGGTCGCACTCTTTCCATTTTCCTTTAATACTTTATCGATCTTTAGGTACGTTTCAATCAGGCGTTTTCTGAAATTGGTATATTGATCGTTTAAAAACATATCGTCAGCACTTTCAAATTCATCGAAGTCATGTTTGATGTCTTTGAGTGTTTTTGCTGAATGAAGGGCCATTCTGGCACTATGAAGGTATTGGTTTAGTTCCATACTCTCTTTTTCTGAAACCTCATAAGAGTTGATCTTAGAAGAGTACCTAAAGATCTCTGCCTGCAAAAGTTTTAAATTTTCATACCTCACTTCAGGTGTTAATCGTTTTTGGTGTAAGCTTCGATCCGATTCATCAAATCTGGAAAAAACCAGTTTTTCTTCGATGTTTAGCAGACTTAGGTTGTAGCTGAGTACATTCCGGATAAGATGAGTGGTTTCTTTTTTCATCGCTGAAATTGAAGCTTCAACGACTTCTGGTGAAGTATTGCTGATGTAAATGGTAAGTTGAGCTTTCTTATCAGGAAAGTATTTTGTGAGTAGATGGGTATAAGGCTTAATGAAAGGAGCAAAGATCACTACTCCCAGAGCATTGAATATAGTATGAAAGAGTGCCAAACCCATAACTGCATTTACCTGCGTATCGAAGAACAAAGTGACGATGATTACCAAGTATTTAACAAAGATCAATGCCACCACACCTACAACAACATTGAAGATAAAATGACTGTAAGCAACACGTTTCTTGATCTGTGATCCTCCCAGCGAACCCAGGAGTACTGTAACGGTAGTTCCCATGTTTGCACCTATTACCATAGCAACGCCATCATCGAATCCAATGATATAAGCATTTAGTGCAGTAAGTATAAGAGCGATCGTCGCTGAACTGGATTGCATTATCGCTGTTATGAGAAATCCAAGAGCTACATAAATGAAAAGCCCGTAATCTGGGATAGATCCAAGATCAATAGTTTCAGAAAAACTTTCGACGCTCGTTTTCATATAGTCCAGACCCATGAACAAGAATCCAAAACCTACCAATAGCTTACTTAGATTTGAATACTTCTCTGACTGACCCAGAAAGATAGTTCCTAAACCACCGACAGCGATCAATGGTAATGCAAAACTCTCGATATTAAGTTTGAAACCGAAAATCACTACGACCCACGCTGTAACCGTTGTTCCAAGGTTGGAGCCAAGGATGATCCCCACAGCATTTCTCATCTTCATTATACCGGCCCCAACGAATGCAAGGATCATTAATGAAACCGCAGAACTACTCTGAAGGATCGCAGTTACCAGTATCCCTGAAAAAATGGATTTGAAAGAATTGGAAGTATACTGACGTATGAACCTCTTAAAAGCTTTGCCGGCAAGCCTTCTTATAGATTCTTCCATCAGGAATAACCCAAAAAGGAATATACCCAGCCCGGCAAGTAACTTCCATATATCGAAATCTGCTAACACGTGAATTCTTTTTATTGGCTTACCAATAAAGCTAATAAAACAAATTGTTTGTTTAGGAATCTCTTGAATAAAACTGAACTGAAATCAGATTTTAGATATAGCCGTCTGTTAGTGCGGTGAGCACAGACAGATGGATCAATCTTTTTTTAAACCCACTATGATCTCATTCTTCCGCCCAATCCAAACAAATGGTGAATCGTATCCCAAGAAGCTGAAATCGCTGTCATGTTCGATACCTTCTTTAGCCATCAGGGAGATTAGCTTTTGCTTGTGCTTTTCGATCTTCCGATCATTTGCCCAACCTCCAAAAGAAATGGCGGCAACAAGTTTTTGTTTTTCATTTTTGAATCTGATTCTGGAATTATCAGGCACAGGCAGATCGTCAAGGTCGTATTTAGAAGGCACCATGAATTTCATTGTTATGGAATCTTTCAATTCCATTTCTACAGGTGAAGTCATTGCGATCTTTTCATTGGTTGAGTTACCTCCAAATATGTAACCAGCTAAAACCCGGAACCCGCTACCGGAACTTTCACTGTAGTTGTTACCCGGAGTAGTAACCAATGTGAAATTTGCAGCTTCATATTTCCTGATTTCAAAATCATCATAGCTTATCATCACTTCATAAGGATAAGTTTCTATATTTCTGCTACCCATATATGCCCAGATCTGAAAAGCAAAAAGCAAAACAACAATGAAGCTTAGGAATAAGATTAAATATTTCATATCAGCCTAACACAATAGTCAGTTGAATTGTTTCTATTCTAATACTCATTATAAATTAGGTTTCCCATCAACAATTTGTCACTTCTTCTGTTCCTTGCAGATGATGAAATCGTTAAAATCTGCTAATTTAAATTTCGAAATTCATCACCTACTGACAATCATTTTCGGATTGTTTGTAACGACTTCAATGTCTATGATAATCCTTGTGATACAATTTAATCTATAGCGGTATTGTAAAGCTGTTAAAATCCTTACATTATTGTTACATCTTCATATACAATCCAAAATGCACTTGCCATAATGAATTTTAAATATATATTAGGTTACCTCATTTCCGCTCCTTTATTACCATTGCTTTATCTGCAAGGTAAAAAGTTACGGAGAAGTATTCCAAAGCTACCTTATGCGGAAGGTGATTCAGGAGTTTTTCTGGCTGAAGATCAATCATCTGATCAACCTTTGAAAATCCTTGCCATTGGTGAAAGCACTATTGCCGGAATAGGAGTAGAAACACACGAGGAAGGATTTGCCGGTACTCTGGGAAAGGAGCTATCTATATTGTTCCAAAGGGATGTCCACTGGAAAGTCTATGCAAGAGGCGGATACGCTGTTCAACAAATAACGCAGCAAATCATTCCAAAGATCACAGAATCTAACGCAGACATTTTGATAATAGGGATAGGGGGAAATGATGCATTTAAATTAAGCAGTCCGGAAAAGTGGAGACAAGATGTTACGCATCTCATCGACAGCCTCAGAACAAAATTCCCGAACACCACTATTATGTTCTGTAATATGCCACCCATTAAAGAATTTCCTGCCTTCACTTCTTTGATGAAATTTGTGATTGGTAACCGGGTGGAAATACTTGGTGAAGAGTTGGATATCTTAGTCAAGAACTATAAAAACGTGTACTATCAAAATGAAAAGATCGTATTAGATGAATGGATGCAGAAACTCAATAAGAAAGCATCGGACTTTTTCAGTGATGGTGTACATCCATCGAAACTAACCTATCAGGAGTGGGCTAAAGAAATGGCGGTAGGGATAAAGAAGATAAATTTTTCTGGTTGATTTTTGAATTCTTAAAACCTGATCAAGCGTAAGGTAAACCAAGGAGCTAACTCATAAATTCTTATCGTTAACAACTTTCGTCAACCCTATCTCAATTTCAGTGAGAAACCTTTCTTAGTAACAAGTTCATATTCCGCGGGAATATAAAACACGATCAAATGTTTCCAACGATAGTTATGGATTGATCAAACAGGATTTTATATATATTCTGAACGCTGGCGGTTATATATTATATTCGTGCGTAGTTGATATAGTATGTTGGAAAAGAGAATTTGGCTGGTATGCATTCCGGTACTAAAAAAATGGTATACAAGTCCTATGCAAAAATAAAGAGTTATCTAAAAATGAAATTGAAAGGAGATCTCTTTTGGTATTATTTAGCAGTTTTTTGCCTTTTTAGCTGCAACGATTCTTCAACTCGCATTCAAGCGAAAAAAGGAAAGATGACCGAATCAGTTTATGCTTCTGTTACGATCCAACCGGAAGGACTCTATAATGTGCATGCAGCTACCCCTGGAATAATTGAGCACATCATTGTTGGAGAGGGTGATTCTGTCAACGCTGATCAGATAATTGCCAAGATCATTGCTTTGGACCCGGAGATCAATGTAGAGAATGCTGTAATTTCGGTTGAGCTTGCACGAGACAATTTGAAAGGTGGTAGTTCCGTACTTAAGAGTATTAATGATGAGATCAGATCGACAAAGGAACAACTGTTGGTAGATTCAGTTAACTACCTTCGCCAGCAGCGATTATGGGAGCAAAATATCGGTTCTAAAGCAGAGTTTGAAAGTAGGAAACTGAAATTTGACCAATCGAAAAGTCAGTTAGACATTTTGAAGAAGAAATATAGTCGAACTAAAAACGAGCTCGAGAGCAATTATAAACAATCGATCAATGCTCTAAAAAAGACTCAATCAACCCTCAGCGATTACTTTATCAGATCAAGAATGGAAGGAAGGCTGTATAGTCTTTTAAAGAAAGATGGTGAAGTAGTGGGCTTGCAGGAGCCTATCGCTCAAATCGGTCGACATTCTTTTATTGTCGAAATGTTGATCGATGAAGTAGATGTAACCCGTATTCACTTAAGACAGAAGGCTATGATCGCACTCGATGCTTATGAGGGAGTGGTTTTTGAGGCCAAAGTTTCTAAGATCTATCCACAGAAGAATAGCTTGTCACAGACCTTTAAAGTTGAGGCAGAATTTGTTGAGGGACCGGAGATCCTCTATGCGGGCTTGTCTGGCGAAGCCAATATCATTATTTCAGAGAAAGAGGATGTCATCACGATACCTCTGGAGTATTTACTGGAAGGGGACAAGGTTAAGACTGATGATGGTAACATCGATGTTGTTTGCGGAATGCGAAATCTTGAGCACGTAGAGATCGTGTCTGGTCTCGATACTGAAACTGAAATTATAAAGCCTTAAATGTCATGACCGATTTCAAAATCATTCTTGAGATCACCAAAACTCATTTGTTATCAAGGTTTAAGCAATCATCAATTGCCGCTTTGGGAGTCACCTTTGGTATCGGGACTTTTATAGTTCTGGTGAGCTTTATGACAGGTTTGAACAATATGCTTGACGGTCTCACTCTGAACAGAACACCACATATTCATATCTATAATGAGATCAAGCCAAGTGAGGTGCAACCTATAGATCGAAGTGAGGAATACAAGAACAGTTATAATGTGATCCGATCGATAAAACCAAAAAGGAGCCAGGAACGGATTCACAATGCACTTCCTTTGATGGCGGTCCTTACAAAAGACAATAGGGTTAAAGGGATCACATCTCAGGTCGCTGCAAAAGTTTTCTACATATCAGGTTCCATTGAATTGAATGGTGTCGTTAATGGCATCAATGTTGCCGATGAGGTGAAACTGTTTAATTTTGGTGATTACATTATAAAGGGAAGCCCGGAAAACCTATTGAGGAATTCAAACGGTATATTACTTGGGGCGGGATTAGCAGATAAAATGTCACTGTCCGTAGGAGACAGATTGCAGTTGAGTTCAGTAAATGGAGGTGTATTCCCTCTTAAGGTTGTTGGGATTTTTCAAAGTGGACTAGCAGATATAGATAATATACAGAGCTATGTGAATTTGAAAACGGCGCAGGAGTTTCTTGGAGAAGGAAGCAACTATATATCTGATATTAATGTGAAGCTTTGGGATATTGATAAAGCATTCTTATTCTCCAAAGAGATAAGCAAACAACATCAAGTTACTGCTATCGACATTAAAACCGCTAATGCCCAGTTTGAAACAGGTACGACCATAAGGAATTTGATCACTTATTCCGTCTCTATTACTTTATTGATCGTTGCAGGTTTTGGGATCTACAACATCCTGAATATGCTTATCTATGAAAAGATGAACGATATCGCAATATTGAAAGCAACCGGTTTTTCAGGCAATGATGTGAAGCTGATCTTCATAAGCCAGGCGCTTATCATTGGTTTAATCGGAGGTTTGTTGGGTTTGATTTTTGGCCTTTTCATATCTATATTAATAGATCATACTCCATTCGAAACTCAGGCTTTACCAACGATAAAGACATTTCCTGTGAACTTCAAGATTCTTTATTACGTGATAGGGATCATTTTCGCTTTAGTTTCAACATTCCTTGCAGGTTATCTTCCTGCAAGAAGGGCACAAAGCATCGACCCCGTTGATGTCATCAGAGGACAATAGTTATTTATGAGTACAATAATAGAAGCGAATAACATAAATAAATACTTCAGAAAACCGATGCTCTTTCATGTTCTGAAAGATATTTCGTTCAATATCAATAAAGGTGAGTTTGTTTCTATCATGGGAAAATCAGGCTGTGGTAAATCCACACTATTATATATACTCTCTACCATGGATACGGATTATGAGGGAGAGCTCATTCTGGGAGGTCAAAAACTCACAGGTAAAAGTGGAAATGAGTTATCAAAAGTTCGAAATGAAAAAATAGGATTTGTATTTCAGTTCCACTATCTGCTTCCGGAATTTAGCGTCTTGCAAAACGTGATGCTCCCGGCCAGAAAACTTGGAAGAAAGAGTTACAATGAGATCGAAAAGGATGCCATGAAAAGTTTAAGCCTACTTGGAATTGGAGACCAGGCAAAAAAGAAAGCATCTATGATATCCGGTGGTGAGAAGCAAAGAGCAGCTATAGCCAGGGCATTGATTAACGATCCGAAGATCATTATGGGTGACGAACCAACCGGAAACCTCGATAGCAAGAATTCTGATAATGTTTTTAATATTTTCCGACAACTGAGCAGCGAGCTGGGTATTTCATTATTGATGGTAACCCATGATCAGGATTTCGCAAAAAATACCGATAGGATCATCGAGATGGAGGATGGGCATATTATTGGTTGAGTTGAACAAGACAATAAATGTGTTTCTGGAAAATCTGTTTTTGAAAAGAGAGAGACCTGACTATGTGGAAATTTTGTAATTGTTGCGCTTACTTATTTCATTCAAATTTGCCTGGTGCAAAAGCTAATTAAATACATCATTAAATATCGGGATTGGTTATTTGTACTAATGATCATTTCAGTGGCACTAAGTGTGGTGCAGATCTTAAGTCTCAGGTTCGAGTTTAACCTTGAGAGACTGCATCCTCAGAAGGATCCGGATGCTTACTTCTATAAAGAGTTCAAAGAAAAGTTTCATGCTGATATTGACGATGAGTATCTGACCATTGCTATTTCCAACAACAAAGGAATCTTTGAAAAGGACTTTTTGATTAAAGCAGACAGTCTTTCAAATTATTTAATGAAAGCCAGGTATATTCTGAAGGTATATTCTATAACAAGGACAGGACAAATTGTGCTGGATGGAAACAAGCTGAAAGAAGAACCTCTGATTCATATTGATCAACCTGAATTGTATAGAGAAGACTCTGTAAATCTTTTCCGATCGCGTGAGTACGTCAATCTGATGATGTCAGATGACGGCAGGTCTCTGGTAATTACAGGTTTCAATAAGCCGGGTTTAACAGATATGCAAAAAGATAGCCTTATAAGTGGTATCAGTGAGCAAATAGAGAACCTGAAATTTGATGCATCACATTTTACCTCGAAGATCAAGGTTGAGCGAACTTATGTTAAGGAAATAGAAAGAAATATAAAAAGGTACCTCGGGCTGGCGATCTTTTTTATTGCTGTTGTACTTTTTGTCATTTACCGGTCTGCCCTCCTTGTTCTGATCCCGCTGCTTGCAATAGCTATTGCACTAAGTTTTATTTTGGCTTTTATTTCCCTGGTAGGTGAGGAAGTCGACATCATCTCAAGTTTGATCCCGCCGGTCCTTGCCGTAATTTGTGTTTCTAACTTCATTCACATATATAACTCATATATAGAGGAGAAAACTAAATCTGGAAATAGCACTTCGGCAATAAATATTGCTTTTAAGAAAACAGGTACAGCTACATTTTTTGCTGCACTGACAACTTCGATAGGATTTTTCAGTTTATTGGTCTCTAACATTCCGTCTGTTCAGCTATTTGGGGCTTTTACAGGGATCGCTACCCTGATATCATTTTGTGTCTCTGCTCTACTTATAACTTCTTTTTATGATAAGATCAACTCAGGAGCGTCTCTGCTTTTAAAGTCAGATGTAAGTAAGAATATGATGCACAAGCTATTTACAATGACAAGCAAAAACAGCTTTTTGATAATCACTGCATACATTATACTTTTTGTTGTTTCATTATTTTTTATGCTTAAGATCGAGATTAATTCAAGCTTACTTCAAGAGATCCCTCATGGAAGTGGCTTAATGGAAGATTTTTCGTTCATTGAAGATAAGTTTTATGGAAGTCGGTCTTTTGAAATGGAACTTAACTTAAAGGATCCGTCCAACAGCTTTCTTGAAATCGAGGTATTGCGGCAAGTTGAAGAACTTGAAGATTTTCTCAGGGATAGCTGCGATGTGGGTTTAATATTGTCACCACTTGCCTTTATAAAAGGAGCAAATAAAGCTTACGAAGGAGGGCAGTCAGGTGTTTACCGTTTACCACAGAAGCAGAAAGATCTCGAATTCTATTATCAGAAGCTCGTACTCACAAACTGGAGTTTTGATCTCGTCCGATATCTGACCCCTGACTTGAAAACTGCCCGGATCAGTGGAAAAACAAGAGATCTAAGTATGAAAGAATTTGAACAGCTGAGGAATAAACTAGATGAATTTAAAGATAGGAATGACGCGAAATTTCTGCTGAGGTGGAATCTTACCGGATCGCCTATTTTGATCGATAAAATTTCATATTACCTCGTTAATAATATGATCACAGGTCTGTTGATCGCTTTCCTTTTAGTTTCAGTAATAGTATATAGTATACTTAAGTCTTTTAGATCAGTAATAATAGTACTTGTACCCAATGTGTTTCCTCTATTCATAATGGGAGCTTTGATGGGTCTGTTGAACATACCTCTCAAAGCTGATACAAGCATTGTATTCGCAGTGGCATTTGGAATTATCCTGGATGACACAATACACTTTGTCAATAGATTTAGAATTGAGAAAAAGAGAGGTCTCACCAATTTATATGCCTTGAAAAGAAGTTATGTATCGACCGGGCTATCGATAGTTATTACAACGGTGATACTATTGTCCGGCTTTTCAGTCCTTCTGCTTTCAAGCTTTGGTGGGAGTGTAAATGTAGGTTTTCTGGTCTGTACAGCTTTGATTTCAGCACTGATCGTTGATCTTACATTACTTCCTATTCTTCTTTTACTCTTCTTTAAAAAGTAAAATTTTAATATAATCCTGTGAGAAACATCACTTGTTTAAGTGATAAATATCATTGAAAGCGCTTTTGTTTCATTTTAGCTTTCCTCTCTAATAAACAAGTATCTGTGAGAAATTTAATTACCTGTCTGTTTGTCATTTTATTAGTCAGTTGTACAAAAGATTACCTTAAGAAACCATCATTACCGAAACCAGTAATGGGCGAGGAAACTGATTCTCTTGAAGCAAGTTATATATCAGAAGCCATTACTTCTGTGAATGCTGCTTATTGGAGTACTGCTGATTTCTTGTTTGTTGATTCTATCTATGATTTGAATACAGGAGATCTGTATGTTGAGGATGGTTTGTTAAATCTAAGTGGAACATATAACGGTACGGCTGATTTTAACAATGGTGATCCGGTTGCTATAAGACTTAAAGCAGCTTACGATGATGAATACTTATATATAATGGCGGAGTGGGAGGATAACAGTTTAGATCTGAGTTATCAGGATTGGCTCTGGAATGGTCCGGCAGATCCGTTGAAGTCTGATAGTACCAATCGGTGGACATCCCAAAGGAATAACGATAAGATTGCTTTTGCTTTTGATATTGATGGGGCTGTTTCCGGATTAAATACTTTCTCAAATAATGGTTGTGCTGCGTCATGCCATGATGGAGGCAGCGGTTACGAGATGAAGCCTGAATCAGGGAACGTAGACATCTGGAATTGGTCTCTTTCACTATCTGAACCTGTTGGCTATGCATTCGATATGCACACTGGTCAGCTTAATGGATTAGCTTTTGATGCCGGATCCAAATGGTTCAAAAGGAATGCAATTGATTCATCAGACAATCGCTCCGGACCTGCGTTTGAGTGGGATGGTTTGTCACAGAATATCAGCAGACCTCTGGGATCGCTAACTATTTTAGACCCTGCTTGGTACTTATTGAATAAGACACCTGCAATTGGTGATCCAATAAGTGGAGCTTCTTTATACAAGAACGAAACGAAAGGATGTGAAGGATGTCATGGTCAAGACGGTGTGGGTAATGGAGTAAATGGCGATGGAACGCCATTTAACGATGAAACATCTAGTAGAAAGTTTTCCAGACAAGCCTTTAAAGATTATGCAGCAAGCTCAGATCATGAGGGAAAAAGTTATTACGACGGCTTAACGAGTAATCAGGCTGATCATTTGATCGCCTATATCAAAGGACTTGCAGGCATACCAGGATACTATCTGGAAGAACCTAACTCAAATGAAAGCATTGCTGATGTTGAATCTAACGCTGGGGTGAATGTAGCCAGAGTAAATACCTCAACAAACAATGGGACATATAAAGTTATGTTCAAAAGGAAACTCGATACCGGAAATGGAGACGACACGAACTTCGATCCGTCACTTCAAATTGTTTATCCTTTTGGAGTAGCATTGATGGATAACGATGGAAAAAACCATGTAGGAACGCTTTTAGAGTATTTAATTTTTAAAGAAAAATGAAGGCAGCAATAGTATTCATATTAGCAATTGGATTTGCAGGGATCTTAGCAATAAGTTCCTCATGTAATTATGATTATTTCGAACCCGTTGTAGTTATAATACCGGATACAGTAAGCTTTTCACAGGACATCATGCCGATATTTGATGAAAGTTGCAACACAAGCGGATGTCATGTCTCTGGTGGTGTATCTCCAGACTTGACATTGGCCAGTGCATGGTTTGAGTTATGGATCTTTGGATACATCGATACAGCCAATGCAACTTCGAGTGGACTATATCAGGTGATGAATTCGGAGTCTGATCCTATGCCTCCCAATGGGAAGCTTCCGGAAGATAAGGTTCAATTGGTGTTAGCCTGGATCGAGCAAGGTGCTTTGGATAATTAATAAAATATAAAAATCAGCAACATGAAATTTCTAAACTTTTTATTGATGATCTTGGTTCTGGCAGTCATCACACCTCTTTATTCCCAAACAGAGAGTGAAGTGGACAAACCTGTTAAAGTTGAGAAAAAACCTGTTCGCACACCTTTTGAGAACGGTATTTTACTTGATCGGAATACCATTGTCCAGCCCAGAGCTAAATCGTTTGAAATGGTTATTCAACACAGGTTTGGAAATGTAAACAGTGAAGGTTTCGATCTTATTGGAATTTTTGGACCTTCAAATATCCGGATCGGTTTTAATTATTCGATTTGGGATAAGTTTCAGATAGGGATTGGTTCCTCAAAGAACAGACTGGTGCAGGATCTGAATTGGAAGTGGGCTATCCTCCAGCAAAGCAGGGGAAATGAGATCCCATTATTTATAACTTATTATGGTAATGCTGCTGTTGAAGCTTTAAAGAAGGAACAGTATGAAAAGGTGAGCCATCGTTTTTCATATTATCATGAAGTTATGTTTGCCAGGAAATTTACCAAGGACTTCACTGCGCAGCTTACATTCAACTATGCCCACTTTAATGTCGTGGACAGTTCTGGTTTTATTCCGGAAGGTGAAAGCGAGATAGTAAACCATGATTATAAGCATGACAATTTTAGTGTTGGGATCCTGGCTCGCTATAAAGTATCCAGCCAAATGTCTGTGGTTCTTCAGTATGATCAATCGTTGATCTTTCTTGATGTTGACGAAGCTCAACCAAACTTAATGTTGGGTATTGAGATCGCCACTGGTTCGCATGCGTTCCAGATCTATGCAGGATCTTATCGAGCAATTATTCCACAATATAATATGGTATACAACCAAAATAAATTCTGGAAAGGTGATGTGGCCATTGGGTTTAATATCACAAGGATGTGGAATTATTAAAAGCCGAAATTATTGAATTATGAAAAAAGATAACCAACCAATAGTCGAAAATGCGGCCTCACGAAGGAATTTCTTGAAGTTCAGTATTGCCTCGGGAGCACTTGCTATGTTAAGTCAGATAGGTGAACTGCCAGCACAGGAAAATGGAGATGGATCCGGGGAAAAAGTCAGACTTCTCAATTCCGAAGGTAAATTAGTAGAAGTTGACAAATCTGCAATAAAACCTTTGACAGAAAATGAACTGAACACTATAGTATCTGAAAATCGGAAAAGAGCAAGGAAAGGAATTGAAGGAAGAAAATGGGTTATGGTTATTGACCTTGCAAGGTGTAAGCATGCGTTAAATTGCCAGGAAGCTTGTAATAAGCATCACCATATACCAGGAGATCGTCAATGGTTGAATGTTTACAAAATGCAGAATGCCGAGAATACAGCACCATATTGGATGCCGAAGACGTGTTTTCACTGCGATAATCCCCCATGTGTCTCTGTTTGCCCGGTTGACGCAACCTTCAAAAGAGATGACGGGATCGTACTTATTGATAATGAAAGATGTATTGGATGTCGATTTTGTATGGCCGGCTGTCCCTATTCTACAAGGGTATTTAACTGGGGAGAGCCTGAAAATCAGGATGCAGTCAAAGACCAGCCTTACGATCCGGAAAAAAGTCTGCCGAGAAAGAAAGGAACAGTCGAAAAATGCGATTTCTGCCCGGATATGCTAAGAATGGGTCACTTACCTCATTGCATTACCGCTTGTCCGAATGGAGTCTTCTTCTTCGGTGATAGGAACGAAGATACTGTGACTAATGGTAGTGAAACTTATAAGTTTTCGAAATTGATGGAGGATAAAGCTGGGTACCGATATCTTGAAGATCTTGGTACAGAACCTAATGTATATTATCTACCACCGGTGGACCGACTTGTACCATTTGACAAATCAGACAATTTACCTCCTGTTGGAGGTCATGACCATAACCATAAACACTGAAACCATGAGTGAAAGTCAAATTATACAGAAGCTAACTGATGATTTGAAACCCCGGAAATTTGGTACAATGGGAAAACTCTGGGTCGGTGTTTTGATCATCCTTTCATTAACAGGTTTATATTCTTATTTGATTCAATTGAGGGACGGACTTGAGATCACAGCTCTCAATAACTACGTTAGCTGGGGAATCTACATATCGAATTTTGTTTTTTTTGTCGCCGTTAGTCTTGTGGGTTCGTTGATCAGTGCTATTCTTCGACTTTCTAATGCAAAATGGAGCATCCCTTTGTCCAGAATAGCAGAGATCATTGCTGTTTCAAATATCATAATGGCCGGCCTCATTATCATTGTCGACATGGGAAGACCGGAACGGTTCTACTATCTATTCACTTACGGAAGAATACAATCGCCAATAGTATGGGATGTGATTGTAGTAACCACATACCTTATCATAAGCCTTATATTACTATTCCTCCCAATGCTCCCTGATATGGCTATTTTGCAAAAAAGAAAGGGGGAATTTCCTGAATGGCAAAGAAAGTTATACAAGTTTTTCAGTTTTGGTTGGATAGGTAATAAGCAACAATATGCTATCATGTCGCGGACGATCTTTCAATTGTCAATTCTAATAATACCCGTCGCATTAGCTATCCATACAGTAACTTCCTGGCTTTTTGCAACCACGCTGAGGGGAGGATGGAACAGTACAAACTTTGGTCCTTATTTTGTAGCAGGAGCTTTTATGGTAGGAGCTGCAGCAGTTATAGCTGTGATGTATGCAGCCAGAAGGCAGTACCAGCTTCAAGAGTATATAACAGATGATATTTTCGATAAAATGGGCAAGCTCTTGGTCATGCTTTCTCTAGTCTACCTGTATTTCAATATCAATGAATACCTGACTCCAGCTTTTAAACAGATGGTTGGAGAGCATGCTTTATTGAAAGATCTCTTTGTAGGTCAATTCGCACCCATGTTTTGGGGAACTCAGATATTTGGTATGTTGATTCCTATAATACTTATGAGTTTTCCATGGGGTAGAAAGCCAAGACTTCTGTTCATAATTTCGATTGTAATAATTGTTGGAGCATGGTTCAAAAGGTATCTTATTGTTATCCCTACATTGTTTCACCCTTATCTTCCAGTGATAGAGCAGAATGGTGTACCTACATCAATTGTATATCATCCAACATTCCACGAGTGGTCTATTACTATGGGTTCGTTGGCAGCAGCACTACTTATAATGACCATCTTGTTTAGATATCTTCCTTTTATTAGTATCTGGGAGATGGCGGAATATAAAGGTGTAAGTGAAGATCATATACAAAAGGCTTCAGGGCCCCACCCTGTTTAAATTTTATGACATGAAAAACAAAGCATATATCGTGTACTATCTTCTGATGACCTTTCTCATTTTATTTTCTTCCAGTGCAAATGTATATGCCGAAGAAGAAATTGAGCAGGTAAAGCCCAGGTTAAGACTTAACTATTTTAAACATATGGATGATAAGTCCGAGCTGGTAGCTAATGCATATTTCAAGAAAGATGGTGAGAAGTTGTTTTGCACTGGTGCGGAAGTACTTCTGTTTACTAGTTCCAAATCGGATAAAGAATATTCCAATACAACAGTTGGTGAAGATGGTTATGCCCGATTCAATTTTAACTCTGATGAACTGTCGTCTTTCAAAGATTCCAGCGAGCGATACAGTTTCTATGTATTGTTGAAGGAGAGTGAGTTGTTTAAAGAACGGTCTGATCAGCTGACGATCACGGATGCTGAACTGAAAATGGAATTCCTTAGTGAAGATTCTGTAAAGACGCTGAAAGTAAAACTTGAGTCCTTTAATGCTGATTCGGGAAGAATACTTCCTGTATACAGAAAACCGCTGAAGGTTTTTGTGGAAAGGGCTTTTAGTCCATATCCGGTAGGAGGTGACTTCAATTACAGCAATGAAGATGGGGTCGTGGAAATCACTTTTCCTAATGATATTTTTGGTGATGAGAATGGAATTATAACTGTAATCGCAAAGCTTGATGAAGATGATGACTTTGGCACTATTATTGCCAAATCAAATATAGATTGGGGTCTTCCTTATACGGACTATGTGCATACAGAGAAAGCATTATTGATAGGCAGTAGTCGAGAAGCTCCAAACATCATTTTTTTTGGAATAATCTTGACAGTGGCCCTTGTTTGGGGGTACCTGATCTATATATTTTACAATATATTTAGGATCAAGTCACTAGGAAAGAAAGTTGTATAGTAATAATCATTTTAAAACAGAAAAATACCTACTTATGAATTCAACAATTACAAGAGCCTCAAAATGGTTTGTCGCAGTAATTATCTGCGGGACAACCATTGCACTATATTCTTTTGTCAGTATGCCAGAAGATTGGAATGTTCCGGCTGAGTACCAGAATATGGCTAATCCGGTCGCGTACGATGGCGAAAGCATCGATATTGGTAAAACTATTTATGATAAGCATTGTAAGTCCTGTCATGGTAAATACGGAGAAGGAGATGGGTCTAAAGCTGCAGAACTGGACACTGATTGTGGAGATTTTACACTTGAAGAGTTTCAAAGTCAATCCGATGGGTCTTTGTTTTATAAGGTTCTAATAGGAAGAGATGAAATGCCGGGTTTTGAAAAGAAAATTCCGGAACAAGAAGATATCTGGCATGTCGTCAACTACATGAGAGAATTAGGTGAATAAATTCATGATTTTTAATTTTAGTGGGAAGCCGCTCTTCATTAGAGAGCGGCTTTTTATTTTTGAGGTATCCAAACATATTTGCCTTCTGGATTGATGTACCCTTCATATTCATTCATCTCTACTCTTGCAAGCCCATCTTTGAATTTGTATGCATATGAATAACGAGGCTTGATAATAAACTTTCCTTCTGTATCGATATAACCAAACTTACCTTTTGTCTTCACGGCAGCCAGGCCATCAGCAAATGATGTTGCAAATTCAAATTGAACCGGTATTACCATGTTGCCAGCAGAGTCGATAAAGCCATAAGATGTGTCCATCTTAACCAAGGCCCTACCATCAGAAAAAGCATAGGCGATATCGAACCTGGGTTTAACCCTAAGCTTGTTACTCTTATCCATAAATCCCCACTTATCATTTAGTTTGACAGTAGCCAGTCCCTCGTAGAAATAATCGGTTTTTTGATAAACTGGTTTAGTAAAATAGGATCCCGTCGTATCGATCAATCCCCATTTATGTATAAATGGATCTTTGTAAACAGATCTAACAACCGCAATACCTTCCTCGAACCACATTGAAAGAAGAAACTGAGGTTCGATCACTATTGTTCCTTTTTTATCAATATAGCCCCATAAAGATCCGACTTTAATATTTGCTAAACCTTCAGAAAATCGATACGACATATCGAATTGCGGAGATATAACCACTTTACCCATCGTATCTATATATCCATATTTGCCATTTGTTTCCACACTGGCTAGTCCTTCGGAAAAATCCCATGGTGGTGTGCGATAAACTGCATCGATCTCAAGTTTTCCCGTTTTCCCTATGAAGCCCCACTTGTCACCGATCCTTACTTTTGCCCGGCCGTTCGAAAAATAAAAAGCCTGGTCGAAAGCCGGATCTATTGCCAGCTTTCCTTCTTTATTTATATACCCATACTTTCCCTGATATAATACAGGATATAAATGTTGCCTGTCCACACGGTTTTGGTTTCCTGAGTTACAGGATAAAAACCCTAAAATAATTGAGTAAAGTACTATTTGACGGATGAACATAAATTGCATGCAGTGGTCTTATTTTTTAAAGGTTTTAATATAAAAAAAAACCACCAGGATTGCCTGGTGGTTTCTTTTACGTTATGCTCACTTAATTATAACCCTCTCATTTGCATATTGATGAGGATAGTCGTTTTATCCGCTACACTAGTAGATGTTACACCGTGATCTGAAATAGCATTGAAGTCAAAATAGCCTTCAAAACCGGTTCTGCCCTCGGTATAATCTATACCATTGTAATTGAAGTAGAAATCTACTGTACTTGTAGCAAGATTTCCATTATCGTCTGGTCTGTAGGTCAATGTACCTGAAGATTTATAAGACGTAGTGAAACCTCTTTTATTAGTGAAGAAGTTAAACTCTGCACCGCTAAGATCGAGATACGCATAGTCGGTAGCGGCAACTGTTGAGTCATAGACGGTAATTGTGTCTGGTCCGATTATCTCTTCATGAGTATAAAACTCAACATTGTGATAGCCAGGGCCACATTTTCCGGGATCATCTCTTCCAGGCTCAGTAGTAGAAAGAGTAGACATTTGAACCCATCCACTTATCTGTGTAACGCTTGGATTCTTCTCATTGAAGGTGATTTCACCATCAAACGTTCCAAACCTGCCTGTAAGTAGAGCGAAACCAAGATCTTTGTAGTTAGTTTCATACTGGACACTTGAATGAACTTTGTCCATCCATGGAACTTTTGTGTTATCAGCTGCATGATCTGCAGAGCTATAATAAGTACGAGTGGTATCATCCAACTGTTCCGGATAGATACACGCATCGATTTCTTCACAGTTAGCATCCGGATTATAATTCACGGCTGCTTCATCCATACAACCACAGATACCAGGTACAATGACTTCTGTATCTTCCGAACAAGAAGTTACATACATGGCCATCAGAATTATCCCCGCTAATGCTACACTAAAAAATTTAAAGGTTCTCATAATTTTTTGGAGTTTTTAATTTTCCTTTTTGTTATTAAATATAATGCTAAACTATATGCGGAATTGACATCATATAATGATGAATGTCAGTGGTGATGATGATTTTTAGTAGTGATTTTGCAATTTGTTTAACGTCTGTATTCCGATTGTAAAACAAAATGGGGTGTGTTAATTGTATTCATCTACTCTTCACGAGAGTCCGGTGAAAATTTATAAATAATATTTACTCTTTTAACTTATTAGCGTTTAGATATGGTATCACAAATGTCAATTGTAAGCCTCACTATCTGATAACCTAAAAGAGTGTCAAAGTCACATGAACACAATTCACTCTGTTTATCCTATTTTTTAATAAACCTAAAATATCTGGTAGAGTTATCGACCACATGGAGAGTGTAAACACCGCTTTTCAAACTTGAAATATTTATACTTGCCCTATTTGCTGAGGCGTTCCATTCGCCAAGCATCTTGCCGTTGTTGTCGAAAATGCGCAAATAAGCTTTTGCATCTATACCTTTCAAATTCAAAGTGGAGGATGCTGGATTCGGAAATATCTGAACCTCTGTTTTTTCAGATTCGTAAACAGATGTAAATTGACCTCCGGTAATATTTATATTTCCAGACGAGTCAAATGGATTTGACCACTTTGGATTCGTATATACATCTGAACCGGTAAGTGTCTGAAGAAAACTGATCAACTGACCTCTTTCCTGTGGTGTCATATTTAATTGTTGGGGATTACCATTCGGCCTCAGTCTTGGGTCCAGCAGTAGAGCCAATGTCGGATTCTGTATAAATGCGGGTAGACTATTGTAGTGTTGAATTACTCCTTGAATAGTATTGAACTGGCCGTTATGCATCATTGGACCATTTAGTTCACCATTTGGATCTAACAAGTCTCGAAGAGTAGGAGAGCGTGTTATGAAAGTATCAAGATTTCCCTGACCCCCACCGACCGCCAGGATCACGCCATTGCTTCCTGAGTTTGTATCAATATCAAATTCCGGAGGTCTGTGGCAGCCACCACAACCTAGACCACCAGCAGTACGAAGTCCATTTGAATCGAATTGTGGAGGTGTGATGAATAAATTTTTTCCCGCGTTTTCGTTATTCGTAAAATTTGGGAAAGGTGCACCATCGTTGTTTACCTGAGCTCTCCCAATGTCGTATTTTGAATCAAAAGACTGAATACTTCTTATAAACTGCGCTAGTGCTAATTGCATTCGTGCTTCGGTTATTAATGTATCTCCATAAACAAGAAAAAACAACTCATTATAATAGTCTATCTCATCAAGCTTCTCTAAAAGGTCAGAGAAACCTGGGTCTCCATTACTTCCACTAAAACCCATTTCACCATGGTCCCGAATTGGCATTGTGGTTTGTTCCTCAAGAGAAGCAGCTCTCTCATCCCAAAAGAATCGGGTCTCATCGGCAAAACGTGAATTGATCAATCTCATGGAATGCCTTCCGGTCTGGTCATTTGCTCCCTCACTTACCAAAGCAGTATCACTAAAAGCAAACTCTTGCATGTGACAACTTGCACACGCTACCTTATTGTTGACCGATAAATTCTTATCATAGAAAAGTACTCTCCCTAAGGTTGCACCTTCATTTGTAATAAAGTTACCTGAGGTATTATCTTTTAATATATAGGATGGAACCATCTGTGAGTTATAATCAGGGAGATCATTAAGATCTATTGTTCCACATATAAATATCAAAGCTGATAAAATTAATCCTGTAAGCGTCCTTAAACTCATTAGAGTATTATTTGGTATATCACTTTGACTACCCTTTAGTGAATAAGTTTAATCTAGGAGGAATTTTTTTAACTATTCAATAGATCGCTTAAGAATTATTATATCTGCGGCTTTGGTCAAACAATTATTGCCAAATTGTGGACAAGTTGTGAAGATTATGATACGGCTTTGCCGCTTCGTATTTTTGGTTTTTGTACCATCCTTGACTTTGTTAACTAATCAACCAATCCACTAATCAACCAATCCACTAATCGACCAGAATGACATAAATTATATTTTATACTGATCTTTGTCAACTATAAATTGCATAGAAGTTTGCATCTTAGTTCTTCAAATAGTTATTAATTAAATAAATACTCAATCAAATGTACTTTAGTTTAAAGCAATACGGAATCAATGTAGAAGACGTTCACAGAAATACCAGTGTGCCTATTTTATATGAAATGGGTCTTAGTAATGAAC
>JABDMM010000009.1 GCA_013001465.1 Chitinophagales bacterium | reverse complement strand
CTCTAATTGAGTTTGAAAAGGAGTTTAAAAGATCCACTCTGGTCACAAACAAATTTCTTTCCGTTTATAAGATTCTTTATAACTCAACTCAAAAGTATCAGATAGATTTTGACAATGTTAAGTTTCAATTAGAACGACAGGTAATCACTCCAAACAAAATGCAGAGGGAAGCTTTGCAAAACCTGGAAAATCTTAGAAAGTCAGGTAAGTCAAAAGCATTATTAATATCGGCAACCGGAACAGGTAAAACTTACTTATCAGCGTTTGATGTAAAGCGATTCAAACCGAAAAGATTTTTATTTGTTGTCCACCGTCGCACAATAGCTCTTAACTCACTCAAAACATTTCAATCAATATTGGATCCCTCAATAACCATGGGGGTTTTCTCAGGAAATGCACAAGAGATAGATAAGGACTATCTTTTTTCTACAATTCAAACCATTTCAAAGGACGAATATTTAGAAAAGTTTGATCGAGATCATTTCGATTATATAGTGATAGATGAAACTCACCGCGCTGGTGCTTCTACTTACAAGAAAATAATTGAATATTTCAATCCAAAGTTCTTACTTGGTATGACTGCTACTCCTGAGCGTACTGACGATTTTGATGTTTTTGAAATATTCGGTCACAGTATTGCCTATGAAATCCGTCTCCATAAGGCAATGGAGGAGGAAATGCTTGCTCCGTTTCACTATTATGGTGTAACAGATCTTACTGTAAACGGAAATGTTGTTGATGATAAAACTGATTTTAATCATTTAACCGATGATGAAAGAATTTCAAGGATTATAGAACAGGCAGAATTCTACGGATGCGATGATGGAAATATTCGCGGACTCATATTTTGCTCCCGACAAAAAGAATGTGAAGCTCTAGCAGAAGGATTCAGTAAAAGAGGTTTTCGGACTGTTGCTCTCATTGGATCGAGTAAGGAAGAAGAAAGAAGAGATGCAATAGATCGCTTGGAGTCAGACGATAAATCTAAAAAACTAGATTACATTTTTACAGTAGATATATTCAATGAAGGTGTCGATATTCCGAAGGTGAATCAAATTATAATGCTTCGCCCTACTCAATCAGCAATCATCTTTGTACAACAGCTCGGTCGAGGCTTAAGAAAAACTAACGATAAACAATATCTTACTGTAATTGATTTTATCGGAAACTACTCTAACAACTATTTAGTACCGATAGCACTTTATGGTGATACTTCATACAATAAAGACCGTCTCAGACATTTAATCTCAAGTGGAAGCCGACTTATTCCTGGAGTTTCAACTATTAATTTTGATAGGATTTCAAAGGAGAAAATTTTTAAATCAATCGATTCTACTAACCTTCAAACTAAACGTCATTTAAAGAAAGACTATGATCTTCTTAAGCGTAAATTGGGTAGAATACCGATGATGATGGATTTTGTCGAACATGGATCTAGAGATCCGAAAGGCTTTGTCGAATATTCAAAATCATATTTCAATTTCTTGAGTCAGGTAGAAGATGAATATGGACCATTACTTACTGATAAGCAAAAGAAATTGCTAGAGCTGTTTTCTGGTGAGATAAACAATGCTAAAAGAATCGATGAAACTATCCTCCTTCGAGAATTGATAGCGAAAGAGAAAATCACAGTTTCACGTTTCAAACAAGTTATGCAAGATGAATACGATTATGTACCATCCGCTGAAACCATCAATTCTGTCATCGATAATTTGAACTTCAGATTCGTAATGGAAACGAAGAAAGGAAGACGTACTCCCTCAGGTGATATTTACAATCTAAAAACGCTAAAAAAGCAAGAAGGAAAAATTGTTTTTGAAAAACAGTTTTTAAAGCATCTAAAGAATAGGACTTTCAAAAAATTCTTAATTGATAATATTAAGTATGCAATAAATACTTACGATACAATTCACCTAAGCGAAAAATTCTTCGACGGGTTTATTCTATATCAAAAATATTCCCGTAAAGACGTATTTAGAATTCTTAACTGGAATCAAAACCCAGTCGGACTAAACGTGGGTGGTTATATTATATCACCAGATAAGTCCAACTGCCCTGTATTTGTAAATTACCACAAAAGTGAGGACATCTCCAGTACAACCAAATATGATGACCGATTCTTAAATCCCAGAGATTTCACATGGATGAGCAAATCGAACCGAACTCTTGAAAGTGGTGATGTAAAAATCATTCGTAAAGGAAACATCCGCCTCCCATTATTTGTAAAGAAAAGTAACGACGAAGGCAAAGACTTCTACTACATGGGTGAAATGAAACCAATCGAGGATAGCTTCACTCAAGAAACTTTGCAAACCGATGATGGAAAGCAAGTACCTGTTGTTAGGGTTCTGTTTGAAATGCAAACCTCGGTAGAAGATGAGATATATGAGTATATCACTGATGGTGGGTAACTGAAAAGTAGGAACAACTTGGAATGATAAACGAATCGGATCTACTTCATTTTAAACACAAACGTCATAGTACCTTGCTGAACTTCAGGCGCATTCTCATCTGGATTAAACTTTGCATTCAAAGCTGCATCGACAGACAACTCCTTTAGATAAGGATCAGAAGTTGTAGACCCGGCAATAGTGTATTCTGCATTGATCACTTTTCCGTTTCGATCTACTTTTATTTTAAGAGTCACTTTGCCTTCCTTTTGCGAGTCATCTTTTATTGATGGGATCCCCACCATATCCCTTCCTGAAAGCGAAAATCCAATACCTGCATTTCCAGATCCACTACTTTGCCCCTGATAGTTGGGGCCTTCAGCACTTCCGCCGAAAAGCGCCTCCTCAGATATAGTCGGCTTTGCTGTTTCTTCAACGGGTTTAGTTGTCTTCATAAAAGGTATAGCAGGCTCCCCAGGTTTTTTATATGTAGATTCAATGAAAAATGAAGTGATCACTGCTGGATAATTCGTTCTATAACTCCCTTTGTTTGATGCAGTATAATCTCCTCCTGCATCATAAACCAGATTTTTTGTAATTACTATATCCCCTTCCAGTTTATATCTAATTGCATTTATATTGCTGTTCGCCATTTTAGTCAATTCTTCATCTGTTAAGTAGTAGACAGATGAGGCAATATTGTCAACATAGTCATTAAGTCCTCTATCAATGCAGCTGATAACGGTTCCGTCTTCCAGATATATAATGAGCTTCCCGCTTATTGTCAATTCAAACAAGGATTCTTTACGAACTATTATAAGTGCCTTACTTCCATCTTTTGCAAAGAGTATTTGCAAGCCTTCTGAATCACCGGAATTGGATTGTAACCCAAACACCTCAGTACATGGATAACTCTTTTCACCATGAAAAAAGAAATCTTGTGCTGTTAATGGTAGCATGAACAACATAACAGTTAAAAAAATCAAAGTCTGTTTCATACTCTATCTGGTTTATTATATGCTAACATAAAAAAAGCCACCCAAATAGATCTATCAATCTATCCCCGCTCCATAGGGTGTAAACCCAAAATGAAAATTGTTCAACTCATACCTAAGATGTATCTGAAGGCTCGTACAACTCTGCATAGTGGTATAACTATCGACTCAGCCATGTTACTCAACAACAATAACCATTTCCTTCCAAACATGACCTCCATGTTTTACGACTACCATGTAAACTCCGGCGTCCTTGTAAACTTCTGCTATTCCTTGAGAACTGACTTCTGTGGTTTGGTATACTTCTTTTCCGCTTATGTCATATACTTCTATCTCGGTTTCTTTTGTGCTGTCGTAGTTCCTGAGAGCAACATAAAACCTGTTGTCTGTCGGGTTGGGATATATGATCAAAGAGGGTTCTGAACCTGACCACTTGGAGCTGTTCTCAGCCAGCGTTGTAAAATTGCTTAGCTGTGAATATACCGATACCGGGCCGTAGGCGTTGTCACATGCAGTCTGGACCTGCCAGAAATATGTTGTTGCCGGTTGTAAGCCGCTTACCGATATGGAATTGTTGACAGTGGTTAAATATGCCAGATTCGTCTTATCCCATGGTGCTTGTGTTCCTCGTATAATGTAGTTTGCTGAATTGGGAACGGGATCCCAGCTTAACGTAGCCGAATTTTCACTGATATTGGAAACTGTTAGACCCAAGGGCGCACTGCAACTCGATAGCAGCGTTGTGAATGTATCTACATAACTGTATGATGAATATTCGCCGTCACACTCTGCACTCACCTGCCAAAAATATGAAGTATTGTTAGCAAGGCTTTGCACATCAACCGAAGTGCTTTCAGATGTTACATATACATATCCGGGAACTCCAGTTTGGTTGCCTCTCAGTTTGTATTCCGTTGAATTGATAACTCCGGTCCATTCGAGAACTGCACTATTCTCTGTTGGAGTTGAGGTTAACATATACGGGTTCACAATAGATGCTGTATCCACCTTTGTGTAAACAATCTTGTTATCCACCCAATTGGAGTTACCTTGCAAGGCATCCTGAGTGGCTGTTCCGGAATTATCATCCAGCTGATACACTATATGGAGAACTGAATCCACTCTTTTGGCAAGAGAGGCATAGACCGCCTCCGCATAACCAGGACTGTTATTAACAGTTACAGGTCCAAGCCAGGTTTGGCCGCCATCCATGGATTTGATCACTTTTGAACTCCGGTAAACAATACCGTCGGGATCCAGGCCTATCAGGTTCCCATTGTTGTCTACCGGGGGTTCGTATGCTGAATAAACTAAGTAAAGGTTGTTATCTGAATCCAAACCGCTGCTTGGCATAGAGACTATGTTGTTGAAGTATGAATTCAAATTATCACCTGATGCAAATAGAGGTGGACACTGATAAGAGGTTTGGAGTTCTGTTTGTGGTATCACTATTGGTATGGAATTCATACCCTCGTTCCAGCACATTATTCCTGCTTCGCTTGGGAAATGGGTCCAACCAGCAGCAGGATTCTCATCTTTCACTACATTTTTGCCGTACCAGACGTGAATTCTACCATTATGATCGTATAGTATCGAGTATGATTCATCCCCGACAACTATGCTGTCTCCACCTGAATAAATTACCTCGCCGTTAGCTCCGGAGTATTTTGGAGGATTTACAGGTACTAAGACCTGCTTAGTCCAGGTGTCGCCGGCGTCTTCTGATTCAAAGAGCGTTGTTTGAAATGTACCGCAAATGAATGCGACATTTTTACCATCGCAATCTATTGCATATCCATCACCGCCGACGGCGCTGAAGTTTTGGGCGTTCATGCCTTTGATGGTGTCAGGTCCGATCCAGTTCATTCCTCCATCCCAAGACCTGAAGAGACCAATACCTCCATCAACACCATTAAAGGATGAAACGAAGTGACCGGAGATCACATAAATGGTATCACCTGAATTACAAGTGCGAGGCCACGTTGCCGTCTCATCTGCTATATACTGAATATTATACCATGGAGAATCTACATTACCGGCTTCATTCCGGTAAGCAATGTTTAATCCACTTACAGGTGCTCCTGAAAGATGGGAAACAACCACCTCTCTGCCCGACCGTGTGACCACTGCCTCCGGCCAACCTGTCCTTAGGTTTTCTAATCTTCCGGGAAATACGCCCACATCGACCGGGTGTTCCCATGTTCCATTTCCGGGATCATAGGTATTGTAACCTGTACCTCTGTCAGGTGCACCTAAAGAATATGAGTTGCTGCCTGTGTAGGTACAGATTATCCTTCCATCTTCCAGGTTCAGGATCCTTCGACCTACTGAATTGTTGGTTTGAAGGTCGTAGGATGTTCTGCCTATAATGGTTCCTTTAAAGCGTTGAGTGGAAAATGTATCGAAGGCACTGTAACCGGATGACGCGCCTCCGCAATTTGTTGATACTTGCCAGTAATATTCGGTGTTTCCTTCAAGATCACTTAGGGTAACAGAATTGGTGCTTGTAGAAACATAAACATAATAAGTAGAGTCTAATCCCACTTTCGTCCCTCTCACACTGTATGAAGTAGCTCCGAAAATCGGATCCCAGCTTAAACCTGCTGTAGTTATTGATGGTAAAGCGTCTAAGTTGACCGGAGCCTGACATTCGAAAATGCCTTCCAGGTCTTTGAAACACAATCCAAAATCTCCCTTTGTTGTATGCAGTGAATATACCTGAAGGAGTAAAGTATCCCCGGGAGTAAGACCAAAAATCAACTCCGGATCGCTTAATCCATCCAAACATCTTTCGATTTGAAAGCATGAGGAATAAATGATTCCTTCTAGTTTTCCCTTATGTGGATTTATTAAATCTATTCCAATGTCCCCACTAGCCGGAACAACAAATTCATACCAGAGATCAAATTTAGGACCAATTGGATTACATGAATTCGGAGCGAACAGATCGTAATGAAGAGCAAATTTTGTATTCTGTTCGATGAAAACACATGAATCACTAAATCCCAGAATATCTACTGGCATTGGATTGTCGCAGTCTTCGTTTGGATATGCTTTACTGATGCAAAAACCAAAAGAGCCTTTTTGAAATAGATTGGTTTGAAGATTTACATAGTAGATCTGACCGGGAGTCAACCCATTTAAAAATCCACCGTCTTCAACATCAAAACTGAAAAAGTGAGTCCCCCCGCAAGAATCAAAAACTTTCCCGTCAATATATTCTGTTGAGCCGGGGATGAGTTGCAATGAAACTCTTCCTTCCGGAGGAGCTGTGAACCTATACCAAAAACCTAAGGTTGGAGAGTATTCGGTATTTTGAACGACGGTTTGGCATGTATCCGCAAAATCCTGAACATAGATCATCAAAGCTTTATCGCAGGTAGTATTGGTATCTATATTCGGGGTAGTAAAAGTATCAGGTGTACTGTAAGGTGAAGCAGATAAACCGCAATTAGTAAAGACCTGCCAGACATAGCTTGTACCGCTATTCAAATTCTGTAGAAGGATTGAATTATTGTACGAAGTAAAGTATGAATAAACAGGAGGATTCTGGTTCAACTGATGCCCCCTTACCCTGTAAGAGATTGCTCCCGAAATATAGCTCCAACTCAGAACAGCGCTGTTAGGAGATGTTGTCTGAGAATAAAGGCTACTTGGTGCAATACAATTATACTCCTTTATGCAAATCCCGAACTCTCCATGGCTTGCTCCAATACCACCGGTATAGACTCTAAATAATAGTGTATCTCCCGGAGTTAAACCGAGAACTTTTTCGCCATCACTAATAATACCAAGACACCTTTCTATACTATAACAAGAATTGTAGATTATTCCCTTGAGTTGACCGATAGATGCGTTTTGCAAGTCAATGCTAATGTCTCCACTCGTTGGAACGACAAATTTGTACCATAGATCCCTGGGATTTCCCAAGTTATCGCAGGATCCTCCTGAAACATCACTGGCAAGTGCAAACTCTGTATTTTGTCCAACATAATTACATGCATGGGTTGAGCCAATGACTGGTATAGTCATGGGATAAAGGCAAGTTTCATTGGGATATACCTCTTTAATGCATATTCCATATGGATTTGTGATTCCAGAAATTTGAATATAATATAATTGTCCGGGGCTGAGC
>JABDMM010000149.1 GCA_013001465.1 Chitinophagales bacterium | reverse complement strand
CATGTAGACCGTCCGATCGTTAGATGTATAAGCGTTGGTGCTCTTTGCACCCATGCTGTTTATCATTTTGTCGTACTCATTTGGGATGGCGAACTTCGAAGCTTCATATGAAACACTATCGATCATTTGATAAATAGTAGCCTTCTTTTCGGGGTCTTGTTCTGCTTTATGTTTTTCATAGAGGTCCGAGATCTGATCCAGCAGAACTGATTCATTTTCCCAGTCCTTTGTTCCAAGTCTGTCCGTACCTTTAAATAACATATGCTCCAGGTAGTGGGCCAAACCGGTAGTTTCAGCAGGATCAAATTTGGATCCGGCTTTGACAGCTACAAGCGTTTGGATCCTTGGCTCATCATCGTATTCAGTGACAAAGAGTGTAAGTCCGTTGTCCAATGTATACATATGAGCATCTAACGGATCGTTCTCTACTTTTACCGCGCTTCCAACCATATCGACGGAAGACGCTTTATTACAAGATTGACTGAGCAATAGAAAAGCAATTGCCATTGCTGTAAGAAAATATTTCATGTTATGTGTTTTAAAATTCTAGTTCGAGACCAAGATTATCTTTAAGGTCTTTTATTGCGGGATTCTTTTCGACGATCTTTTCAAATTTATCTTTTGAAGTATAAGGCACTTTGTTAGATGCCTTTGTGGCCTTTTTATCAATTCTAAATTCAAACTGAATCGAAGGTAGGTTTAGTTCCTTTTTTAAATACTCTATTAGTTTTCTCTCTTCATTTACAAGCAGTTCTTTTTGTATAGAACTTTCCACTTTCAACAATATTTTGTTGTCCTGAATTTTTGGGGTAAAACTATCGACCAGGTTCCTTAAGCTTTTTCGCTTATTTTTTTCAAGCTCTTCACCATAGTTTTTCCATGCAGCAACTAGCTTATCTTCATCTAAAGTTGAAAGATCCACTGCTATATCCTCAGTAATTTGTTGTTGATCCTCTTTCACTTTTTCGATCTTGGTATCGACATTGGCATACACATCATTTAAACTTGAGATCTTTGGAGTTCTTACAAGTTTATGATTCTCGTCTTTCGATTTTTTTAGCTTCGTATTTGTCGGCTTGATCTCAGACTCCTGAGAGGGTTCTTCTTTTTTCTGATCAACTTTAGTGCTCGCCTCTTCTTCAGTTGTAGTCTCAACGATAGGTTCAACGAGCTCTTCTTTTGGTTTTGCTTCTGTTTTCTTTTCGACTACTTCTTCGGCTTCACCTTTAGTTTCTTCTTTGATCTTTGGAGCGGGAATTTCAGTAACAGCCTCTTTCTTTGACGGGTTAGTTATATTTTTTTTTACTGGCTCTGCTTTGGTTTGATTTACAGTGGGGTTTGAATTTGAAACAGTTTTATAATCTGCAAGATTGCGCACGGAAGCCATTTTCATTAATGTTAACTCAACAGTGAGTTTTCTATTCTTGCTCATTCTGTTTTGAACATCACACTCATTCATGAACTTTAATCCGTTTAGGAGAAAAGAAACCGGAGCGATCTCGGATTGATTTAAATATCTCTCTCTCAATTGCGGACCTGCTTCCAGCAATGCCTCCGTTTTTATGTCTTTACAAACGAGCAGGTTACGAAAATGCTCACTTAAGCCAAGGTTAAAGTCATCACAATCGAATCCTTTTTCCAGGATTTCATGCAGCATTACGAGGGAAGAAGGAATATCTTCTGATAGTAAGAAATCAGTCACTTTAAAGAAGTAATCATAATCGAGAACGCTTAAGTTCTGCAATACATCTTCATAAGTAAGTTGCTCACCGGAGAAGCTTATCAATCTGTCGAGAATACTCAAACTATCTCTAACAGAACCATCTGCTTTTTGGGCTATAATAAGAAGCGCATCAGTATCTGCCTTTACGCTTTCCTTCTCACAAATCTCCTGCATGTTATCGATCAGCAATTGAATTGGGATCCTTTTAAAGTCGAAGATCTGACAACGAGAAAGGATCGTTGGAATGATCTTATGCTTTTCAGTAGTCGCTAAAATAAAAATGGTATGGGCGGGTGGTTCTTCCAGGGTCTTCAGAAAGGCATTAAATGCCGAAGCACTCAGCATGTGAACCTCATCTATAATATAGATCTTGTATTTTCCGGATGGAGGAGGAATTCTTACCTGGTCGATAAGAATTCGCATATCATCTACCTTGTTATTCGAAGCGGCATCAAGTTCATGTATATTAAAAGAGCTGGAGTTATTAAAGGAAACGCATGATGGACATTCATTACACGGCTCGACATCCGAACGCAAGTTTTCGCAATTTATCGTTTTGGCGAGGATCCTGGCGCAAGTAGTTTTACCAACTCCCCGAGGACCACAGAATAAGAAGCTGTGTGCCAGATGATCACTTTTGATAGCATTTTGCAGCGTATCCGTAATATGCGACTGACCGATTACCTCACTAAAGTTGGAAGGCCTGTATTTTCGAGCTGAAACGACGTAATTTCCCATAATTGAAGAGGGGATAAATTTACGTATTAAGTTTTGAAGGTGATTGGTTTTGTTGGATTTTGTTTTTGGTTAATTGGTTGACTGGTTAATTGGTTGATTAGTTGATTGGTTAATTGGTTGATTAGTTGACTCGTTGATTGGTTCCATTGATTCATGGTTTTTTGTAGATCGGTCGACTGGATGTTTATACGGAAACTTATTATAATCCTAATCAATTGATAAACTAATCAACCATTCAACTAATTAACTAATGAACTAATGAACCAATCAACCAACCAACCAATTAACCAATCAACTAGTTAACCAATAAACCAGTCAACTAAAAGTCTAATTATCTATCAAAATAATTTGCCTAGTTTTCACTAATTATTATATCTTTGCAGTCCGTTTGAAAAAGAGGATATTGAATGACTAATCAATACGAAACAACAATGATCTTAACTCCTGTCCTATCGGATGAGGATGTTAAGAAGACAATCGACGGTTACGTAGACTTTTTAACGTCTAACGGAGCTGAGATAGTAGAAAAGGATTTTTGGGGGTTAAAGCAACTCGCATATCCTATTAAAAAGAAGACAACAGGAATTTTCAATTACCTGGAGTTCAAGGGTTCTGCTGAGCTTATTGATAAGCTGGAGCTTTCATACCGAAGGGATGAGAACATTCTTCGTTTCCTTACTATCAAGGTTGAAAAATATGCTGCGATCTATAATGATAACAAGCGTAAAGGCCTTGTAGGTAGAAACAAGAAGAAGAAACATGAGCCAAAGCCACGGGTTGAAGAGCCTGTAGGAAGCAGTACAACCGAGAATTCTAATACTGAAGAAAAAACCGAAGAGAAAGATGGCAAATCCTAATAAAAATATACGGTATTTAGCTACACCGAAGATCGGTCTGAATCGAAAAAAATACTGCCGTTTTAAGAAAAGTGGTATCAGGTACATCGATTATAAGGATCCTGATTTCTTGTTAAAATTTGTGAACGAGCAAGGTAAGATCCTTCCCAGGAGAATTACCGGTAACTCGTTGAAATATCAGCGCAAAGTCGCTCAGGCTGTGAAGAGAGCAAGACACCTCGCTCTTCTTCCATTCGTAACTGATTTATTGAAATAATAGAAAGTAGAGCTATGGAAGTGATCTTAATTCAAGATGTAGAAACCTTAGGATATAAAAACGACCTCGTATCTGTTAAGTCCGGATATGCACGTAATTACTTAATTCCTAAAGGATATGCTAAAGTCGCTAACTCTTCTAATATGAAGGTTCTGGACGAGATCAGAAAGCAGGAAGGAAGAAAAGAAGAGCAACTGTTAAACAGAATTGCAGATATCAAAAAGGATCTTGCAAAAGCCGAAATTAAGATCGGAGCTAAAACAGGTACTACTGAAAAGATTTTCGGTAGTGTAACTACTCATCACATTGCAGAAGCTATCAAGGAAAAAACCGGGATCGCTATCAACAGACGAAAAATCGTTATCGTTGAAGGAGAAGTTAAATCTATCGGAAATTACAAAGCAAAGATCGATCTCCACCCTGACCACGACATCGAAGTCGATTTCGAAGTTGTTCCTGAGTAATCAATTTTTGAAGGTTGAAGGTTGAATTTTTGAATCTTCAATTATCGGGTCCACAACACCTCAACTTCTCAATACCTCAATTTCTGATCCGCTATCCTCCATTAAAACTAGATGTCTATCCTGGCAAACTTCGCATGAGATTCAATGAATGCTCTTCGAGGTGGCACCTCATCGCCCATTAGAGTTGAGAAGATATGATCTGCTCCGCTTGTACTATCTATTGTTACTCTTCGAAGAACTCTATTTTCCGGATCCATTGTAGTGTCCCACAATTGATCGGCGTTCATTTCTCCAAGTCCCTTATATCTCTGGACATTGACTCCGCTACCTCCAAGCTGCTCGATCGCTGCATCTCTTTGTGCATCGTTCCAGGCGTAGATTCTTTGTTTGCCTTTCTTGACAAGATATAATGGTGGTGAAGCGATATAAATATATCCGTTCTCGATCAGTGTTTTCATATGCCTGAAGAAAAACGTTAAGATCAATGTAGTAATGTGACTACCATCTACATCCGCATCACACATGATCACGATCTTGTGATAACGCAGCTTCGTGATGTTAAGTCCGTTGTCATCTTCCGGTGTTCCTTTCGATACACCTAATGCAGTGAAAATATTCTTGATCTCTTCATTATCATAGATCTTGTGCTCCATGGCTTTCTCGACATTTAGGATCTTACCTCTTAATGGTAGTATCGCCTGAAAGTTCCTATCTCTACCTTGTTTGGCAGTACCCCCTGCCGAGTCTCCCTCGACAAGGAAAATTTCACATCTCTCCGGATCATTGTCAGAACAATCGGCCAACTTTCCAGGTAATCCGGATCCGGTAAGGACATTTTTTCGCTGTACAAGTTCCCTTGCTTTTCTGGCAGCGTTTCTCGCTGTTGCTGCAAGAACGACTTTTTGAATTATATTTTTTGCTGTCTTTGGATTTTCTTCAAGAAAATGCTTGAGATGTTCACCAACGATCGATTCAACGATACCGGTAACTTCTCCGTTGCCTAATTTGGTTTTAGTCTGACCTTCAAACTGAGGTTCCGGGACTTTTACCGACAAAACAGAAGTCATTCCTTCACGGAAATCATCTCCGGTGATCTCGAACTTCAGCTTATCAAACATTTTTTCTTTATCACCATACTTCTTTAATACTCGAGTCAAGGCCCTTCTGAAACCAGAAACATGCGTTCCTCCTTCAATAGTATTGATATTGTTCACATAAGAGTGGACATTCTCAGCAAAAGAAGTATTGTACTGAAGTGCAAGTTCGACAGAAACATTGTCCTGTTCCCCCTCAACATATATCGGTTCATCCATCAGGGAATCCCGGGAACTATCTAGATAAGTTACAAACTCCCTCAAACCACCTTCAGAATGAAACTCTGAAGAATTTGGCTGCCCATCATCTTCTAGATTACGCATATCTTTGATCTTCAGTCGGATACCTTTATTAAGGAAGGCAAGTTCCTGAAGTCTTGCAGATAATGTATCAAAATTATAGACCGTAGTGGTGAAGATGGTATCATCGGGTTTGAACGTGATCTGTGTTCCCCGGATATCTGTAGAGCCGTTTTCTTTTACAGGGTAATTTGGCTTTCCTCTTTCATATTCCTGGATGTATTTCTTACCATCTCTGTATACTTCAGCTTTAAGTTCTGCAGAAAGCGCATTAACACAAGAAACACCCACACCATGCAGACCACCGGAAACTTTATAGGAATCTTTATCAAACTTTCCTCCGGCATGGAGAACCGTCATAACAACTTCTAATGCGGACCGTTTCTCCTTGGTGTGAATAGCCACTGGAATTCCACGCCCATCATCCCTAACAGTGATGGAATTGTCCTCATTGATCACAACCTCAATGTTATCGCAATATCCGGCTAATGCCTCATCGATCGAGTTATCTACTACCTCATATACTAAATGATGAAGCCCTTTATTGCCAACATCTCCAATATACATCGCAGGTCGCTTTCGCACTGCTTCCAGACCCTCTAATACCTGGATCTTATCTGCAGAGTAGTCACTTTTATTTCCGGATTTCAAATCCACATTTATATTTAAATCTTCTGCCAAAATTTCCTCCATTTTATAAGGTTATATTATTCCTATAAAGATACGAAATAAACCCCAGATAAATCCCCGAAAGCCTTAATAATCAAGGGACTTATTCACATTAAAGTGTTGAAAGAATCTATTCCTTAATGCTATTATCTACAGCCTGTTACGAAGGTTATTATCCCATAAATAAAATGCCTGGTTGATCCACTTGAATCCAATGTGAAAGCCATGTCTTTGGGTCCATTTTGAAGAGGTGATTGTCTGATCATGCTATAAGCTCCATAAATGCACTAACTGGCAATTCTCTCCCTATTAATTTATCTTTGTCAATATGGTCAGAGATGAAAAACTAGAAGAGTTAAACAGATTGTGTCAGAATACTTTGATGGAACATTTGAGCATTGAGTACACCGAAAGAGGAGATGGTTATTTATGCGCCAGGATGCCCGTTAATAGTAAGGTGCATCAACCATTTGGTTTACTTCATGGTGGAGCTTCTGCAGCTTTAGCTGAATCGGTTGGCAGTGCCGCTTCATTACTTGAGATCGGAAACATTAACAGTATTCCATTAGCCAAAGAGATCAATATCTCCCATTTAAGGTCTACCAGTACCGGAAATGTATATGCCAAAGCTACTCTTCTGAACAAATCCAGATCTTCTCATGTTTGGGATATTCGAATTAAAGACGATGAGGGTCGCCTCATTAGCGTCAGCAGATTAAATATGAGTATTGTTGAAAAAAAAGAAGACAACAGATAAAGCAAAGGACGTTGATATACATCAAATCTATAAAAAGCTCAAAGACACCAAATGCTCTGTTGTCTGTTTCCGCTTTCCGTATGAAAAGTCTGTTAACCTCATAGCACAATGGGAAGATGGCATCGAAAAGGAAGGGGATCCATACTTCATTTTTCATCCATTTCTTGAAAATGAAAATAATCCGGAAGTAAGGATCACTCCTCAACTATGGATCCGGGATAATGAGATCCTTACTGGTAATCTATCTGACATCTCATTTAAGAAAATCGAACCGCCCATATTCAAAACCCCGGTAGAGGAAAATAAGAAAGAGAAATACCTAAACCAGCTAAATCGTTTGATACGGCTGTTGAACGAAAAACCTGAGATCAAAAAAGTCGTCTTGTCAAGAGATAAATGGATTCCAAAACCTGAACCCTTCAACGAATTTTCATTTTTCGAACAACTTTGCTTTCATTATCCAACTGCATTCATATATATGATCTACAGCCCTGCATCGGGCAACTGGATCGGTGCGAGTCCTGAAACTTTGGTCTCAACAGATAAAGATAAGCTTAGAACCATGGCGCTTGCAGGTACTCGAAACGATGATAACTGGACTGAAAAAGAAAAGAACGAACAAGAGATCGTTGAACGTTATATCGTAAATCTTGCTGCAAAACTCGACTTGACAATGATTCATCGAGACGGACCAAAAACTCATGATACCGGAAATCTACTGCACTTAAGAACAGATTTTGAATTCGACATAAGCCAGGTCAGCCCATCATTCCTGGAACAGCTAATAGATGAGTTTCATCCGAGTCCAGCTGTCTGCGGCTATCCGAAGCAGGAGGCCTTGAGAGTCATAAGAGAATTTGAATCGTATGACAGAGCCTATTATTCAGGCTATCTTGGACTCAGAGAGAAACAATCATCTCAAATATTTGTTAATCTAAGGTGTATGAAGGTTTTGAGTAATGAAATTCAACTGTTTGCCGGAGGTGGTATTACTCCTACTTCTGATGCCTTGGCTGAATGGGAGGAAACGGAGGCAAAGACTCAAACTTTATTGTCAGTTATTGAAAAAATGCAGAACTTAGCTGGGAACAATGGCAAAACTATCGAGTAAAAAGGGTGTACAAGATCTAGTCAATATCTGTAAGGAAAAAGGTATTAAAACAGTTGTTATTTCCCCCGGTTCCAGAAACGCACCTCTTATTGTTTCATTTACTGAAGATCACTTCTTTACCTGCCTTAGTATTTGTGATGAAAGATCAGCGGCATTCTTCGCTCTTGGTATTGCACAACAGATCAAATCACCGGTTGCGCTAGTTTGCACTTCCGGTTCTGCTGTACTAAACTATGCTCCTGCTATTGCTGAAGCCTTTTATCAAAATATCCCTCTCCTGGTGATCACTGCAGACAGACCGAAAGAGTGGATCGATCAGGCTGAAGGACAAACAATTCATCAGGAAAATATTTTTTCCAATTATATCAGAGGCAGCTTTAATTTGCCACAAGAAGCTACTTCAGACCAAAAATTATGGTATAATCGGCGGATGGTCTCGGAAGCAATAAATAAAACCATGGATCCAATACCAGGACCTGTGCATATTAATTTGCCTCTTGAAGAACCTTTATATAAGTTTGATGATACCGGTTCAAAGTCTCCAACTACTATATCCAGTGTAAGAACAAAAACGATACTGAGTGAAGGCGCTAAAATTGAATTGGAGACTATTTGGACCTCATCCTCAAAAAAGCTGATCCTATGTGGTTTGATGAACCCTGATGACAAGCTTAATAAAGCTCTTTCGGAGGTGGCTAAAGATCCTTCAGTAGCTATCCTGACGGAAACAACTTCCAACCTTAATGACAATTTATTCAATGGTTCCATCGATAATATTTTGTTTTCGATCGGGAATGATGAAGCTGAAGATTTTCAACCAGATCTATTGATAACGTTGGGTGGGCCTGTAGTTTCAAAAAAAATAAAGCATTTTCTGCGGAGGTACTCTCCAAATTATCACTGGCATCTAAGCAGGGATTCCGCTCATACAGATACGTTTCAGAGTCTTACCCATGTGATCGACTCCGATCCTCTGGAAATGATCAAAACATTGAAAGAATGGATTCCTTCTGACGATTCATCTTACAAACAACGTTGGAAGAAGCGAGATATATTCACTCGTGAGCGCGGGCATAGATATATCTCATCAAAAGCAACCTGGTCTGATCTTACTGCTTTCAATCACATTGTAAAACATATTCCTGATAAAAGCCAGGTACAATGGGGAAACAGTACACCTATAAGATATGCCCAGCTATTCAGGTTTGAAAGATCTTTATCGCACTTCGCTAATCGGGGGACCAGTGGTGTAGATGGCTGTGTGTCGACAGGGTGTGGCGCAGCTTTTGCAAATCACAATGAGATCGTAAGTATCATCTGCGGAGATATCACTTTCTTATACGACTCCAATGCTCTTTGGAACCAAAATCTGACCAACAATATCAGAATTATTGTAATCAACAACAGCGGTGGTGGTATTTTCAGAATGATCGAAGGTCCCGACAGCACTAGCTCACTGGAAAAGTTCTTTGAAGCAAAACATAATATCAGTATAGAATATATCGCTCAAGCTTTTGGTATTGACTATTTAAGAAGCAGTAATGCAAATGAGCTTACTGCATCTCTGCAGGATCTCTACTCAGATAAAAGAAACAAACCTGCTATTCTAGAAGTTTTCACTCCAAATGAAGTCAATCCAAAAGTAATCAAAGAATACTTTAAATATTTAAAAATCGAAGATGGAACAACAAGTAATGACGAATCAGAGAAAATGGACTTCCATAAAGGATTACAAGGATATCAAGTTTGAATTCTTTGAAAGAACAGAAAAAAAGGGATCCGGATTTTTCGAAGTATCCTAAGTTTCCATAAAAATGAGTCTCAAAGCAAGATATATCAATCAAACGCTTAAATTCAAAATTCCTGCCGGTACCTCCCGCGGAGTCCTTACTGAAAAGGAGTGCTGGTTTATTATTGTGCAAAACGAGAATGATCCCAAGAATATTGGTGTTGGTGAATGTGGTATGTTCAGAGGTCTTAGTATAGATGATCGTCCTGATTATGAATCAATGCTGCAAAAGACCTGTTCCAGGATCAATGAACACAATGGAAATATTCAATCAGAAGATATGGATCAGTTTCCCTCTATTCAGTTTGGTGTTGAACAAGCACTTATCGATCTCTCTTCTGGTGGGAATAGAGTCTTGTTTCCATCGTTATTCACCGAAGGTCGGGATAGTATTGATATAAATGGATTGATCTGGATGGGCGATATTGAAAATATGAGGTCACAGATAAGATCAAAGATCGATTCGGGATTCCATTGTATTAAAATGAAAATTGGGTCTTTACACTTCGAAGAGGAGATCAATATACTCTCAGGTATCCGAAAAGAGTACAATGCAAATGAGCTTGAGATCAGAGTAGATGCCAATGGAGCATTTAAAATCGAAGAAGCTCCAAACCATCTTCAAAGGCTCGCAGAATTAGAAATTCACTCGATCGAACAGCCGATCAAAGCGGGGCAGCCGGATGAAATGGCAAAACTATGCAGAACTTCTCCTGTCCCAATAGCTCTGGATGAAGAACTGATAGGCATTCCACATGATCATAGAAGTAAATTACTCCATCGTATCAAGCCTGACTATATCATCTTGAAACCAAGTCTGATCGGTGGCTTCAGGCACTGTGAAGACTGGATCAGGCTTGCCGATGAGATAAATTGTGGTTGGTGGATCACATCTGCTCTCGAGTCCAATATTGGTCTTAGTGCAATTGCTCAATGGGCTTACACATTGAAGAGTTCTTTACCACAAGGACTGGGAACAGGTTCTTTATATACAAACAACTTTCCATCACCCATCCGGATAGAAAACGGTAAACTATTTTACGATCCAAATATTCCATGGGAGTTAGAGTCTATTTTTTCAGCCCCTTCCAACCAATTCGTTTGATTACATGGATGTTCATCCTCTATTTATCATGCAATTCAAAGGTGAAGAATATTCTATAAATGATATAGATGCACTCGCTCTTAGATCCTCACAATTTCCATGGCTGAGCGAGCTAATTCATTTCGTAAAAGAATGGATCTCAGATACTGCAACGATCGAGGTAAAAACCTCCGGTTCGACAATGAAAGCAAAAAATATTCTTCTGGGCAAAGAACAAATGAAAAGCTCAGCCTTGCTGACAGCCGAGTATTTTGATCTCAAAGCCGCAGATTCCGCTCTTTTGTGTCTGCCTATTCAATATATCGCAGGCAAAATGATGGTAGTGAGAGCTGCAGTTTCTGGATTGAGCTTATTAATTGCTGAAAGCAAAGGAGATCCATTAGTAGATATTGAAGAAAACAACCTGCCTATCGACTTTGCGGCGATGACTCCTATGCAGATTGAACAGATCATGAAAAATGATCTTTCTGTGAGGAAAATGAGATCGATTAAAAAGCTGATCATTGGTGGTTCTCCATTAAGAAATGAGATAAGACTCGAACTCTTAAATTTAAATAACAGGATCTTCTCCACCTACGGTATGACAGAAACAATAACCCACGTTGCAGTTCAGGAGATATCGCAGGAAAACCCACACGAACAATACAAAGCCATCACAGGTGTGACTTTTTCTGTTGATGACCGCGGGTGCCTGGTTATCCATACTGATCATCTGGAGCAAGAGAGATATGTAACTAATGACATTGTTGAACTCTTCGATGATAGACATTTCAAATGGCTGGGCCGATTCGATAATGTTATTAATAGCGGTGGAATAAAGATCAACCCTGAAAAAATTGAGCAGAGGATAAGGGATATCATGGATCTTCCTTTCTACATTTCTTCAAAAACAGATCATGTTCTGGGTGAAAAAATGATACTTGTGATAGAGAGTACCGAACCTATAAAAGATACTTCAGGGCTGTTAAAGGATCTGAAAAAGATTCTGGGGAAATACAACACACCCAAGGAGATAATTTTTGAAAAACAATTTCATTATACACCAACCGGTAAGCTGATCCGGACAAAATTCGGTTAAAGAACCATCACAAGTGATGGCACCTCTAATGATTCTTAAGCATTTGAAAATTGATACAATAGAGATCATTTGATAATGATCGGTCTGGTCTCTGAATTTGTTCTGAGAATATAAAATCCTCCGGAAAGCATATTCAGATCGATTGATTCATATCCTTCATGCTGTCCTTCATAAACTAATTTACCATCGACTGAAAATAACTGAACATTCATTTTTGCAATACCATTGGTATGAAGAATAAGCTTCTTCCCTTCGAGTCTGGAGTTATTGGCATATGGATCACGACCTTTCAATGGAGGAGTCAATGTAGTAAACAATCTCGGATCATTGAGCTGAGAAATTGCAAATCCTATCGAATCACAAACAGCTCTGACCGTATATTCATATGTAGTACCGGAATTCAATCCAGTCGCATTAAACATGGTATCGCTTCTGTCCAGGATTATTTCTGTGATCGTTGAAGTGCCTGCTATTCGTCCAAGAAGGAGGTAAAAGTTTGCACCCTTTACTCCCGACCAACTCAACACAGCATTGTTTGTCCCTACAACCTCCTGATGAATTTCTGTGGTGTCGCAAAAACTAAGATCTGCAAGACTGAATGTATGTAGTGCAGACCAAAGTGAATGTTCAGATCCGCAAACTGACCTTACCTGCCACTCATATTCTGCATTAAATTCTAATCCACTAAAGACTTTATTATCGCAATTGCTGCAATTTACCGGAACTATTAACCAGTCATTCTCGCCAACTTTCCTTCCGCGAAGAAGATAACTATTACTACTTCCTTCTTTCCATTCCAATGCTACTTTCTTTCCCCCTTTAAACCTTGCTTTCAGGTTGACAGGAACCTGACAGGTATCACTGCATTCTAATGGTTGGCAACAATAAGCTCTGCGCTCATTTGAAAAGTACCGCTCTTTTGCAGGATTAGTATACTTATCAAAATTTCTACCTTCGCCGATCGACGGCCAGGCGATCGGTATGTTCCAGAACACTGGTTTCTCATTAAGATAATATGATCTCAGGATCGTGTCGGAATAAGGTTGAATTGAATCCTGCCAACGGTTTGCAGCTTCAATATTATCGTTACCGGTAACACTATAAAAACCAAATCCATGGACATCGTTAGACACGAAGTGCTGAGCTTCTGTATTCGGGGATCCACTAGTCATGAGCAGCCCGTATAACTCAGTAGCATTTCTCAGGAAAGTATTATTCGGACCACCAGGACCCCAATAATGATCAATAATTATATTTTGCACAATATTACCCTCAAACAGGTTGGCATAAGGGTAATGACCATGTACAGAGATATCACCTGAAAAATCGCTAATCAATTCTGAACGATTAGGCTCTCTCGAATAATTATAAGCAAATACATTCCCATTTGCGCCTTCTTTCACCATCATGGCATGCCTCAAGAATTTAAAAATATTGTTTTCTACAAGACACAAGCCAGCATGATGAGCAATGGTAACACCATATCCATGTGTGCTCGCTCCATTATATTCAAAAGCTCTTCGGAAATAGGAGTCTCGTACTTCAATATTTGTACTTGAGGTGATCATTACGTGGCTTCCATTACTTTTTCTACTCTCAATTCCTTTCATCCAGCAATTTGCAGCTTTCGAAAAAAGAAAATTATGAGAAGTCCCCGGAGCCTGATCCGATCTTTCAATGCTGAAACATTCAAAACCTGAAAACTCAACTAGTTCAAGTCTTCGGATCTGAGGATTCAAAGCTGTATCATAATCTATTCTTAATTTCTGATCCAAATAGATCGTATCTCCAATGACAGCATCAACGGCAGTGATCTGTCCAACAACATCAGTAGCCCAAGCAGCAGGATTAGAATCCCAGCTTCCATTACTTTGTTTCAACTCTAGATAGTCGCCTGATGAAAATGCCGATGCAGCGGTGGAAACTATCTTAACCGCGCCTTTTGTTAATCCTGATTGTACATCAGCAAAAGTGCTGGTTTGGGAACCTGCAAGTTGAAAACAATGCCCACTGTTACCGCCGAGATCGAAAATAAATGTAGTAGAATCCGCCCCGGCACCTTTAATGATGACATTCGACGGAACATTTACTGTCGATTGGAAAAGATAAGCACCAGGAGGAAAATAGAAAAGGGTTTGAGTGGTGGCATTTCCGAGAGCAGTCTCAAAAAGGACACTAACATCTCCGCTTCCATCATCACTTAATCCCAGATCAGAAACAACATTGACTATAGAATCGACAGAAGGAGGGTTTTGAGATAAACCAGCTGCATTCCAGTCGGCAAGTCTGTTTGGAGGAATTAATTGCGAGAACGAAAGCAGGTATAACAATAACAGAAAACCTACAATTCCAACTCTTTTCATATTGATTTTAATTCAATATAAATATACGGAATTTTAAGCAGAATTCTTAAGGTGTTAAAAATAGTCTTACTTCGATTTCGGAGCTTTAGCAGGATCCAGAAGATCGTAAAACTGGTTGAGTTTAGGAAGAATAATGATACGTGTTCTTCGGTTCATTTTTCTACCTTCAGCTGTACTATTGTTACCTAGTGCATTGTGTTCTCCTCTACCTGAAGCGATCAGTTTATCTGGATTTACACCATACTTGTCTTTAAGAACTCTTACGACAGAGGTTGCTCTCATAACACTTAGATCCCAGTTGTCTTTCACACAAGCAGTAGCGATCGGCACATCATCAGTATAACCTTCGACCATGATCTCGATATCTTTTCTTGGACCAAGTACTTTAGCTATCTTACCAAGAACTTCCTGTGCTTTGGATGTTAATTTAGTGCTTCCGCTACTAAAAAGCATTTTATCCGAAAGGTTAACATAAACGACAGTCTTGTCAACCATTATTTCAATATCCTCATCTAGAATTCCATCCTTCAAAACACCTTTCAGGTTTAAAGCCAGAGCAAGATTCATTGAATCCGCTTTAGATTTTGCAGCTTGAAGCATACGAATGTAATCATCTCTTTTATCCATTTGAGCAAGCGTGAGTTTAATATTCTCATTTGCTTCTTTGGAAAGGACAGTCAGATCACCGACCTGAGTGATTTGTTCAGACATCATTTTTTTGTAGTCTTCGATCTGGCTTTTAAGATCAGCGACCTGATCCTGCTTTGCCTTCAAAGCGACCTCACAAATACCCAAATCATTGTTCAGTCTGTTCTTTTCAAGTTCACATTGCTCTAGTTGACTTTCGACTTCAGTAAACTTCTTATTGCTTACACATGAAGTAGTAGAAACGATCAAAAACAGTACGAAGAATTGTAATATCAATTTCATATTTAGGTTGAATTTGTTGATGCAAATTTATGATTATTCCGCAA
>JABDMM010000138.1 GCA_013001465.1 Chitinophagales bacterium | reverse complement strand
CCATAGAGAACTCGAGGAGCAAGTTAGAAGAGGTATAGCGACCATATTTATCAATAAAATGCTCTTTGGAGTTAACTTTCAGGAAGTGCTTCAAAACGCGGTTCTGCTTAATCTACCTTCCTGGTTTGTAGATGGATTGGTAGATTATATTGGTAAGCCCTGGAGTGTAGAACTCGACAACCGTCTGGCAGAAGGTATTCTCAATGGGAAATTTAAGAAGATCAAAAAACTGGAAGCAAAGGATGCACGATTTATGGGTCACGCTTTTTGGCATTACCTTGAAATGACTTACGGTGAAAGCGCTGTTCCGAATCTGCTTTATCTTACCAGGATCAATCGAAGCCTCGAAAGTGGTTTCCTTTTCGTTCTGGGGTCATCTGTTAATGAAGCGTTAAGGGAATGGTACGAATTCAACCTGGCAAGATATGCAGAAGAAAGAGATTCGAAAGATATCCTCAGGAAAAAGTATACACTGGAATCCAGGATCAATAAAAAGAAAGTCTATTATCAGTTGAAATTAAATCCAGATGGTAATAAAATTGCTTACGTCTCAAATGAGATGGGACTGTTTAAAGTTTACGTTGAGAATGTAAAGACGAATAAACGCAACCGTATTGTAAAGGGAGGGTTTAGAACCAATACCATTCTGAACGATCAATCCTATCCGCTTTTGAGCTGGTCACCTTCAGGAAAAAAATTGGCTATTGTATATGAACGCAGAGACAAGCTCTTCCTTATGACATATGATTGGCGATCCAAAGAGAAGGTCACCGCTCCGATCAATAAGTTCCAAAGGGTCTTCAGTATGTCTTATGCTGAGGATGATAACAACTTACTATTCTCCGGATTGCAGAAAGGTCAGATCGATATTTTTAAATATTTTATCCCTAGTACAAAGGTGACAAAGATCACAGATGACTTTTATGATGATCTGGATCCTTCCTATGTCGAGATAGACGGGATGAAGGGAGTAGCATTCAGCTCAAACAGAGATGGAGATACATTGAAAACAGCTCGATTAGATACCAGCATGCCTGTTGGTTCTTTTGATATCTTCTTTTACAATGAAGATGAGAATACTGAAGCGCTGATCCGACTTACGAATACTCCGGGTATTGATGAAAGTATGCCTGAAGATATTGGCGTAAGCAATTACGCATACCTTAGCGAACAAAATGGTGTGATCAACCGATACTATGGATCGCTGAAACAAGTATTAGACCACTATCGAAAAGTGTATTATTACGAGAATATCGCTACAGGGAAAAAGGATTCCATTTCTCTCCGGGAACAAGCAGTTATTGATTCCTTTTTAGACCTCGAATATTATGAAGTAAGCGGAAGCAGACGAAAAGCTGTTTCTAAGTTTATAGGGGTTAACTCAGCGGTGACGAATAGTGCAAGAAATATCCTTGAACACGATATCGCGATCGAATCGAATAAAGCTGCAAACTTATACTGGATCGATGGCAAATATGCATTTTATGTTTCACCCATTGATACTAACCTAAACAATGTAATGTTGCCAATTCTGGAAAATACGAGTTACATGGAATCCAGAAGTACAACTATTCGGAAAAAGAAAGAACCCTCCAGATCAAGTGGAAATCAAAGTGATAAAGATCCAGAGAAGCAAACAACAGAAATTAGTGAACAAAAGAAAGCAGATTATTTCCAAACAGATTTTGATTATCCCGAAGAAGAAGACAATGCCGGCGATGTGTTTCCCGATCTGAATCCTGATGCTTTTCAGGATAAATCAGCTAGCGGGAATACATTCAAACAAACAAAAGTGAGACCGTACACTGTAAAGTTCGCGACGGATGAGATCGTGTCTCAATTCGATAACAGTATCATCATGACACGTTATCAGAAGTTCAATCCACAGGATCCAGGTTTCACAGACCCCGACTTTAGTGCCTTCTTTAAATTAGGGATTCGCGATCTTATGGAAGATTACAGGATCTATGGCGGTTTTCGAATTCCGCTGGACTTTAACTCTTCCGAGTACTTCTTTACATACGAGAACATAAAAAAACGGATCGATAAGAGATTTACATATTATCGTAAATCGATGACTGAAGGTACTCAAGGACCGGTGCCTTTTTTAGATCTTGACCTACCTTCCAATGTGAATTTTATCGAGTACAAGATCCGCACTAACTATGTTGAAGCCAAATTCAGCTACCCCATCGATATTTTACGATCTGTCCGACTTGGAATTGCTATTCGAAACGACAAATATATCTTTCAATCACTTTCACAGTTCAGCCTTGACTTGGAGAATTACAAGGAAAACTGGGCATTTTTAAGAGCTGAATACGTTTTTGATAACACCATTGATATCGCGACAAACATTAGATACGGTACACGCTACAAGTTCTTTAGCGAGATACATAAGCAAATACCAACAAGAGATGTGAAACTGATCGATGGTATTGTTCTACCTGTCCCACGAATTGAAGATTCTTATTTAGCCGTATGGGGTGTGGATTTCAGGCACTATCAAAAAATACACCGACAAATAATTTGGGCAAGCAAGTTTGGCTACAGCACCTCGATCGGGACGAGGAAATTGATCTACTATCTGGGTGGTGTGGAAGGTTGGGTTTCAAACAATACCTTCGATAATGAAACACCGATAAACGGGGATAACAACTATGCTTTTCAGACTATCGCTACTAATATGAGGGGTTTCAGACAGAACGCAAGAAATGGGAACAGTTATATGCTGGTCAATACTGAAATTCGCTTTCCTGTATTCTCATACTTTCTGAATTCTCCTATACGATCAGAGTTTATCAAGCATTTTCAACTGGTACCATTTGCAGATGTTGGAACGGCCTGGGAAGGAGCTACTCCCTTTTCGAGAAACAACCCTCAGTTTACGAGGACTTTCGGCGATGATCCTGTCCAGGTAAAAATTAACTATTTCAAGAATCCAATAATCATGGGTTATGGATTGGGAGCGCGAACTGTACTCTTAGGTTACTTTTTGAGATTAGACGCTTCCTGGGGTTGGGATAGTGGTGAGATCAAAGGACCGTTATGGTATTTTTCGCTTAATTTAGATTTTTAGACTACTGAAAAGCTAAACCCCAAAATTGAAGACACACCTGGCCTTGTTTCTGGTCAATCTGATCTATGCAGCAAATTATACTGTTGCAAAGGAAGTGATGCCCAACTTTATTCAACCTTTCGGATTCATTTTCTTACGTGTTATTTCTGCGCTTATCTTCTTTCTGATCACATATTTAGTGTTCATAAAGGAGAAGATCCACAGGTCAGACTGGTGGAGGCTTATCGCATGTGGAGTATTTGGTGTTGCTATCAATCAACTCATGTTTTTCAAAGGACTGAATATCACTACACCGATCAATGCAGCTCTGATCATGATAAGTACTCCGATCATGGTTTTCGTTATCTCGTTCTTTCTTCGAACTGAAAAGATGACCTACCTTAAAATTGCAGGCTTGATGCTCGGAGCAATTGGGTATTTAATGGTAGTCTCAGGTAACGACTTCAGTTTTTCCTCCGATACCATGCTTGGAGACATCTTCATTTGGATAAACGCTTCCTCTTACGGACTATACTTAATCCTGGTAAAGCCATTGATGAGAAAATATAATCCCCTCACCGTTATCTTTTATGTATTCTTATTCGGTTTCTTCATTGTAAGTATCGCCGGATTCTCTGAATTCAGATCTATTGAGTGGCATACCTTTACTCCATCGATCTGGATCTCTGTAGCATATGTTGTATTTGGGACTACGATCCTTGCTTATCTTTTGAACATTTATGCTCTTAGTAAAGTGAACCCATCAGTTGTCAGTATCTATATATATTTACAACCTGTTCTGGCATCGCTGATCGCAGTTTCCTTTGGAAAAGATGTACTTGATGTTCAGAAAATTACAGCAGCAGCACTGATCCTAAGCGGTGTTTTCATGGTTACTCAAAGGAAACCATTTGCAATGTTCACATTTAAAAAGCAAGAAGGATGATCTATTCAATGACAGGGTTTGGTAAGGCGGTAGCTAATTATAAATCAAAAGACATTTATGTAGAGATCAGATCGCTGAATTCCAAATTTATGGATATGAATCTTAAGTGTCCATTGCTTTATAAAGAGAAAGAGATCGAAATTAGAAAACACATCAGCGAAAATCTGATTCGGGGTAAAACGGAATTGTCGATCACGGTGATCAATAAACAGGGAGAAGACATGATCATCGATGAGTCTTTACTCATATCCCTCCATAAGAATCTCAATGCGATCGATATAAATCTAAAGAGGAGTAAGAAACCCGGAGCAGGAGAAGGAATTACCTTGCAATCTCTGATCAACATTCCGAATGTGATCAAACCACCACAAGAAACCTTGAAAGCAGCAGAATGGATTGTATTATTTAAAACGATCAAAGAAGCGACAGCAAAATTGATCAAATTCAGAAAGCAAGAGGGAGTTCAACTTCAGAAAGAGATCCTTCAAAGAGTAAAAAATATATCAAAGTTGCAGAAAGCGATTGATAAACACTTAAAGAAACGTTCAAGCCAGCAACGTTCTAAGATCATCGATTCATTAGATAAGCTAAAGAGCGCAGAACATGATGAAAATCGATTTGAGCAGGAAATGATCTACTACCTTGAAAAACTGGATATCACTGAAGAGCTGGTGCGATTAAGTGCACATTGCGAATATTTTACTGAAGTAACTCAAAGTAAAGAAGACGTGAAAGGAAAGAAACTTGGGTTTATCACTCAAGAAATGGGAAGAGAGATCAATACGCTAGGTTCTAAAGCAAATTATACCGAAATTCAGAAACTCGTCATTCAAATGAAGGACGAACTCGAAAAAATAAAAGAACAGCTTTCAAATATCTTATGAGTACTATTATTGTTATAACAGCTCCCTCAGGAGCAGGAAAGACCACCATCGTGCGAAAGTTACTCGCAGAAATGCCGGAACTTTCATTCTCTGTTTCAGCGACGAATCGCATGAAACGGCATTATGAAACAAGCGGAACAGATTACTACTTTCTGAGCAATGAAGCATTTGAGAAAAAGATCGTAGAGGGAGATTTCATAGAATGGGAAGAAGTTTATCCGGGTCAATATTACGGCACATTAAAATCCGAAGTTGAAAGGATCTGGTCTGAAGGCAAAGCGGCGATATTTGATATCGACGTAGAAGGAGCAAAAGAGATCAAAAGAATATATCAAGAGAAAGCATTTACCGTCTTTATCATGCCTCCATCCAGGGAGATCTTAACGGAACGACTAAAGAAGCGTAAAACAGAAAACGAAGAAGAGCTGGCGATCAGAATAGAAAAAGCAAGCCAGGAAATGGATGAAATGGAATCATTCGATCTGATCGTAGTGAATGATGATCTGGATAAAGCAGTACAAGAGATCAAGGAAGAGATAGAGCATCGCCTGGTTCATTAGTTCGTTTGCTCGTTTGCTCATGTGCTCGTTTGCACCACCTTCTTTTATTGGATTCGAATCGGGAGTCGGGAGACACTTGACTTGACATCATCAACATCCCAAAATCCAAATCTTCAATCCCATAATCTCTTGATCTCTTAATCTCTTAATCACAATTCTCGAAATCTCTACATCCTCAATCCCTCAATCCCTCAATCCCACAATCCCACAATCTCTCAATCCCTGAACAAAAAAAAGGGTAAGACCGAAGTCGGGAATCGGGAAGCGGGAGACACTTGACTTCACTGCATCAAACATCCCAAAATCTACATCGTCAATCCCAAAATCTCTTGATCTCTTAATCTCTTGATCACAATTCTCGAAATCTCTACATCCTCAATCCCTCAATCCCTCAATCTCTCAACCTCTCAATGCCATCAATCCCTGAACAAAAAAAAGGGTAAGACCGAAGTCTTACCCTTTCAAATTTCAATTA
>JABDMM010000127.1 GCA_013001465.1 Chitinophagales bacterium | reverse complement strand
TGGTCAGTACTCAATACACCTTTCCAAAATGAACAAGCTGACGATAGCTGGCGTTTATCTTTAGGAGGCAGAGTAACACCGGAATTAAATCCGCGTGAGAAGAATTATTTTAAACGAATGGATTATGGACTGGGGTTATATACTGGTCTAAGTGAATTGATAGTTGAAGATGAGCAGTTTAGAGAGTATGGCATAACTTTTGGAGTAGGATTACCGGTTGCTTCTGCGAAAACATTTATAGCGTTAGATATAGGCAGCCGCAGCAATGGTGCAGAAAATTTATTCAGAGAAACAAGTTATAAGCTTTCAGCATCATTTACTTTAAGTGACAACAATTGGTTTATAAAACGAAAATTCGACTAACATGAAAATGTGTAATCTCAAATCTATACTAGTAATTATGATCGCTTTTTTAAGCGTTCAAACGGCATTTGCAGGAGAAGATGAAGTCAAGGCTATCATTGCTTCGATCAAAGTTGCTCAAGGCTCTAAAGTTGGCGCAGACAGTGCGGAAACTGTGAAACAATATTCTCTTTACCGGGAATTCTACAAGCAGGATAACTATAAGGATGCCCTCAAACATTGGAGATATGTGTTTTTCAATGCACCTAATTTTAAAGAAACCACACATCAGAATGGTGCAGTGCTTTACCAAAATTTAATCAAGGATAAACCAAAAGCAGAGCGTGAACCATATATTGATACATTGATGGCAGTTTACGATGTCAGACTACAATACTATGGCGAAAAGGGTGATGTGATCGCAAGAAAGGCATTTGATTACTATCGTTTCAGAAGTTCTGAAATCGAAACGATACATACGTTGTTCACAAAAGCTTACGAGAAATCCGGTGAGAGTTACTCCTACGGATTTATGAGCCCGCATATAAAAGTTGCAGTTATGGCTCACAAAAAAGGAGTTATTACTGAAGATAACGTACTTGACCTATACTCTCAATTCAGTGATCTTGCGGATGCAAGTATTGCCAAAGGCAAGTATGTAGACAAATATGAAGCGGCGATGGCAGATGTGATGGACTTCTTATTTAAGGAAGATTATTTCCAGTGCGATAAATTGGTACCAATTGCAAAAAGGAAATTTGAAGCGAACCCAAAAGATGAGAACAACCTGAAAAAAATATATGCTCAGTTAAAGAACGCAAAATGTACTTCAGATCCTGTATTTATCAGTGTTGCTTCTGAATTGAACAAGATCTCTCCTACCTCTTCGGTATCAAGATTTCTTGCTCAGAAAACGATGAGTGATGGTAATGTAGACGGCGCTGTTGCATTATATAATCAGGCTGCTTCACTTGAAGACGATGCGAGTCAAAAAGCTGGAGATTATTTGAATATCGCTAAACTGTACAGACAGGTTAACCAGTTCAGCAATGCAAGGAAATACGCAAGGATGGCGACTGATATCAGGCCTGGCTGGGGTGAACCATATATACTTATTGGAAAATTATATGCATCAAGTGGTTCTTTATGCGGACCGGGAACAGGCTGGGATAGTCAGGTTGTCACCTGGGCTGCAATCGACATGTTTCAAAAAGCAAAATCGGTTGATCAGGCATCAGCAGATGAAGCTCAGTCTCTGATCAACAAATACTGGCAGTACATGCCAAGTTCTGGAGACATCTTCATGAGAAACCTTCAAACGGGTAGTTCTTATACTGTAGGATGCTGGATCGGAGAATCTACTACGATCCGTGCTTCAGATTAAAAGATATTTACAGAAAGTAATAGAATCCTTTAGCATCTTTGTTAAAGGATTTTATATATGAAGACATCTCCATTAAAATATTTCAGACTCTCAGGATCACTTTTGGTTACAATAACAATTCTATTTCTGTATTCATGTGATGAATTCAGCAAAAAAGAAGCAGAGAAATTTGCTCTTCAAAGAGAGTCTGATATAGAGCATGGTGTAAATGTAGAAATGTTATACACGGAGCAAGGAAGACCAAATGTAAAGTTAAGAGCACCCAAAGCAGAAAGACACCTTGATAAGGAACCCTATATGGAGTTTCCCGAAGGTATAGAGCTGTTCATTTATGATGTTAATAGAAATATTGAAAGCTTTCTTAAGGCTGACTATGGTTATGCAAAAGAAAATCAGCAGGAAATGATTGCAAGGAAGAATGTTGAAGTTATAAATGTTGACGGAGATACGTTAAGAACTGAAGAGTTGATCTGGGATCAGAAGAAGAAAAAGATCTATTCTGAAACCTATGTCGAAATTCGCACAAAGGATGAAATAATTTATGGAGAGGGCATGGAAGCGGATGAAAATTTTACCAATTATACTATCAAGAAAATAACCGGTAGTATTCAAATTCAACAAGATGAAGAAGTTTCTAAAACTCCTTGAGAAAGCATGGATATTTGCGATGGTCGCAGCTTTAGCCGTTGCGATATACAATTTTTATAAAGAGCCTGTATTCAGTCACAAAATTTACTTTCCAATATTTGTAGCTATTTTTTGTTTCATCGTATACAGGACAAAGAAAAATCATCGTAAATTTCTGGAAACAATTAAGCAAAATAACGATAACCCGGAAGGGTAATTTATGGGAATATTACTTGCACTAGCATTTTCCGCTTTTTTTTCAGGTATTGAGATCGCCTTTTACTCAGCAAATAAATTGAGAATTGCCATCACAAAAAATAAGGGTACACTCTCAGCCAGGTTGCTGGCTCAATATTTTGAGCACCCATCAAAGTTTTTAACGACGCTTCTGATAGGTAACAACATTGCTCTCGTAGTTTTTGGTAGTTTGATGGCGACCGTTCTTGGAGTATCCAGTTTGAGTTTCTTGGGAGAAAATGTTGTTAAGTTCTTTAATAATGAACCTATCATAATAATCTATCAAACCATCATCACAACGATCATCGTTTTGATATTCGGAGAGTTTCTTCCGAAGATCTTGTTTAAGATCAGTCCATCAAAGGTCTTAACACTGTTTGCTGTACCGTTGAAAGTGGTGTATGTTATCTTATATCCGTTAACCTGGGTATTTGATAAGATCTCGACTTTTATTATTGCGCTCGTATTGGGGAAGGATTTTGGAGGTGTGGAAGATGAAATTTCAGCAGCTGATCTCGAGCATTTTGTTAAAAGCGCATCCACGGAATCTGAAACTGAAGACGAAGCTGATGACCTTAATACCGAGTTTTTTGAAAAAGCCCTCTATCTTAAAGATGTAAAGGTTCGGGAATGTATGGTCCCGAGAACAGAGGTGGAGGCTATTAGCATCGATGAGACTGTAGAAACACTGAGAGAAAAGTTTATAGAAAGTAAATTATCAAGGATCGTATTGTATAACGAGAATATCGATCAGATCATAGGCTATACCCATCATTTTGAGTTGCTTAAAAAGCCACAGAAGATCGAGAGCATTATGTTCACGATGCCTATGGTGCCAGAGAGTATGTCAGCAAGGGATCTTCTAACATTATTTACTAAAGAGAACCGATCGATCGCTTGGGTTGTTGATGAGTATGGTGGGACTGCAGGCATTGTTACCTTAGAAGATGTCATTGAGGAAATTTTTGGTGAAATACATGACGAACACGACTCCGAAGAGCATGAAGAAAGAAAAGTTGGTGAGCACGAATATGTTTTTTCCGGGCGATTAGAAATAGATTATCTTAATGAAAAGTATGAATTAGACCTCCCGACCGGTGAATATGAAACCATTGCGGGATATGTGGTTGTCACACATGAAGACATACCGGAGCCAGGTTCGGAAATTGTTTTAGATAATTTTAAAATAACCATCCTTAAAGCATCCGATAACAGGATTGAAACCGTAAGATTAAAGGTACTATAGAAACCTCTGTCTATTTTGATATTACTTGATAATACCGTTACTTTGCAAGTCCTTTTTAAAGGCATAATAATTAACAAAAAAGAACATTAGAAATATATGGCTGTAATAGGAAAAATTAGAAAAAGAACCGGCCTTCTCATAACGATAATTGCAATAGCGATCTTGGGATTCCTCCTTATGGATGCAACAAATTCTCAGTCGGGCGTAATACGTCCCGGTAGCGATGTTGTTGGGGAAGTTGAGGGAGTGAAAATAAACTCTATCCAATTTGAGGAGCGTGTGAGAGCGAAAGAAGAAGAGAGAAAAGCTCAGAAAGGTAGCACAAGATCTCAACTTACAGAGGAAGAGAGACGAGTTATCCGGGAGGAGACGTGGAATGAATTTGTTGAATCAGCCATCATGAGTGATATATTTAGTGACGTTGGTTTGATGGTTACTGATGAAGAGGTGGAAGACATGACTGTAGGCTCGATCCCACATCCTTTCGTAGTTAGCCAGTTCACAAACCCCAATACAGGACAATTCGACCCGATGGCGGTTAGGAATTTTATTGCAAGTATTGATCTTCCAGATCCAAATACCGAACCTGAAGTAAAAAGAGCCCAATGGACAGCTTTTGAAAAAGCGATCATTAAGGACAGACAAAAAATTAAGCTTTATGATATAGTGCTTAAAGGGTTTTATATTCCTGATTGGCAGAAAGAGTATAAAAAAGCTGAACTCGAGCAAACCATGGACCTGGATTATATCTATTTACCATTCTCCAACATCCCGGATGATGAAATCAAGATATCTGAAGCGGAGATCAAAGACTATATCAATAAGAACAGCAAACTATACAAGCAGGAAGCTTACCGGAACATGGAATTTGTAGGATTCGAAATTAAGGCCAGTGCAGAAGATTCAGCGATGTTGCTGCGGGACCTTGGTAATCTTTATAAAGAATTTGTAACTGTCGAGAACGATTCCATTTTTCTCCGATTAAACTCGGAGGATATTTACAGAGACAAATTCTATAAGGCGGACGAAATCGAATCGGATGAGGTTAAACAACTTTTCGAAATGGAAGAAGGTTCGATCGTAGGACCTTATGCTTCAAACGGAATGTTCAAGTATGCGAAATTAATGGGAAAAAAGAAGATAGCAGACTCTGTAAAGTTGCGAGCCATCGTTTTTGACTTCAATACTTTGCAAACCCAAGAACAAGCCAATGAGAAAAGAAGCCTTCACGATAGCATCTATATGCGTATAGACTCTTTTGGCGAAGATTTCGGGACGTTTGTAACTGCTTTTTCTGATGACGTAGCAACGAAAGCTAACGGCGGTGAGATTGGCTGGCTAAAGTTTGAAGATGCGAGTGAATTGCAAAGAAGACTTTACTTCTATCGTGGTGCAAAAGGAGCTATGAAAAGAGAGATCATGCTTGAGGCAAACAAGTTAAGAATAGTTGAAATTATGGAGTATACTCCATCTACAGAGACTATAAAAGTTGGCTATCTAAGCAAAAAGATCCTTCCTAGTGAGCAAACTGAAAGAGCAATTTATGCTCAGGCAAGTAAGTTTGCTAGCGAGAATAGAACGGCTGAACAATTAAGAACAGCTGCTTCGGAACTGGGATTGCAGGTTAAACCTGTAAATCAGATCAAGGAGACGGCATCTTTTCTTCCTGCTATCGGATATCAATCAAGGCCTATAGTACGATGGTTGTTTGAAGAGAAAACAAAGCAAGGTGATGTATCGCGAGTATTTAGTAATCCGGAGATGCATTTAGTAGCAGTTCTTACTGAAAAGGCAGAAGAGGGTTTGAAACCGGTGGCTAAGGTAGAAACAGAAGTAAGAGCTATTCTTTCAAAGAAGAAAAAAGCAGAGAAGTTAAAAGGACAGCTTGTTTCGGGTGGCAGCACTCTGGAAGAAATGGCAAGCACTACAGGAGCAGTGGTAAAATCTGCAAATGGATTGAAAACAACAAATGCCCAGATTCCGGACATAGGTTGGGAGTTAAGTGTTGTTCATGCAGCGCTGAGTTTAGAACCCAATGAGGTCTCAAAGCCTATCAACGGTAATTCCGGGGTATTTGCAATAAGACTGAAGTCGAAGTCGCCTCTCAATACTGAACAACTCAATGTTTATACTCAAACAATCAAACAGGAGTACTTCTCAAGCGTGAATTCCAAACTTATGGAAGCGTTGAGAAAAGATGCAAATGTGCAGGATAACAGATCTAGATTTTTCTAAAAACTCACTAAATGGCTCTCGAAAAAGAACCTGTTAATAAAGTATCTCGTAAAGATATACTAACGATCGATTTAGAGAGTTTCTTACCTGGCGACACGCAAATTGCAGTATTTGATATCAAGGATTACTTGTATAAAAAGCTGATCCTTAAGGAAAAAGAATTCAGGGCTGCGATGAAAAGTCACATGTGGGATCAATATCACGGAAAGTATTTGTGCATTACTTGCTCATCTGACGCTGTAATCCCTCTTTGGGCTTATATGTTAATTGCGTCATGTGGAAACGAACACTCGGAGTCAGTATATTATACAGATGAAAAAAATGCATATAATTGGATTATATTAGAAAAAATTAGTAAATTACAGGTAGAAGATTTTGAAAACAGACGTGTGATCGTCAAAGGTTGCAGCAACAAAGCACTCGATCCATCAGTCTATATAGCGATAACCAATAAACTTCAACCTGTTGTAAGAAGCCTTCAATTCGGTGAGGCTTGCAGTATGGTTCCAGTCTTTAAAAAATAGAACACATGAAAAACGAGTATCTTTTTAAGTCCCTTTTAGTTGTTTTTGTTGGATTGGCGTTAGTCGCCTTCACTGGTAAGGTGTTTAAGAACTCCGGAGAAAGTGAAATTTTACTGGCTAGTGCAGAGGTTAAGCCCAGCGAAGCTCCGGCTATTCTCAATAATGATACGGAACCTCCGAAAGAATACTTAAAAATATATTCAGTAAATGTGAAAGGTGATCTTTTCTTCGCCGGTGAGCGTGTTCCTTTAGAAGATTTCGATGTTAGAGAGCGACTGGATAGAGAACTCCACGTTAATACCTACTGGCACTCCAACACCATCATTATGATGAAGATCGCTAATAAGTACTTCCCAAGTATAGAAAGAATATTAGCAGAAGAGGGTGTACCAGATGATTTTAAGTATTTAGCTCTGGCAGAAAGTGGTTTAAGAAATGTTAGATCTTCCGCCGGTGCTATGGGTTATTGGCAGTTTCTGGACAGAACTGCCAGACAATACGGTCTTATTGTCAATGATGAGGTCGATGAGCGATTGCATCTTGAGAAATCTACGAGAGCGGCTTGTAAATACTTGAAAAATGGATACGAAAAATTTGGTAGCTGGTCTCTGGCAGCAGCTTCATATAATAGAGGAATGGATGGAATTCAAAGAGATATGAATGCTCAAAAAGTAGATTCTTATTTTGATCTCTATCTCAATACAGAAACTTCTCGTTATGTTTTTAGAATACTTGCGCTGAAAGAAATTTTTGAGAACCCATCTAATTATGGTTTTCACCTGGAAAATGATGACCTTTATTATGAACCTAAATTTGGCGTTATTGAGGTAACAGACCCGATCAGTGATCTGGCAGAGTATGCACAAAAATACGGTACGAACTACAAAAAACTAAAGCTTTCAAATCCATGGTTGAAGCGTACTTACCTTAAATCGGTCAGCGATAAGAACTATGAACTGAAAATTCCTCTCGAGTGATTCTACTCTTGTTGAGCTTATCTATCCGATCATTTATTTTTTAAAATCCCGACGTTTTTACGATTGTCTTTTCACGTAAAATGAGTTACATTTGCAGTCCTCTAATTGGTGCGGTAGCTCAGTTGGTAGAGCACAGGACTGAAAATCCTGGTGTCGGCAGTTCGATTCTGCCCCGCACCACCACTTCTTTTAATATGCGATATATACTGATCATAATTTTTTCTTCGTTTGTATTTTTCGCTTGTCAGGAACAGGTTAGATACTGTAATGAAAATAATGTTGGTGAGTTATGTTTCGATAACAATACTTCCGATACCGCTTTCATTTTCATTAAAAACGGCATAGATTTTTTCATACCGCCTAATTTCGAGATCTGTACATTTGTTCCTACAGGAGTTGCTGAGTATTCTACAATCGTCAACGACTCTACAGGTCCATCTGATTCACTTATGATCATCGATTGTCAAATTGTACAAATTGACTTGTAGGACCTTAACTTTATCTGTTTCTTTTTGTTTTATCAATAATCAAATTTGTTTTCTATGAAAGACAAAGTTGTAGGTACATGGCTTATGATCGGTGTGTTAATGATCTTCATCCAGGTTTTGATCGGAGGTATCACTCGGATCACAGGTTCTGGGTTGTCAATTACCAAGTGGGAGATAGTGACCGGTACCATTCCTCCCCTGAATAGTTCAGATTGGCACGATGCCTTCGATTTGTATAAGGAAACCCCGCAATACAAGAAGATCAATGAGGGTATGTCTTTAAAGGAGTTCAAGTTTATTTACTTCTGGGAATATTTTCATCGTTTATGGGCTCGCCTTATGGGATTAGTTTTCGCAATTCCTTTTATTTTCTTTTTGACGAAAAAGTGGCTTCGGCCTGGGGATATTGCAAATCTAGCCGGAGTGATCTTACTAGCGGCCGTAGTAGCCAGTTTTGGTTGGATAATGGTGCAAAGCGGATTATACGATAGGCCGTGGGTTTCCCCGATCAAATTATCACTGCATTTGATCTTAGCTATCTTCTTATTTATTTTTGTTCTTCTACTTTCGTTCGATAAGTTGATTCCAAAGCAAAGTTTCTACAATTCGAAACAAGCTAAACCAAGTATGCTGCTTGTTCTTTTGATCTTTGCATTGTTCATACAGATCATTTTGGGTGGAATGATGTCTGGTCTTCGTGCAGGGATCAACTATCCCACCTTTCCATTGATGAATGGCAGCCTATTTCCTCCTGCACTTTATGCTGAGTTCTGGTCGGTGAAGTCTCTTGTCAATTTCGAGTCTTCTACCTTCACAATTGCCTTTGTCCAGTTTTTCCATAGAGTTTTCGCGCTCTTTGTTCTTGTTTTATCGTTAATCTTTTCTTTGAAGATGTTTAAACTCAGCAAATCACCAATAAGCAAAAATGCCTCCCTGTTTCTCACTGCAGCTGTGATAGCTCAGTTTACGATCGGTGTGATCACAGTATTAAAGTGTAAGAGTGGCATCCCATTATTTTGGGGTGTTATGCATCAAGCCTTCGCTCTTGTGCTGATCTCAGCTTTGGCATTTAACGTCTATTTACTAATTTCTGAAAAGAAACTATCTCTTGGATCTTCTGATATTTGATATAGATGGCACCCTTGTCGATTCTAATGAAATAGATAGAAAGTGCTTTGAGAACTCAGTATATCATGTTCTGGGTGACAAGTTTTCTATTGATTCTAAAGTGCTGGAATTGTTTGAATTTGAGACAGATACAGAGTTGGCTATGAAGTTGTTTATGCATCACAAAGGAAGATACCCCAGAACATACGAGCTCAATCAGGTTAAGAATAATCTGATCCAATGTTTTGAATCATTCACTTCGGCAAACGGTAATTTCATTCAAATTCCAGGTGCAAGACAATTATTCAGAGAATTAAAAAATAGTGACGACATCGCTTTATCAATTGCTACCGGTTCCTGGAAGATAAGTGCCGAATATAAGCTTGATTCCACGGACATTCGGTGGAGGTATGTTCCTTTGATCTCAGCAGATAAATTTCGTAACAAGTTTGAGATCATCAATGAAGCAAGAATTCAGTCACGTGTATATTATGGTACATCCAATTTTAAGAGAGAAATATATTTCGGTGATAAAGATTGGGATGAAAGAGCGGCTAAAAAGCTCGGAATGAAATTTATAAATGTTGATAAGACATTGAATAGTAATTCTATAAAGGGATTATCATCCTTTCCAAACATGACTGAGTTAATGGAACTATTTGCAGAGTATTTATGATCTGGGTTTGATCGAAGACGTGCTATCAAAGTTATAGACTACCTGTATAACAGATTGACCAACAGCGGTAAGTGTTGCTTTGTCAATTATAGACATGTTGTCATCATGGGTATGCCAAAAGTCTCCAAATCTGAATTGGTTGTGTTTATCCAGATGAATGATATCGATAGTAGGTATCCCGGCAATTTTGTTAATGTACAGATGGTCATCTGTTATGGGTTTAGAAACGGAATAGTCGAAGTATTTGCTGTAGCCCAGAAGGTTAGCTACGTCCCAAATTTCTGTAGTAATGGTGGGAGCATATTGCATTGAAACACCTTCTCTAGGGAACACAGCGTTCTTAGCACCAACCATGTCAAGCAAAATACCAAACTGCGCCCTGTAATTTTTAACATGTGGATTCTTAGCCCAACTTTGTGAACCTAAACAATAGGTATCCGGTTTGTATTTTCTTACATTTTCAGGTTGACCGTAATCTTCAACATCGAATAGGATAATGTCGATGCCTAATTCTATAGGATGCTCAGATATACTTTTTGCAATTGAAAGAAGAACGCCTGTACCGCTTGCTCCGTCATTTGCCCCTGAAAATGTTCCTGTTGGGTTCAGCGGATCCTGATCTGCAAAGGGTCTGGTGTCGTAGTGAGCACAAAGAAGAATTCGCTTTGGCGCTTCGGGATTGAAGGAAGCTATAATGTTCTTAGCTTCAAATATCTTACCGTTATAAGTTTCAACTTTATCGTTTTGCACTAAGACTCTATCACTATATTTTTCCAGGTATCTGATCATGGAATCAGAACAAGCTCGATGAGCTTCTGTACCCGGTATACGAGGACCAAAATCGACCTGCATTTGGATGAGGTCGTATGCAAGGTCTTTATCGAATTCAGGACAATCGGCAAAGTATGTTTTGGCGGACTTTACAGGTTCCTGCTTTTTTCCGCTTTCCTGAACACATGAAGACAATACAAACAGGAACATTAAAAAGAAAGAAAGCTTACTCAATATTCCAGTCGGTACCATCTTTGCCATCTTTGAGTTGAATGCCGATTTTACGAAGTTCGTCCCGTATAAGATCGGATGTACTGTAGTCCTTGTTTTCTCTCGATTTTTTCCTAAGCTGTATGACAAGAGACATGAGTCCATCGACAACATTATTATCATCTGCTGAATTTTCTATAGGATAGATTCCAAGAACTTCATTAAGAAAAACAGTGATCTTACTTTTCATTTTACTGAATGTATCTTCATCG
>JABDMM010000117.1 GCA_013001465.1 Chitinophagales bacterium | reverse complement strand
CCGGAAGATGGCATATGACAATCCACACAATTATTATCATTCGTTGTTATTCTAACGTTAATTTCAAGACTACAAGTTTCATTCCCGCTGTTATGGCATTTCCCACACTTTGCATTGAAAACATTCGTCCCGGTGAGTCTAACACTCTTATGAGGATTGTGACAAGATATACACGTCATTTCAGAGCTCTTGTAACAGTTACTTTGTTTTAGTCGATCTGCGTGGGATGCCATAATAAAATTCTCACGTTCCCCTTCATAGCGAGGAATAAATACCTCCATTATATCACTAAGGTTCATTGATGGTTTAAAATCGAAAAACGTTTTTCCTTCTTTCAAAACAGAAACTCCTTGCAAATGGCACCGCTGACATAAACTCATTTGAGCTTGCTTGTCCAGCTTTGCCGGATTCACAATGCTATAATCTATAAACTTCGCAGTATCGATGAACTTACCGGCTAACTTCTCTTTGACGTGAAGCTCCCCTGCACCATGACATCTTTCACAGTCAATACCTCTTGCAATCGTCTCGTAGTTGTTGAACGCCTCTTCGTTGATCTCCGGATAACCGTTATGGCAACTCATACACTCGAGTTCTATAGTTCTGCTGAATCTTGAATTATTATCATTGTCGAACCCCGGTGCTAGATCCCATCTTCCATCCTGAGTATAGAATGTTATCGGTGCTTGATAAAGGTATCCATTGAATGAACACATATGAGAGTTGGTATGATGACCGGACCCGATTATATAGTCCACCTTTTCAATCCTTTTATGAACTGTATCACCTCCTAGCAATCGGTATTCTTTAATGAATATGGAATCTCCTTTCAAAAAGGGTTTATAGTGCAAATCTAAGGTCGAGTCGTAAACTGAATTATTTTGACCGAACGAAGCTGCAGATCTTGTTCTTGATGCAAAGTCAAAAGACTGACCCATTCCTGTTTTCATATATGACTGATATATATCCTCATGGCATGACCTACATTGCTGCATCCCAACAAAACCTACCGAATCTGCTAAATTCCTGAATTCATTTATGGGATTTTCTGTTTTAACTGATCGGCAATCCTGCAATAGAAGCAAGATCATCAAACAAGAAAAAAGTAAAAATAAAATGGGCCGAAGGCTGCGATGCATATTTAAATATCTAAAAATCTATTCTTAATTTCTGCAGAAGGAATCCAGCACCTGTCTTTTTTACCGAATAAGCTGTACCTGGAAGCTGCAATCCTGTTGTAAATGCTATCGCGAATAATCCTGGGAAAGATAAGAAAGACAGGTGCAATACGAAGCACGCCTTTTAAATACTTACAAGTTCTTAATGCAGCATCTGACCTAAAAAAAGCGGTATCTTTTTCGATAAGAATAAAACTATCAGAATATTCAGGATCAATGTTGTATTTGGATTTTAGTTGACCTCCGATCTCCGATTGTAATGCTGCAAACTTTATTATCGGGGCTCGCTCATGTTTCAGAATAAATTGTACAGAGCTGCTACATAAATTACAGTAGCCGTCGTACAGTGCGATCAAGTTGCTTTGATTGTTATTTGAACTTGCTGAATCTTGCGTTGAATAGCTCACCTTTAGAACTTTCTAATTGAATAACATAGATGCCGGAAGATAGTTCGGATATATCGATCGAAGATGTGTTGCTTTCAGTGATCAGTATTTTACCGGATATATCTATGATCCTGATGGTAAAGTTTCCATCTAATCCGTGCTTTATATTGAGATAATCTATAGCCGGATTTGGATAAACTGATGCAGGGTCCGTATTTGGTTTGATCGGATTATTTACTGAAGTAGTGTAGCCGTCATAGTTATCGACGATGGCTCTGATCATTGGAGACCCTATTACTGAAACTGTTGAAGGCTTCCAGCTTCCATTGGTAAAAATGAACATGTTATTGTACCCTTTTGTGCTGTTCACATCATAGCCGATTTCAATATTTCTTTCATCGGATTGCGACCATCCTATAAATACTGTATCGTTAACCAAAAGCAAAGAATCCGCATCATTCAGGACAAACGTAGCATAACCATTTATTGAATCAACATAGATAGGCTTTTTGTTTGTGCTGGAGTATAGCATCTTATCGACCGGATTAATGACAAAATCTTTTCCTATCCTTTCCCAGATATTGATATTGAAAATTAGATTTTCAACGTTTTCAATAACATTAGTGAAATGGACCTGAACTGCGACCAGTGTATCCGGTTGATTAAAAACGAAACGGTATGCAAACCTTTTAATACCAATTCCTTCAAGACCGTATGCTCGTTCTGCAGATCCATCGTCATAGGCATAAGTATTCTCAAAAACCTGATCACTAAAAGTAGTGTCATTACAGTCGATGAGATTTGTAGAAGTTGGTGCGGTATTAAACTCTGTCCGTATAATGATCTTATCTCCTCCGGCTGCGGGCAATGTATACGATGCCGGTTGAATGATACGAGTTAAAATGTTACTACCCGGTTGAAATGATAAGTTAGCCCCGGTCTGACTGGATAAATTAGTCATCGTGATAATTTCATTTGCAGAAGCATCCCAGGGTGCAAGTGCAGAGTTGTTAGCAAGGTTCTTCACAGGTACATTGATCGTATCGATCAAGTCAGCAGAACTGAAATGATCTCTTGGAATTAATGTATATCTTTTTAATATTGATGGGATATCCTGAAACAAAGCAATGTCTGCTATCGGTTGATTATTTTGTCGGTTTGCATCAAGTTGAACATAATCAATATGCCAATGATCATTATTGCCTGCAAGAGATCCTATCCTTCTAAATCGAAATTGAAATCCATCAAAAAAGAAATCAGGATCTGCTAAAAGTATTGGTTCTTTTAAATGAATAGACGCAGCATTAAATACTGTTAAATTGGTGACATCAGCACCTCCAACATTCCAAACACGTGACCATTTATTCGTTCTGATATCCTTAAATTCAAGTATCAGGGAATCGATATCATCAGGTTTATCCCCATTACCGGCAGACTGATAAAGAAACGAGAAATAGACAGAATCTGCATTCACGAATCCTGATAGATCAATAGGTTTGCTTGTGAGTACATCTGACGTTGCGGTTGCATTTCCTTCCTGATATGGCATACCATATTCGTCAAGGCCGTCTAATGTAGCAACACCTATACTTGGCTGATTAACTGCCAGAGTATTGTTGATATATGCTCTTTGATCCATCCAAAAACCTGCACTTGAAACAGCGGCAAAAAATATGGTAGTGGTTCTTATAATGGTATCAGAATATACCGTATCTGAAGCGCCTACAAAAATGGAGTCTATTGCCTTTCCACTCATTGTATCGAAGATATAACGGTTATAGAACTCAGGATAAACAGAAATAGATAATGGATTTGATTCAAGACAGTTATTCCCGCTGTATATGTTCACGATGACTGGATCTTGCGGAACACTATCAATTCTTTTATTAGCCAGATCATAAAAGTACGAATAGGAGGTATCAAGCATGAAGCGTTGATTCTCGGTTAAATAGCCAAGATCCTCAACACAAGCACCGGAAGCGAGAACTGTATCTGTAAAGTGATTGATGTAGGGGAAATTACTATTCAAGCTTGCTTTAGAAAAATCATCGATAAATGGAAGGTCGATCGTGTCTGGTGAGACGAAATATATGAATCTATTTGTGATCACATTCCGGCTGTCTTTCTTATTTTCTTTTTGTATCTGTGGTAGCAGTAAATTATTGTACTTACATGGAGCGATATAATCCTGAGCGATCGCATCACTGCAGAAAGACATAATCAATATCAAGATTACAATTTTTGGGGTTGTGAAGGTCATCTTCCTTATTCGTTTAAATCAACGGTTTGGTTTCTAAAAATTTGAGGTATCTATTTCAGCACTTTCAGAAAGAAATACGTCGATCGGTTCTCCCATCTTTAGATATCTACCTATACCGTATGGTGGGATCTGTCTGTATATAACTGCTGCAGAAGAATCTTTTGTTGAACGATCAAAAATTACCGATCCGAGATTTAAAGACTTATCCTTGATGATCATTTCTGCTTCTATAAGATTCATTCCTAGAAGTCTTGGGACCTCTACTTTTTCATTACTCAAACCATTACCAAGAACTAAGTCAAGTTTACTCCCAACAGAGATCATACTTCCAGCTTTAATAGATTTACCATCAATTAGAACATCTAAAACTTCATTTTCGTATGGATGAGGCTTATAAATAAGTTCATCAATTTGAAATCCCTCGTTTTCCAGTATCATCCTGGCATTTCTGTACGAGCTTTTTCCTACAAGGTCCGGTAGAGGTTTTTCCGGTGCTTTAGAGGCATTGATCGTCAGATAGATCGTTCTGTTCTCTTTCACTTTTGAATCAGGCTTTGGATCCTGATCCAGAATAACCCGGGCTTGTGCTTTAGGATCGAAAAGCGAATCGTTCACCATAAACTTAAAGAATCTGTCCCTTTTATACTCTTCCAGTTCGTCCATAGTAAATCCCGTGAGATCAGGCACTGTTATACTTTCTTTATGTTTTGTATAAGACTTCAGCATAAAGTTAACGACCGCTATGCTAACTAGAAACAACCCAGTAGCGATCAATAAATTAATCCAGAATATTTTTGAGAAGACAAACTTCAAAACAGCCAATAGTGTAGTATTTTAAATCGCTTGCAATATTACAAAACTTTGAAGGTACACGACCTCATAATCAAATGGTTGTTTGTTGATAATTCTGCGATAAGCACTCCTCTATTTGAATCGCAAAAAGTTCTTCAAGAGAGATACCTTGAGCCTTTGCTTGTTGAGGCACGATACTGGCTTCAGACAATCCGGGTATCGAATTTACCTCAAGTAGATAAAAGTCTTCATCTTTCAATATATAATCTATTCGTACGATCCCTTTGCACATTAGCTTTTTATAGATCTCAATAGAAATTCTCTTGCATTCGTCTGAGAGCTCTGAAGAAATTTCTGCAGGTGTGATCTCATTCGATGCCCCTTCATACTTCGCCTCATAGTCAAAAAACTCTTTCGCAGAAATAATTTCAGTGAGCGGCAATGTGATGACTTCTCCGTTAAGAGTCATCAAACCACAAGTTATTTCTCTCCCTGCAATTGCTTCTTCGATCATAACCTGATCATCGTACTTCAATGCTTGTTGCACAGCTTTAGATATATCCTCTTTTACTTTGACTCGTGAAATTCCATAACTCGATCCCTCTTGATTAGGCTTTACAAATACCGGGAAAGACAAATTTAAATTCATGGAAGCCAGATCATTATTTGCATTTACTGTAATAGACTTAGCTAATTTTACAGGCATGTCTTTGAGAAAGGCCTTGCAAGCTTCTTTATTATAAGAAATTGAGCTTGCGAACACACCTGAACATGTGTATGGTAAACCTACTAAGTCAAAATATGCCTGGATCTTTCCGTTTTCTGCTGGTTTCCCGTGAATGATCACAAATGCACAGTCGAAATCCACTCTTTTGTGGTCCACGATAAATGAAAAATCGTTTTTGTCTATCGGTAGTTTCCGTTCATCATGATCCACGGTCCAAAGCTTTTCACCGATGTTGATTTTGAATGTCTCGAAACGATCTTTATCCAGATGTTTTATAACAACATCCGCACCTTTCAAGGCAATTTCTACTTCAGCAGAAGTTCCACCGGTGACGATGGCTATTTGGAGTTTTTTAGAATTCATTTTAAACCGTTCAATATTAAGCCTAATTTTGCAAAATGATAGAAGCAAAAATCAACCATCTCCACAACCTCAAACTCAAACTGTCTGATAAAAAAGAATTGGATAAGATAACAGACAAGGTAAGTCAAAGCAACAGATGGTTTAATCCCTATAACGTCAGATTTTGTCTCGATCATATATTATCAAATTATCTTGATAGAGATAAATTAAGTATGTGGCTTGAAGACTATGAGCTATCCAATTGGAAAAGCAGCGACAAATGTGTAGGACAGATCATGGCTGGCAATATTCCGTTAGTTGGTCTACATGATTTTATCTGTGCTTATGTTTTAGATTTTAAGCAGGAGATCAAGTTGTCATCTAAAGATCATTTGCTTTTTAGCTATATCTATCAAAAGCTTTCAGATAGCGATCCGGAGTTAGGTCAAAGGGTTCAGATCGTTGATAAACTGAAAAATTTTGATTGTGTGATCGCAACGGGAAGTAACAACAGCAATCGTTATTTCGAGTATTATTTTAGAGATAAACCGAAAGTCCTTAGAAAAAATAGAAACAGTGTAGCTGTTATCGATGGCAGTGAAAACAAGGCCGACTTACAGTTATTATCTGAAGATATATTCAGGTACTTTGGTTTAGGCTGTCGAAGCGTTTCCAAGATCTATCTTCCCGAAAAATATGACCTGGCCGAAATTATTGATCAAACAGACCAGTTTTCCTGGATGAAAGATCACTCTAGTTATATGCACAACTTCGATTATAATTTATCGCTACTGATCCTTAACTCACGAAATTATCTGGCCAATGAGTTTAGTATATGGGTTGAAGATCAAAGTCTGGCTTCTCCCCTTGCCACGGTTCACTATGAATATTACACAGATAAAGATGCTCTCTTAAGTGAGTTAAGTCAACAGATGGATGACATTCAGTGCTTAGTCGGGAAAAAAGAAGAAAGTAATGTGATCGCATATGGAAATTCTCAAAAACCTTCACTTAGTGATTATGCAGATAATGTGGACATCATTGAGTTCCTGATCAAATCCTGATTAAAAGAGTTCATTTCTTCTTCTCGAAACAGGCATGCCTAAACCATCGATTGTCGATTAATTTTTAAATTAAAATTTTACTAAAAGAGTTGTTTAACGGAAATGATCGCTGTAACCTTTGTAGCATTCTTGAGATCGGTGTTAGTTATACCTCAACGGCAACCATTTTTTTTAACACCGAAACTAAAAAATCAATGTCCTCATTGGTGTTGAATCTGGAAAAAGAAAATCTCACAGATTTTCGGGATGGATCTGCATTTAAGTGTTTCATTACATGTGATCCTGCATCTGTTCCACTGGAGCAAGCACTTCCTCCAGAACAAGAAATTCCTTCGATATCGAGGTTAAACAAAAGCAGATCAGAACCGAAGTCCTTAGGGAATGATACGCTCAAAACAGTATATAAACTCTTCTCTCCTGACTCTCCATTAAACTCTACATCGGGAAAGAAAGTTATGAGTTGGTTCTTAAGGTTTGATTTGAGTCCCTCAACATGAGCTCGATGTTCAGACATATGTTCGCTGGCTATCTCAAAAGCTTTAGCAAAACCAATTATCCCATATATGTTTTCTGTCCCGGCTCTCATATTTCGTTCCTGACTTCCACCATGAAGAAAAGGTTTGATCTTAACATCACCGTTTATGTATAGGAGCCCTACTCCTTTTGGACCGTGAAATTTATGTGCTGAAGCAGATAGAAAATGGATTTTAAGCTTTTGTACATCGATAGGATAATGCGCAAAAGTTTGAACAGCATCGGTATGAAAATAAGCATCGTGCTTTGAGCAAATCTCAGTAGCTCTCTCCAGATCTAGCATGGTTCCAATCTCATTATTAGCATGCATCAAGCTTACTAAACATTTATCGTTGATCGAATTCAGGAGCTGATCCAATTGATCCAGATCGACTTCACCGGTTTTACTTACATTTAAATAATGCACTTTGACATCATGATGCTCTTGAAGACAGTCAAGAGAATAAAGAACTGCATGATGCTCGATCGGCGAACTGATAATATGTTTAACACCCAGATCTCTAACAGCACATTTCAAGGCAGTGTTATTTGCCTCTGTTCCACATGAGGTGAAGAATATTTCACTACTGGATGCATTTAAAAAGTTGGCTACTTTTTTTCTTGATTCTTCGATTGCTGCTTTACATTTGCGACCATAGGAGTGAATTGAAGAAGGGTTCCCATAATGCTCAGTAAAATAAGGCATCATGGCGTCTAACACCTCTTTATCAATTGGTGTGGTTGCTGCGTTGTCGAGATATACTTTCATATGTATATAAAGGTAATATTAATTTCCGTTTTTAGCGAAATATTTAAGATCTGCAATTATTTGTTTTGCAATATTATCTGCTGTAGTCTCGCTTGTACTTTCAGAGTAAATCCTTATAATTGGCTCAGTATTAGACTTTCGCAGTAGAACCCAGTCGTTTTCAAACTCGATTTTAACTCCATCAATAGTTGAAATAGGTTGATTCTTATATTTGGTCTGAACGTTGTCTAAAATACTGTCAACATTCATTTCTGGTTCCAGTTGGATCTTATTCTTAGATATGTGGTAATTCGGATATTTAGAACGCAACATAGATGCTGTTTTACCTGATCTTGCCAAGTGAGACAAAAATAAAGCTATACCGGCAAGAGCGTCACGTCCATAATGTAGTTTTGGATAGATCACACCACCATTACCTTCTCCTCCGATCACAGCACTAACTTCCTTCATCTTCTTCACAACATTAACCTCTCCTACCGCTGAAGCATGGTATTCGCATTCGAGATTTTCAGTGATATCTTTCAATGCCCTGGTAGATGATAAGTTCGAAACTGTGTTTCCCTTATTGATAGAAAGCACATAATCTGCAATTGCAACAAGCGTATATTCTTCACCAAAAGGAGATCCATCTTCACAGACCATTGCAAGCCTGTCTACATCAGGGTCGACAACGATACCAAGGTCTGCATCGATCTTGTTAACCTCATTTGATAGTCCGGTAAGGTTTTCTGGAAGTGGTTCCGGATTATGAGCAAATTCACCGGTTGGTTCACAATTCAATTCTGTGATCTTTTCTACTCCCAATCCTCTCAATAACTTCGGTACCGCTATTCCACCAGTAGAATTTACAGCATCAACAACGATCTTAAAATCTTTCTTTTTTATGGCGTGTAGATCAACTAAAGGCATATCGACAATTTGCTCTATATGCCAATCTATATAGGAAAGAGACTTCTTATATGAACCGAGCCCACCCACTTCAGTAAAAGTAAAATCATCAGATTCAACCATAGCAATGATCTCAGCCCCGGATTCAGAAGAGATAAACTCGCCATTCTGGTTTAACAATTTTAGAGCATTCCATTGTTTTGGGTTGTGACTTGCAGTAAGCACAATGCCACCAGCTGCTTTCTCATTAACAACAGCCATTTCCACAGTTGGCGTAGTTGAAAGTTCAAGATCGACCACATCCATACCCATACCCATTAGGCTTCCTACTACCAGTTTGTTAACCATTTCACCAGAAATTCTGGCATCTCTCCCGATGACGATCTTCTTATTCTTCCCGTTATTCTTTATCCATTGCGCATAAGCCGATGTAAACTTTACAATATCGATAGGAGTTAATCCCTGATCTGCTTTACCGCCTATAGTACCTCGTATCCCCGAAATTGATTTTATTAGTGTCAAATTGATTTGCTTTAGTGCTGCAAAATTAGATAAATTAAACTGTGTATTTTCGGAAAATTATAAACTGCAATAAACAATCTGGTGGAACAAGCTGAATGGTTCGTATCGTGGTTCGATTCTCCCTACTATCACGTGCTATACAAAAACAGGGATGAGGAAGAAGCCCAAGGGTTTATTGAAAACCTCATGCATTTTATCCATCCGACGAAAAACAGCAAAGTACTTGATCTTGCTTGCGGAAGCGGAAGACATTCGATTTACCTGGCCAGGATGGAATTAGATGTATATGGTATCGATCTTTCCGAAAACAGTATATCAATAGCTAAAAAAAGTGAAAAGCAAAATCTGCATTTCGATATTCACGATATAAGAAATACTTATAAAAAGAATTTCTTTGACCTTGAACTTAGTCTTTTTACAAGCCTCGGATATTTTTCTGACGAAAAGGATGACTCTATGACCTTTAAAGCAATGTCTGACAATCTTAAACCGGGAGGCTTGCTAGTGATAGATTTTATGAATGCCCGTAAAATAATTCAAAATCTCAAAGAATACGAAGTGAAGATCGTCGATGGCATTGAGTTCAAATTACAACGGAATTACACCGACGGATTCATCCAAAAAAACATTTCTTTTGAGGCAAACAATCATATTCAAAATTATACAGAAAAGGTACGTGCATTTACTTTCCAGGATTTTGAAGAATACTTGAATTCAAATGGAGTTCACATTATGAAATGCTTTGGTAATTATGATCTGGAACCGTACGATGAGAACAATTCTGATCGGATGATATTAATTGGAAGAAAGAATGGAAACATTAATTAACATCGATCAGGAAATTTTCGAATGGATCAATAACAACTGGTCCAATGCGTTCTTTGATACTATCTTACCTTTTATGCGTAGAAAGGAAAACTGGTTTCCTTTTTATATTGTTATCGCGGCAATTTTAGTGTATAAGTACAAATGGAAGGGGGCTTTTATGGTCCTATTAGCAATTTTAACAATTGTCGCAACAGATCAGATCAGCAGTTCTGTGATCAAACCTTTGGTTAAAAGGCTTCGCCCTTGCAATAACCAAGCTGTTTTTGACCAGATAAATGTCCTTGCAAAATGTGGGTCTGGTTACAGTTTTGTGAGTTCGCACGCTACAAACCATTTTGGATTTGCCATGATCATGACTCTAATGCTTCGATCAAAACTTGCATGGGTGTTTCCAATTAGTTTCCTCTGGGCTTCGCTTATAGCGATTGCTCAAGTCTATTGTGGAGTGCACTATCCTTTCGATATTATCAGTGGAAGTATTCTTGGTATCGGACTTGCTTTTCTGGTGTACTTATTTGGTAAAAACATTGCGGGTCACATATTTGAAGATTCAAGCTTTCTTCGGTAAACCGATTCAGCTCTATCTTTTAACTCCCCTGCAACATTCCTGAACCCTTTCATCATATCATTCTTATATAAAAGCATTACCAAGGGTGTTAGCAGTCCCCAGAATTCATCATGGGTATAGTAATGAGTATTTCTATCATCGACCTTGCTAAGTGTTTGTATTCTATGTGTCTTTAAAGCAACTCCCCAATTGAGTTTCCAACCCACAGTATGCGGTGGTTCATAGTCAGAGAAGATCTCTTTCTGGATTATAGGTTTAGAGTCTGGCTTCATGTAAATGGTCATGATAAATGGATCGCCAATCTCTTTTGTAGTTTCTACTTTTCGGCAAAATGAATTCCAGACTCTGTACGCTTCGAAGTCTTCCAAAATATTCCAAACGATCTCAATGGGTGCATTTATTTTGATCTCTGTTTGAAGCTTTTTATAAAATAGTTTCATTTCAATAGTTGTGGACAGTTCTTAATCTTGCTTACCGTATATAATTTACAGATATTTGTCAACTTCGGAACAAAAATATGATCAATGAATTTCGAATATATAAAGGTAGATCGGGCTTACGAAACAAATGTAGCCTTAATCGAACTCAACAGACCTAAAGAGCTCAATGCATTGAACTTACAGTTAATGAGCGAACTGCGGAATGCTTTAATAGAACTAGACGATGATGAAGAAGTGCGAGCAATTGTACTTACAGGTAATGAAAGAGCTTTTGCTGCCGGTGCTGATATAAAACAAATGGCAGGGAAATCTGCGATCGATATGCTGGAGATCGATCAGTTTTCAACCTGGGATCAAATTAAGAAAACCAAGAAACCTATTATTGCAGCTGTTTCAGGATTTGCTCTTGGTGGTGGTTGTGAACTTGCGATGACTTGTGATATGATCGTGGCTTCAGAAACTGCAAAATTTGGTCAGCCAGAAATCAAGATCGGTGTGATGCCTGGTGCAGGTGGCACCCAAAGATTAACAAAAGCTATCGGTAAAGTAAGGGCAATGGAAATGGTACTCACAGGCAAATTCATCTCTGCTGAAGAGGCTCTGGATTTTGGTTTAATTAACAAAGTGGTTCCTGTTGAAATGTGTCTCGAAGAAGCTATAACTCTCGCAAAAACTATTGCATTCCAATCGCCTATTGCTGTAAGACTCGCTAAAGAATCTGTTCTTAAAGCCTTCGATTCGACTCTGGAGCAGGGTTTAATGTTCGAACGGAAAAACTTCTATATGACTTTTGCTTCAGAAGATCAAAAAGAAGGCATGAACGCCTTTATAGAAAAAAGAAAGCCTGATTTTAAAGGTAAATAACTTATATGAACAGCGTTTATCGGCCACAAAAAATATCTGCTTACTTCGCTTTGCTCCTGTTATCAGCAATTCTTGCATCATGCAATGCTCAAAAAGGCAACAATATGGATAAGACTCATCAGTATACCAACGACTTGATTCACGAAAGTAGCCCGTATCTGCTTCAACATGCTCATAATCCTGTAAACTGGCAAGCTTGGAATGAAATCACACTCGAAAAAGCTGAAGGAGAGCAAAAACTCATGGTTATCTCAATTGGCTACGCTGCTTGTCATTGGTGCCATGTTATGGAACACGAAAGCTTTGAAGATTCCGCGGTAGCTGAAATAATGAATAAGCACTTTATCTCGATAAAAGTAGATCGGGAGGAAAGACCTGATATCGATCAGATCTATATGGATGCATGTAATCTAATCACCGGAAGTGGCGGCTGGCCGCTCAATGCCATTGCGCTTCCGGATGGAAGACCCGTGTTTGCCGGGACTTATTTCCCTAAAGATGAATGGATGAAGATCCTCACGTATTTTCAGAATGCTTATGAAAACGAACCTGAGAAGATTTATGAACAAGCGGAAAAACTTACTGCAGGTTTAAAGGAAATTGAATTCGTCCCGGTAACTGAAAATAAAGACTTTACCACTGATATGCTGGAGTCTGTGTGGTCCAATTGGGAGTCTAAGATCGATTTCACAAAAGGTGGAAGAAAGGGCGCTCCCAAATTTCCCATGCCGAATAATTATCTATACCTTTTAAAATACTTCCATCAAACCGGAAATTCTAAGGCCTTAGATGCCGTAAATGTTACTCTCAATGAAATGGCTAAAGGAGGAATTTACGATCATCTCGGAGGCGGCTTTGCAAGATATTCCGTGGATGCTGACTGGAAAGTACCTCATTTTGAGAAAATGTTGTACGATAATGCTCAACTAGTTTCTGTTTACTCAAAGGCGTATCAACTTAGTAAAAATGAAGACTACAGAAGAGTAGTTCAGGAATCTCTGGAGTTTATCGAAAGAGAGCTCACTGACAAAACCGGTGGATTTTATTCCTCACTTGATGCAGATAGTGAAGGCGAAGAAGGCAAGTTCTATGTCTGGAGTGTAAATGAAATCGATGAACTCCTGGGAGACCAATCTGAGTTGTTTAAAACTTATTACTCCGTTAAGGAAGATGGTAACTGGGAGAACACTAATATCCTGCACGTCAAAGAAGAATTGGAAAAAGTAGCTCAGCAGTATGGGCTATCACTTAAAGATGCAAAAGGCTCGATCAAAAGATCGAAAGATATTTTGTTTAAAAGCCGATCCAAAAGGATCAGACCTGGTCTTGACGATAAAATTCTCACTTCATGGAATGCTTTAATGATCGTTGGCTATGTTGATGCATTCAGGGCTTTTAGAGAAGATAAATACCTAAAAGCAGCACTGAAAAATGCAGACTTCATAAGCAATGCCATAATGGATAACGATTATCGCCTAATGCGGAATTATAAAGATGGCAAATCATCTATCAATGGTTTTCTGGATGATTATAGCTTTACGATCGAAGCCTTTATCAGCTTATATCAAGCTACTTTTGATGAAGGTTGGTTAGATAAAGCAAAAGCTCTGGCAGAATATACCATAGAACATTTTGATGATCCTGAAACTTCGCTTTTCTTTTATACATCAGATCTGGATCCGGAGCTGATTGTAAGGAAAAAAGAAATCAACGACAATGTTATTCCAGCTTCAAATTCTTCAATGGCAAAATCATTATATTATTTAGGTACTTACTTCTATGATCAAAGTTTAATTGAAAAATCCACTTTGATGTTAAGTCCCATTTCTGAATCGATCATGGAACATGGACCCTTTTACTCTAATTGGGCGATCCTTTTAAGTGATCTTGTTGAAGAGCCGTATGAGATTGCAGTTGTGGGTGACGATTTCGAGAATGTGATGAAAGAATTTGATAATTATTATCTCCCGGACGTGATTTTTCTCGGAGGGAAAAAAGAAGGAAGTCTCGAATTACTACAGGATAAACTAATGGATGGAGAGACAACTATTTATGTCTGCAAGAACAAAGCATGCAGAATGCCGGTTACTGAAGTAGAAGAAGCATTGAAATTGATGGACTGATATTGCTTATTCCGCTTTATAGTTTACTTTTGCCGCTCTTAACTCAAGCAGAACTTTATATTGCTATCCAAAGGAATAATTCACATGCTGGTCGCCACAGTGTTCTTTTCAATAATGAACCTGCTGGTCAAATTTCTTCCCCATATTCCTTCATATGAAATTGTTTTCTTTAGATCCCTGATTTCCCTGATCATAACTTTAAGTCTGTTAAGAACTTATCGTATTCCAATTTTCGGAGTTCAAAAGAAATACCTGATCCTGAGAGGTATTTTTGGTGTTACAGCACTTACAATGTACTTTACAACACTGCAGAAAATACCACTTGCCTCTGCTGTTACGATACAATATCTGTCTCCAATTTTCACTACTATTTTTGCCATTTTCATTCTAGGTGAAAAAGTAAAGCGCATACAGTGGTTGCTATTTGCTATCGCTTTTGCAGGTGTAGCGATGATCAAGGGGTTTGACAGTCGTATTGAAACTAAGTATTTGATCCTGGGTATTCTTGCTGCTATTTTTTCCGGCCTTGCATATAACATGGTTCGAAAAGTAAAAAACACAGACCATCCATGGGTCGTTGTTTTATACTTCCCTCTTATTGGTACTCCTGTCACTGGTATTATTTCTGCTTTTAACTGGGTAATGCCGGATTTGCGGGATTGCTTAATTCTACTCGGTATCGGTATTTGTACCCAGATCGCGCAAGTACAAATGACAAAATCACTGCAAAGCGAATTGATTTCTAAAGTCTCAAGTGTGCGATATATTGGAGTGATCTATGCTCTCGCTCTAGGTTTTATATTCTTCGGAGAAACATATAAGCCACTAAGTTTTTTAGGAATAGTTCTGGTTGCAATCGGAGTTATTCTGAATATTAAAGTTAAACCACCAGCTAGTGTTTCTTGATCATTGCTTTTGCAAGTTCAAAAACTGATAACCATTCCGCCCATTTTAGTCTACCTGTTTGCGTATTCTGCCGACTTGGATGATAGCTCGATAAGATAGAAAAATCTTTCAGCCCAGAAAGCACCACTCCATGCCCAAATTTATGTTTTCCCAGGCCTAATACATTACAAACTTGTTTGAAAGAGATCTGCCCCAGGCATAACAACACCTTCATTTCTTTCAACGCTTCAATTTCTTTTGATAGATATGAGGAGCAATTTTGGATCTCTTCTCTTGATGGTTTATTAGCTGGTGGTGCACAGTGTATCACACTGGAAACATATGCATCATTGAGTTCCATCCCATCATTGGCAGACAATGACTGAGGCTGATTCGCAAATCCGGTTTCATAAAGCGCTTTAAACAACCAATCTCCTGATGAGTCACCTGTAAACATTCTACCACATCTATTTGCTCCGTGTGCTGCGGGGGCAAGACCAACTATGAAAAGTCGAGCGTTTTGATCTCCAAAAGAAGGGACTGGTTTACCCCAATACTCCTGATCCATGAATCGCTTGACTTTGTTCTTAGCAACACCTTCAATGTAAGTAATTAGCTGAGGACACTTTTGACAAGATTGAATTTGAGAGTTGAGTTCTAACAGCTCAGACATACCATTTTATTGTGAGGCAACTTCCATTCGGCCTGCTAGCAAATATAGAACAGCCATTCGCACAGCGACCCCATTCTCTACCTGCTCAAGTATGATCGATTGCTTTGAATCCGCCACATCACTTGTGATCTCTACTCCTCTATTGATAGGTCCGGGATGCATGATCACAATTTCCTTCTTAATGCTATCGAGAATTTTTCTATTCACTCCATAAACCTGCGCATATTCTCTCAGTGATGGGAAATACTGAATGTCCTGTCGTTCGAGCTGAATTCGCAGAATGTTCGCAACATCACACCACTCCAAAGCTTTTCTGAGGTTATATTCTACCTTTATTCCTAAAGATTCTATGTGATTTGGAATTAAAGTTGAAGGACCGCATACCATGACCTCGGCTCCCATCTTCTTCAAACAGAAAATGTTTGACAATGCTACTCTCGAATGCATGATATCCCCAATTATAGCAACTCGAAGTCCTTTAAGCTGACCTTTAACGTTGTAGATCGAAAATCCATCAAGCAATGCTTGTGTTGGATGTTCATGCGTACCGTCACCCGCATTGATAATGTTTGCATCGATATGCTTTGAAAGGAAAACAGGAGCTCCCGGACTTGCATGTCTCATAACAACCATATCCACCTTCATTGCCAGAATATTATTGACGGTATCTATGAGTGTCTCTCCTTTTTTCAGGGATGAAGATGAAGCGCTGAAATTGATCACATCAGCAGAAAGTCTTTTTTCTGCAAGTTCAAATGATAATCGAGTTCTTGTCGAATTTTCAAAGAAAAGGTTGGCGATTGTGATATCTCTAAGCGTGGGGACCTTTTTAATAGGCCGACTTAAAACTTCTTTGAAATGAGTTGCAGTTTCAAAAATAAGATTGATATCCTCCTTTGTAATGTATTTTATACCAAGTAAATGTTTTTGACTTAGTTTACTCATTAGTTTTCATTTGCTGGGAGAATCCAAATTTTATCTGTCCCCTCCTTTTCCTTCCACTCGACCTTCACTTGTTCTGATTCGATTGAATCGATTGTTTTACCAACATATTTTGCTTGTATCGGTAGATTTCTGAATAGCCTTCGATCAACTAAGACAAGCAATTCCACATCGAGAGGTCTTCCATAATCTATTAAAGCATCCAGAGCAGCACGTATCGTTCTGCCAGTATAAAGAACATCATCGACCAGTATGATCCGTTTGTTTTCAATCTGAAAATTAAGTTGTGTTTCACTTGGAGTAAGTATAGTATCAGATCTTCTGAAGTCATCACGGTGAAAAGTGGTATCGAGAAGTCCTAAGTCTACATTTGAACCTATTTCAGCAGTTATAATATCATGAATTCTTCTAGCGAGATGAACACCAACTTGTTGAACCCCAATAATTGCAGAATTTTCAAACTTTCTATGATTCTCAATGAGCTGATGACAAAGCCTGAGGATAGTTAAATTGAACTTATTATCATCGAGTAAGATTCTGGGCTTCATCGAGGCGTAAATATAATTAGCATTCTCTCGGTTTACCAATCCCAAATGAAATAAATTTCACTTTAAATTGATTTTTTAGTCTGACTCACTAAGCTCAACCAATTTTTTGGCCACAAGACTACCTATCGCAACTCCCATTCCACCTAACCGAACACCAATAAAGATCCTATCTGAATACTGCCTTATTATTGGTTTCTTTTCTTCACCAAATGCCATTATCCCGGCCCACTCCATGTCTATCTTGAATGAAGTTCCCGGAAGAACCGTTGAGTTCAAATGAGCTTTTAGGTCTTGAATGATAGCATTGTTAATTCCAATTTCAGTAGTTTCTTCTTTCTCTTTATACTTGTTACGTCCACCACCAAAGAGAATTCGATCCCCGACATTCCTGAAATAGTAGTAACCCTCATCGAAATGAAATATACCTTTTATTTTGAGCTGACTTATAGGCTGCGTTATTAAAACCTGACCCCGACCGGGTCGTATGTCGATGTCCTTGAACAACTGTTTTGTAAATCCATTAGAACAAACAAATAACAAATCGGATCGAAACTCTATATTGGTATTCAGAGATCTGTCGAAAATGAAGATTTTATTGAACGTAGAAAACTCCTGAACAGCAATTACCTCTGCGCCGGTCTTAATCTCCACTCCTGCTTTTAAAGCCACATCTGTCAGGTATCTCATCATCTTTCCAGTATCCATAGCACCTTCAACATTATTCCTGATCAATCCTTTAACACGATCTCCAAATCCAAAGACCGGAAGCTGCTCAAATGCCATTTCAAAGACATCCGTTTTAAACATTGGAGACAAGTGGGTATTCCAGAAGGCTATACGTTCGACAAGCCTGATATCCTTATCAAACAATAATTCGTAACTGTCCTCATTTTGGAATCCAACATTTGAGTTTGCAACACGCTTTTTAAGAAGTTCGAGACCGATCTTTCTCATTTCCACAACTTCAAGTACTGCGTCTAAACTCTCAGACTTGAGATCGGCTTCCAATTCAGAAATACTACCAATACAAGCAAAGCCTGCATTTTTAGTGCTTGCACCACTCGGTAAAATTCCACGCTCAATAACCAGAACAGACTTCCTGGGATGTAATTCTTTGTATAACAATGCAGTAGTTAATCCTACAATACCGCTTCCAACTACGATGACATCATACGTTACTAAAGACTCTCTTTCCCAAAAACTGAGCATATGAAGTGAATTTAACTTTATTTAACGGACTCAAATGACATTTTTACCGTAATAAAAATGAAGATTTTCCGTATATTTAGTTAAATAAAATTATAATCCGATGAAAGCAATTCTACTATCTATCCTTGCAGTAATGATGATTTCGCCTGTTGTAATGTCTAGTGATGGCAATGAAACAGTAGACCAACAAAGTATAAATACAATTGATCTTACTGGAACATGGGTAGGCACCCGAAGTCAGTATGACCGAAACGGGAACGAGTTTATTGCTGAGTTTGATTATATATTTGAGTTGAAGCAAGATGGGAAAATCGTCTCAGGCTTGTCTTACATTAAAAATGGAGATGAAAATTTTGCCGAAATCAAAGTTAAGGGACGAGTGATAGGTAATCAATTGCATTTCCAGGAGTACGAGATCATTAATGAACGCAAACCTGCAAATAGACTATGGTGCTACAAAATTGGAGTACTGGAGATTTCGGTCAATATTTCAGGAGTAACTATGCTTCAGGGTAATACCCAAAGTTATACCTCGAAATACTATATTCCATGTACGGGTGGATTTACAGCTTTAGAAAGAATAGAAGACTATAACAATAGTGATGAGCATACAACGAACAAGAGTGAACTGATAGGTTCAGAAAAAATTGAAGGAGATTTTATAATTAATATCTATCCGAATCCTTTTACAGTAACTGCATCAATTGAGTATATTCTTCAAGAGAATACCGATCTAAAAGTAACTTTATACAATCTAGAAGGCAGATTGATCAAGCAACTCGTAAATGAAAGCCAGGTTAGTGGTTCACATTCAATCCAGATCGATGCAGTACAATTGAGATTAGCTCCCGGTGTTTATGTTTTGGAATTTAAAGCTGGTGAAGCTTTATATTCAAAACAGATAGTAGTTTCAAGTCACTAGACTGTAACTAATTTTTTAACAATAAGAACATCCCTTTCTCTTAGATACATCCATCCATAATCATAGACATAGTGATAGCATTCTCTGTTATCCTTGATCTTATAGTTTGTTATTAAAGAGAAATTAAAACCAGCATGAAGTAAATCATATTTGGCAACTGTTTCAGCTTCTGAAGTACCTATGAAGCGATGTAGGATTTGCCTGTTTCTCCAAAGTTGGTTATTTACAGACTCAATCACGGAATGCTTCGTACTCTTATACTTTTCATAGAAAAAAGCATTCTTGCATTTTAATGAACAATACTTCTTATCACTTCTCCCCTTCACATGCCTCCCACAATGGAGACAGTAACTCATTTGTGTAAATTTTTCTTAAAGCAAATTTGTAAAAAGAATCTGTTTTCATGTGTTTAAAAACACTTAAGTAAATATAGATTTATCCACACTGAATTACAGAAACCTACTGTTTTATTGTATTTGCTTATATAATATTCGTTTAGATTATATATTTTCTTAGCTGTAACATTTCGTTTTTAGAACCTTATAACCAAGAGAATTATAATTTTTTGTCAAAATCAAAACTATGAACAGACTGACATTCGCAGTGCTGGCAATAATGCTTAGCAGCACCCTATGCGCACAGGAAGTTATAGGTATAGCCGGTGATCATTTTATGAGTAATGAGGTCCAGATAAGCTGGACGATCGGAGAACCTGTAGTAACCACTCAAGGTAGTAACGACTACATAGTTACCCAAGGGTTCCATCAAACCAACATGAAAATTACGGCTATCGAAGATTTCGATAAAGACGTGATAGTTAAGGTGTTTCCAAACCCCGTAGCTTCATACTTCAATGTAGAATTTGAGCAGATCTCAAATGAAATGCTTCTTACAGTGTTCGATATCAATGGAAGAGTTGTTGAAGCAATTTCTACAACCAATGATGTTAAATACTCTTTCGATGTCTCGTATTTACCGAGTGGTACATATACACTCGTCATCTCAGACATAGGCCAGAAAACAATTAAAACTTTTAAAATTATCAAAACCTCCTAAGTGATGAATAAAGCGACTTTAATATTGGCTGTTATACTTGTATCTACAGGTATCTGGGCCCAATCTCCACAAGGTTTCAACTATCAAACCGTCGTGAGAGATAATACTGGTGAAGCTATTACCAGTCAAGCGGTAAGCTTCCGTATTTCAATTCTTGAAAATGGAATGACCGGAACAAACATTTATTCCGAGATCCAAAACACATTTACAAATGAATTTGGCCTAGCCACTTTCGTAATTGGTCAAGGAGCTTCTTTAAACGGAGACTTCTCAACCATAGAATGGGGTCAAAATGAACATTTTGTACAAATTGAATTAGATGCTTCCGGTAGTACAAACTATCAAATGATGGGAACATCACAATTGATGAGTGTACCATATGCATTGAATGCTGCTCATGCAGAAAATGTTTTCAGTGGAGAGTACGGAGATCTGACAAACACTCCTGCTATTCCATCAAATGTGTCTGAACTGAACAATGATGCAGGCTTTATTACGGATCCTAATGATGCGGATAATAATCCAACAAACGAGCTTCAATTTCTAACACTATTTGGTGATTCACTTTATATCTCGAATTCAAATCATATTACACTCCCTAAGAGATTTAGTGGAAATTGGATCGACTTGATCGGTGTACCAGCCAATATTGATCTAAATATGAATGATGATTTCTCAGGTTCCTGGAATGATCTTACAAATGTTCCACCGAATATTGACTGGGATATCACGGATGACTTCTCAGGTTCCTGGAATGATCTTACCAACGTTCCTCCGAATATCGATTGGGATACTACCGACGATTTCTCGGGTTCTTGGAATGATCTGTCCAATGTACCACCAAACATCGATCTTGATGTCGCTGATGACTTTAGTGGCGACTTCGGTGATCTCACCAATGTTCCTTCTGATGTATCTTACTGGTTCAATGATGCGGGTTACTTAACAAATCCTGATGATGCGGATGCAAATCCGACGAATGAGATCCAAAACCTATCAATAGTTGGTGACACAATATTGCTTAGTAGTGGAGGCCAGGTCATTCTACCTCCTGTTGATTATAGCGATGTAAACAATACACCTACAAACGTTAGTGCTTTCACAAACGATGTGGGATATATCACCGATCCAACGGATGCGGATGCCAGTACAACTAACGAGATTCAGTCTCTCTCAATTGTAAGCGATACCATCATGCTAAGCAGCGGTGGGCAAGTCGTTTTACCTACCGTAGATTATGCTGATGTAAATAACACGCCTACCAATGTCAGTGCTTTCACCAACGATGTAGGATATATCACTGATCCTACAGATGCGGATGCTAGTACAACAAATGAGATCCAAACGCTTTCTATAGTAAGCGACACCATTACGCTTAGCAGCGGTGGTCAGGTTGTTTTACCTACTGTCGACTATGCTGATGTTAATAACACGCCTACAAATGTCAGTGCTTTCACTAATGATGTGGGATATATCACTGATCCTACTGATGCGGATGCGAGCACCACTAACGAGATTCAAGCTATGACAATATCGAACGATACGATATCATTGACAAGCGGAGGTCAGGTTGTTTTGCCTACTGTCGATTATGCTGATGTAAATAACACGCCAACGAATGTAAGTGCTTTCACTAACGATGCTGGATATATCACAGATCCAACAGATGCTGACGCTAGTACAACAAACGAACTTCAAACTATAAGCAAATCCGGTAGTATTGTAACATTATCAAATGGTGGTGGATCATACCTGGATGCTGTAGATGATGCCGATCCAAGTCCTACTAATGAGCATAATATAAGTGGATTAGTTGTAGGGAATTCACTTCTAATTACCGATGGTGGTGGAACTCTAAATATTGACATGAGCTCATTTAGCGATGCAGATCAAAGTCCTACTAATGAGATCCAGACTATTTCGATCATTGATGATACTATTTCTCTAACTAGTGGCGGTCAGGTAATTTTACCTCCTGTCGATTACACAGATGTAAACAATACGCCTACGAACGTAAGTGCTTTCACTAACGATGCTGGATATATCACAGATCCTACAGATGCGGATGCTAGTACAACAAATGAGATCCAAACGCTTTCTATAGTAAGCGACACCATTATGCTTAGCAGTGGCGGTCAAGTTGTTTTACCTACTGTCGATTACGCTGATGTAAATAACACGCCTACGAATGTAAGTGCTTTCATGAATGATGCCGGATATATCACGAATCCTAACGATGCAGATACAAGTACTACAAATGAGATCCAGACTATGACGATCTCTAATGATACGATATCATTAACAAGTGGCGGTCAGGTCGTGATCCCTGCTGTTGATTATGCAGATGTAAACAACACACCCACAAACGTAAGTACTTTCATGAATGATGCCGGATATATTACAAATCCTAACGATGCAGATACAAGTACTACAAATGAGATCCAGACTATAACGATCTCTAATGATACAATATCATTAACAAGTGGCGGTCAGGTCGTGATCCCTGCTGTTGATTATGCAGATGTAAACAACACACCTACAAACGTAAGCGATTTCACTAACGATGCAGGATATGTTACGTCTTCATCAACGAATACTTTAGCTAACAAAACGTTGAATGATAATACAACTCTAATTCAGGATGATGTAGACAATACAAAAAAGGTACAGTTTCAATTGTCTGGTGTATCAACCGCAACGACGAGAACGTTATTTGTACCTGATGCCAATTCAACTATAGTTGGAACTGACATATCTCAGACAATTACAAATAAAACTATTGATGCTACTAATAACACTATTTCAAACCTTGATAACAGCTCGATCAAAATAGCAGCAGCTATCGATGCAAGTAAGCTTGCAAATGGAACTGTTTCTAATACTGAATTACAGTATATCAATTCTGTGACTTCGAATGTTCAGACTCAGTTGAATACTAAAATTACTGCTTCTTCAACTGCAACTATGACGAACAAAACGATCGATGCAGATAGTAACACAGTTACGAATATCGATAACAGTGCGATCAAGGCAGCTGCAGCGATCGATGCAACAAAGATGGCTGACGGTTCCGTTACAAATGCGGAATTCCAGTACCTTGGTTCTGTTACTTCTGATGTTCAAGCGCAATTGGATAACAAGATCTCTGCTGTTTCGTCTTCTAATCTGAAGAACAAAACGATCGATGCTGATAGTAATACAGTTACGAATATCGATAACAGTGCGATCAAGGCTGCTGCAGCGATCGATGCAACAAAGATGGCTGACGGCTCCGTTACAAATGCGGAATTCCAGTACCTTGGTTCTGTTACTTCTGATGTTCAGGCACAGTTGGATAACAAGATCTCTGCTGTTTCGTCTTCTAATCTGAAGAACAAAACGATCGATGCTGATAGTAATACAGTTACGAATATCGACAACAGTGCGATCAAGGCTGCTGCAGCGATCGATGCGACAAAGATGGCTGACGGTTCCGTTACAAATGCGGAATTCCAGTACCTTGGTTCTGTTACTTCTGATGTTCAAGCGCAGTTGGATAACAAGATCTCTGCTGTTTCTTCTTCAAATATGAAGAACAAAACGATCGATGCTGATAGTAATACAGTTACGAATATTGACAACAGTGCGATCAAAGCAGCTGCGGCGATCGATGCAACGAAAATGGCTGATGGTTCTGTTACAAATGCTGAATTCCAGTATATTAATACTGTTACTTCGAATGTCCAGACTCAATTGAATAGTAAGATCTCTGCTTCGTCAACTGCTACATTGACAAACAAGAACATTGATGATGCTACGACATTGTTCCAGGATAATCTGGATAACACCAAACAAGTGCAGTTCCAATTATCTGGTATAACAACTGGAAATACAAGAGTTATTAGTTTCCCTGATGCAACAACCACTCTGGTTGGTACAAATACGACACAGACAATGACTAATAAGTCGATCAATGCTGATAACAATACCATAAGCAATCTGGATAATGCAGATATTAAAGCTTCTGCCGCGATCGACGCAACGAAAATGGCTGATGGTTCTGTTTCAAACACTGAATTTCAGTATATCGGTACAGTCACTTCCAATGTACAGACTCAATTGAATAATAAGATCTCTGCTTCGTCAACTGCGACATTGACAAATAAGAACATTGACGATGCTACAACATTGATCCAGGACAATTTGGACAATACAAAGCAGATACAGTTCCAGTTATCAGGATTAACTACGGGTAATACCCGGGTTATCTCTTTCCCTGATGCAAGTACTACTTTAGTTGGTACGAATGCAACGCAAACGATGACGAACAAGTCGATCGATGCTGATAACAATACCATCACCAACATCGACAATGCAGACATCAAAGCTTCTGCTGCGATCGATGCAGCGAAAGTAGCGAACGGAAGTGTTAGCAGTACAGAGTATCAATATCTTGCAAATGTGACTTCAGATATTCAAACACAATTGGATAACAAGATCACTGCATCTTCAACGTCAACTCTTACTAATAAGACTATGACTGATGCGACCACGTTTATGCAAGACAATACTGACAACACTAAAAAGGTACAGTTCCAACTTTCAGGCATTACGACTTCTACTACAAGAACAATTACTGTTCCTGATGCAAACACGACTATGGTTGGTACGAATGCAACGCAAACGATGACTAATAAGTCGATCGATGCTGATAACAACACTATAACCAACATCGACAATGCAGACATCAAAGCTTCTGCTGCGATCGATGCAGCGAAAGTAGCGAACGGAAGTGTTAGCAGTACAGAGTATCAATATCTTGCAAACGTGACTTCGGATATTCAAACACAATTGGATAACAAGATCACTGCGACTTCTACGTCAACACTTACAAACAAGACTATGACTGACGCGACTACGTATATGCAGGACAATGTAGATAACACTAAAAAGGTACAGTTCCAACTTTCAGGATTATCAACTTCTACGACTAGAATAATTACTATTCCTGATGTGGATATGACGTTGGTTGGTTTGACTGCAACGCAGACTGTAACAAATAAAACATTTACTAATGTGGGATCAATAGCAATTGGAGCAGCATCAATTACACCTAGTGTGGCGTTGGAAGTAACTTCGACTTCTGGAGCAGTTTTATTCCCAAGAATGACAACTGTACAAAGAGGATTGTTAACTCCTGTTAATGGTATGGTTATTTATGTTACAGATGGCACTCCTGGTTTCTATGGATATTCCAGTGGTGCATGGGTACTTCTAAACTAGTTTTACAACATTCACTCTTTAATTTAACTCTTAAAAAGCTCCGATTACTTCGGAGCTTTTTTTTTGCTATATACTGCTGATCAGTTTCTTCATCTCATATTCTACCCTATCTTTAGAAAAATTATTATTCATGCTACAATTCAGCAATAACTTCGCTCTAATCTCAGCGATCATGCTATTCTGTTTACTTGTATGCTGTGAAAGTATGCCCACTGCTGATAAGGTAAAAACAGTTCCAGCGGATAATTATCTTGATTTTAAAACGTCGGGACCATTTCAAGCTGCCGGTATTCAAATGATCGATCTCGAAGAAGGCTACCAGGTTTGGACTAAGAGATTCGGAAATAATCCGGATATTAAAGTGTTACTTCTACATGGAGGTCCGGCCCTAACACACGAATATATGGAATGCTTTGAAAGCTACTTTCCAAAAGCCGGTATAGAATTCTATCATTATGATCAATTAGGTTCATATTACTCAGATCAGCCAGATGATAATGACTTATGGACCTTGGAACGATTTGTTGACGAAGTCGAACAGGTCAGAATTGGTTTGGGTCTCGATAAAAGTAACTTTTATATACTTGGTAGTTCCTGGGGTGGAATATTAGGGCTTGAATACGCTCTAAAGTACCAGGAGAATTTGAAAGGCCTGATCATATCAAACATGACGGCAGATTTCGATAAATATGAAGCGTACAACGCAAAGCTGAGAAAAACGATGCGTCCAGGCTTAATAGATTCATTCGAATACTACGAATCCAGAGAAGATTTTCATAATCCGGTTTATGCAGATCTGGTCTTCGAAAAATTCTATACAAAACATATTTGTCGGTTTCCCACTATAGAGTGGCCCGAACCTATTCTTCGAAGCTTTAAACATATCAATCAGTATGTGTATGAGTACATTCAGGGACCAAGTGAGTTTGTACCGGGTGGTCTACTGAAGGGTTGGTCAGTTTGGGATAGATTGGGAGAAATCAAAACGCCTACATTGATGGTTGGCGCTAAATATGATAGTATGAATCCGAAGGAAATGGAAGAAATGAGTAAACTCGTTAAAAATGGATCCTATTTGTATTGTGCTAATGGCAGTCATCTCGCTATGTGGGACGAACAAGAATATTATATGAACGGAGTCATAGACTTTATTAATAAAGTAAATAACTGAATTTTTATCTCTTTTATTCGGTTTATTGCAAACTGAAACATTTATATTAATTGTTATAGACTCAGAAATAAAAAAGAAACCAAATGGAAACCAAAAACAAAATCCAGGAAAAAGTAAGCCAGTGGAAAAGCAGGCTTGAAGAGTTAAATGTTCAACTAAATTTGGGTTGGGCGGAATCAAAAGATAAGTTTGAAGACCTTAAAGATGATATGGGAGTCTGGGTTGACAAGAACAAAAGCAAATTCGATCTTTCCAAAAATGATCTAAAAGCTAAATTCGAAGAACTTGAACTACAACTTGCTCTCGGTAAAGCGGAATCAGAGGATGCCCTTAAAGAACAAAACAGAAAGATCACTAGCGCGATAAGGGATTTAAAGTCCTCAGTTAACAACTCGCTTAAAGAAGCATCAAATAAAGGAGATCAGGCGGCTGAATCTGTAGACGAAACATTGGAGTACTTCAATTCGAAATTTGAATTGACAAAACTTAAAATGCAGCTTGGCAAAGCAGAAGCAAAAGAAAAATGGGAAGAAGAAAAGAAAGAGATCAGTAAAAAGATCAACTCAATCAAATCCAAGCTAGACAGCGAGTTGAATGAAGATCGATGGAACCACTTTAATACTGAGATAAAAGAAGCCTGGAAGCATCTTAGAGATTCGATTAAAAAGTAATCGCTTGTCTCCAGTTAGACCTATGGCAATAATATTCGGTTTAAATCTTTGTTAACATGCAATAGATATACTACCTTGGTATTTCACCAGATGCTTCAGTATATGATTGGTTTCAGACTTATCAAAAGAAGTTTACAGGCCAATGCCTTGTTTTCTTTACTATGCGGAATGACTTTGATTATCCTTAACAGTAAATTTGCAACGATCTTTGTGGCTGCCGGCACATCTTCATTTGTAATAGTTGGAGCAGTTATGGTAGCCTTTGCAGGGTTCGCTTACTGGGTTTCTAATTTCAAGAATATAAATCAAGACTTAGTTAAAGTCGTAACGGGTCTTGATATAATTTGGGTGGTTGCAAGTATTATTGTAGTAGCAACAAATAGCTTTCATATGTCTTTCGCAGGCTTGATCATCACTTCATTGTTAGCTCTGATCGTTGCCGTCTTTGCCTTCCTCCAACATACTGGTTTAAAGGCTTATATTTCACATCTTCCTGAAGGAAGGGGTTAAACCCAAGCCACGTATATATCGTATCCTCTTATAATACACTATCTCAAATGAAAAAGAACATTGCTATTCTCGGTTGCGGTAATTTAGGTCAGTCCATTGCTAAAGGATTGATTTCTGATGATTTTAATCCAGCTTACCTTACACTTTCTAAAAGGCACTATCAAACACTGGATCATTTTAAACAGCAAGGAATCTCCGTTACTTCTGATAATCGAGCTGCAGTAGAAAACTCCCGAATAATTATAATAGCTGTAAAACCATTCAATTTTAACGATGTCCTCGAAGATATTAAATCAGTAGTTACTTCTGATCATACCATAGTTTCTGTGGCAACAGGTGTAACAATAAAAGAAATTGCCTCACAGTTGCCAAACAACATAAATGTAATTCGTGCAATGCCAAATACTGCCACTGACGTTGGCGAATCCGTGACGGCAATTGCATATAATAAAAACACAGACAATGACGCAGTGGCTGAGGCAAAAGAGATTTTTCAAAAAATTGGCATCACCATAGATATCGATGAGGAGTTGATGGAAGCTGCTACAATATTAGGTGCATGCGGGATCGCCTATGTAATGCGTTTTATAAGAGCAATGGTTCAGGGAGGTATCCAGATCGGTTTCAATGCCAAAACGGCAAGTGATATCGTTAACCAAACAGTTAAAGGTGCAGCAGCATTGCTTATCGAACGAGAACAACATCCGGAATTTGAAATAGATAAAGTAACTACGCCTCGGGGTTGCACCATTGTAGGTTTGAACGAAATGGAACACCATGGTTTTAGTTCTTCACTTATTCGAGGTATTGTGGCTTCATATCAGAAAATAGAAAAGACAGAATAATGCTTAGCATTAGCTTTTCTAGAAACCAATCCATATTCTATTTGTCGCTACTGTCATTAACTTTTGCTAGTTGCAATAATAAATCAGAAAATACATTTCAAGGTGACAAACATGCCATTGAACAGGCCCACATTATGTTTGAGGCTATTGGTGGTCTCCAAAAATGGTGTGAACTCAGCGCTTTGTATGTTAAAGCAAAGCACTGGGAAAATGATATCAACGGACCATATACTAGTGAGATATGGAGAGAAATCGATTCCTTCAATGTTCAAATAGAGCAGAAACATCAGACATTCCATGTAAGAGCTTCAATAAATAATACTGAAGGAAAAGTATCGTACCTGGATCACAGAGATACGTTTCGGCTCTTGAATAACTTTGACTTGTTGGAATGGGAACACGAGCATAAACATAATGTGTATGTGGCTTTGCATAACATTGCATGCTCTCCTTCAAAATATACAGCTAGTTTAGATGATAACGCTATTCTCAATTTTCATCATGGAAACGATCTCTACTGCAAAGTAAAACTTGATGATAAGTACCGGCCTTTTATATACTTTACACCGGATTACGAAGGGAATCTGACATATTCAATTTTTACGGAGTGGGGTAAAGATGGCGGCCTGATCCATTCTGCCGGTGGGCACCCTATGGACAGCAGTTTTATCTATAGAACTGAAATCTGGGAACCTACATTTAAATCAAATGAGTAAGCATCTTACCAAAAGTTATATCCGTAATTTTCATTATTTATATAACACAAGGCTTAAGCATTTTCGTCCATAATTCACGATTATCAACATAATAAAATAAAAGTCAGCAATATTTAATGCTTATAATAGTTTTATCTTTGTGCTTTCAAGCAGCACAATAGTTTAATTCATTAATAATACACTTTAATGGTTATTGTAACAGTATTTATTATACATTGGTATTTAGCGATCTTTACTCATGCATTATTTTATCATCGTTATGCAGCACATGGAATGTGGCATATGAGTAAGTTCTGGGAAAGGGTATTTTATGTATTAGCTTTTATCGTACATGGCTCTTCTTACCTGAGCGCAAATGCTTATGGTATTATGCACCGTTTACATCATGAACATGTCGATACTGAAGAAGATCCTCATGCACCTAAGTATAGCGGAAATATTTTGGGTTTTATGGTTAAAACCAGAAACAACTATATCAACATATTTCATGGGAAAACTGCTCTTGACGCAAAATACACCGAGAATCTTCCCTCCTGGCCTGCATTCGAAAAGTTTGCTCATAATTGGATAACCAGGGTAGCTTGGATTGTTTTATAT
>JABDMM010000028.1 GCA_013001465.1 Chitinophagales bacterium | reverse complement strand
GTTATTGATCAGCGATCAACCTATGACTCCGGATGGTGTAAAAACTGCAAAAAGCGATGGATATGTCTCACAAGAGTTTGTTCATCTTCAATTGAAGATCGGCATTGATTCTATTCAGCAGCTTATTAATAATGGGTTAACCATTAAGCACCTCAAATTCTAAACCTCAGTCTTCTCGGAGATTATTTTTTCTACGACTTCAGGATTTAGCAGTGTAGATGTATCGCCCAGATCAGAAATTCTATCAGCTGCAATGAGTCTTAGAATTCGACGCATAATTTTACCTGACCTTGTCTTAGGAAGACCTTCGACTAATTTGATCTTGTCTGGACGAGCAATTGCCCCAATTTTCTCTTTCACAATTCCATTGATCTCCGCGATAAATTGATTTTTGTCTGCAATATTGCCATCTGAGATCACGAACGCATAGATCCCTTGTCCTTTAATCTCGTGAGGAAACCCAACAACTGCTGATTCTACAACGTTTTCGTGTTCATCTATCGCATTTTCGACTTCAGCAGTACCGATACGGTGACCGGAAACATTGATCACGTCGTCGACCCTTCCTATGACACGAATCCGCCCGTCTTCATCTCTTCTCGCACCATCACCGGTAAAATATTTTCCAGGAAAAGGAGAAAAGTATGTTTTAATGCATCTGTCATGGTCACCATATGTAGTTCTCAATATCGAAGGCCATGGATATTCGATGCAGAGAAGCCCTTCGACATTATTACCTTCGATCGTATTGCCTTTGGGGTCAACCAATACAGGTTGTACTCCTGGAAGTGGATACGAAGCATAGGTTGGTTTAGAATCAGTGACGCCGGGAATGGAAGTGATCATGATACCACCTGTTTCTGTCTGCCACCATGTATCGACTACCTGAGCCCGTTTTTTGCCTACTTTATCGTTATACCAATGCCAGGCTTCTTCATTGATAGGCTCACCCACAGATCCTAAAACTTGCAAAGATGGCATATCGATTGAATCGACCCACTTGTCACCTTGAGCCATCAAGGCTCGAATTGCGGTTGGAGCAGTATAAAATTGAGTAACAGAATGTTTCTTGCAGATCTTCCAAAACCTGTCGGGTTCAGGATATGTTGGAACACCTTCAAACATCATAGTGGTAGCTCCTGCTAGCAGAGGTCCATAAATAATGTATGAATGACCGGTTATCCAGCCAATATCAGCCGTACACCAATAGATGTCATTCTCTTTATACTGAAACACATTTTTAAAGGAATAGCATGTATAAACCATATAACCTGCGCAACTATGAACTACACCTTTTGGCTTACCGGTAGATCCTGAAGTGTATAGAATAAAAAGGGGATCTTCAGCATCCATGATCTCAGGATCACACGAGGGCAGTTGTTTATCTACTATATCATGCCACCAGACATCTCTGCCATTTTCAAAATCAACATCTTTATTGGAATTCTTATACATTAGAACATTGCGCACAGAATCGCATCCCTGAGAGATAGCTTGGTCCACAACTGACTTCACTTCAATGCACTTGTTTCCCCGAAAATTAAAATCGGAACAGATTATTAGCTCTGCCCCAGCATCTTTGACTCGATCTGCAAGTGCATTGGCAGAGAAACCTGCGAAAACTACGGAATGAATAGCACCGATCCTCGCACAAGCGAGAACTCCAATTGCTAATTCCACAACCATCGGCATATAGAAAACAACTCTGTCTCCTTTCTTTATACCTAGCTCTTTGAGTGCATTTGAACACTGACATACCTTAGCTAACAGCTCTTTATAAGTAAGTTTTACAGATTCCCGGGATTCATCATTCGCTTCCCAGATCAAAGCAGTTTTATCGCCCCGTGTGCTTAAATGACGATCGAGACAGTTGACAGTTATATTTAGCTTACCACCTTCAAACCATTTAAAACTTGAATTTTCCATTTTAAAATTCAATACTGAACTCCATGGTTCAAACCACTCGAAAGTTTTTGCCTGATCGGCCCAGAAAGTTTCCGGATCTTCAATACTCTTTTTGTATGCCTGCTTGTACTCATCGAGGCTTTTGATCTGTAATGTCATGTTGAAATGTTTAATGCTAAGATATAACGAGCCATGTAATTCTTCTGTAGATTTACTTAAAAAATAATCATCTTTTGAAATTCGAGACGTTAAGAAGTGAAATAAAAGCCGGAAAGTATCATCCTCTGTATCTTCTACACGGAGAAGAGTCATATTATATCGACGAAATCGTTGATCTGCTTGAATCATCAGTCTTGTCAGAATCTGAGAAGTCTTTCAATTTTACAGTTTTCTACGGAAAGGATACGAATGCTATACAGATCATGGAAGCTTCCAGAAGACTTCCAATGATGGCTCCTGTTCAGCTTGTAATTGTGAAGGAAGCTCAATATTTGCGAGATATAACTACACTCGAGTCTTACCTAAACCATATTGTACCTTCAACGATACTTGTCATTGTGCACAAGAATAAGAAGGCTGATGGTAGAAAGAAGGTATTTAAAGCGATGGAAAAAAAAGGAGTGACCTTATATTCCAAAAGAATTTCTGAAAGAGTTTTACCGGATTGGATACAAAGCTATGTAGAAGATAAAGGATATAGCATTGAAAGCAAAGCTACTCAAGTACTCGCTCAATATTTAGGTACCGATCTATCAAAAGTAGCAAATGAGCTTAGCAAACTTTTTATCAATAAGAAAAAAGGTGAGGTCATCGATAGCGATGATATCGAAAAGAACATTGGGATCAGCAAGGATTATAATGTTTTTGAGTTTCAAGATGCGTTAGGAAATCGAGATATATCTCGTTCATACAAGATCATGGATTATATGATCGATAATCAAAAGAACAATCCATTTCCGGTGATCATTGGGACACTTTATGGATATTTTTCGAAGGCATTTGTCCTTAGTAAATTCAGAAATCCTGATAAAGAGATCTATAGTCAGCTTTCTATTCCACCTTTTTTCCAGTCAAAATTCAAGGCTGCTTGCATCAATTATTCATCGGAGAAATTGGAAGAAACTATGATCGACCTTGGAAAATATGATCTCAGATCAAAGGGTGTGGACAACAGAAATATTCAGCATGCTGAATTATTGAAAGAACTTGTTTACAAAATACTTCATTGATGAAATTCAAAATTCTATTCTTTATATCACTTGCAGTTTTAACTTCGTGTGTATCTAATTCTCATTTCTTGTTGATGGATTCTACATCTCAGCGTTGGTCGGGTGGTATCAAGGGCTCAGGAACCGGGATTACTTATAACTTTAAGGTCAAGATCAAGTCTGATGACATTGAAGGTTTTACAAAAGCCTGGATAGGGAATAGGGTTGCTGAAATCAACCTCAAGAGAATGACACTGGAGGAGATCGACAACCCACTATCGAAAGATGATATCGTTATCCTTGAATGCCGACTCATAGATGGAGACGAAGACCAGATGTCTGCCCCAATTGAATATGAAGGGGAAGCCTTGATAGAATATCTTGTAGGAGGGAATGGAAGGTACATGACAGTAAAAGAAATTGAAGTACTGGAAAAGCAGGTTAATTATTGAGGTCTTCAATAATGTTTTGAGCCTTGATCTTATCCTTTTTCAGCTGTCCGACAAGCATATCTGAGTTATCAAATTTTGATTCTTTACGGATCTGATCGAGAAATTCAACTTTAATTTTTTCACCATAAATGTCTTTAGTAAAATCGAATATGTGAACTTCGATCGTCTTATGTATCCCCGAAAACGTAGGTCTGTGACCTATATTGAGCATTCCTCCATAAAGTTTATCAAGATAAACATTTACTGCGTAGACGCCATTTGCAGGGATCAGTTTATAATCGGTATTTAACTCAATATTCGCTGTTGGGAAGCCCAGTCCACTGCCGATTTGGTTGCCTTTCACTACGAAACCTGAAACAGCATAGTGATGTCCAAGCAGAAGAGACGCGTTTTTAACATTCCCCTCATTTAAAGCATTGCGGATCTTGCTTGAACTCACGGCAATATCATCCAGCGTTTGCTTTGTGATTTCCTCTACATCGAAATGGTGTGATCTGGAATACTCCTTTAGTAAGTCGATATTTCCAGTTCTATCATGGCCAAATTTGTGATCATAACCAATAACAATTGCTGATGGATTGAAATTTGAGATCAGAATATCTTCGATAAATACCCTGGCAGGAAGCAAAGAAAATTCACGCGTAAATGGTATCAGCATTACAATGTCTAATCCGTATTTTTCAAGTAACTCTATTCTTTCATCAATTGTGGTGAGCAGTTTGAGTGATTTGTCTGAGGGATTGAGTACTAATCGCGGATGAGGGTTAAAAGTGATCAAAACGGAAGGACCGTTTTTCGATTTTGCAATTTCTCTTATCCTCTCGATAATCTTTTGATGACCGAAATGAACACCATCAAAAGTACCGATGGTAACTACAGCATTTTTTATCTCAGGAAGCGATTCTAGTGACTTATAAACTTTCATACATTTTTCAGTGCGTATTCTTTAATATAAGCTGTTAGATCGTCAATCTCCCAGGCATCACTAAGTTTATACTCTCCGATCGCAGTTCGTTTTAAGTACTTCAAGTAAGCGCCACCTTTTAAATGCTGTCCCAGGTCATGAGCCAGAGACCTGATATAGGTGCCTTTGCTACAGTGAACCCTGAATTTAACAAGAGGGTATTGATATGATAGCACACTAAACTCTTTTATCTCGACTGTCCTCTCTTTAAGTTTTGGTTTTAAACCTTTTCTTGCAGCGAGATAAGATGCTTCGCCTTTCACTTTGATCGCTGAAAATACAGGAGGGACCTGTTTTATAAATCCAGAAAATGATGCACAGGCCTCTTTAATCTCGTCTAACTCTATATGGGCCATTTCAAATTTGAAATCAGCTTCAGTCTCAGAATCATAAGAAGGGGTTGATGCGCCAAGGAAGATCTCTCCTTCATAGATTTTATCCAGGTTTTGGTAGGCATCGATTGTTTTGGTGCTCTTTCCGGTGCATATGATCAAAAGTCCGTCTGCTTTTGGATCGAGTGTTCCGGCGTGGCCAACTTTTATTTTACCGGTGATCGGTTTTAAGGTCGATCGGATCTTGTTTACGATATCAAAAGAAGTCCAGTCGAGTGGTTTGTTCACTAAGATCACCTGACCCTTCTGAAAATCGGTGTATTTCTTTTCTGCAGTTAGTAACATGAAGCGATGATCGCAATTATTCCGATAAAAAAGCAGTAATAAGCAAAATATTGGATCTTGCCATTGCGTACGATCTTGATCATCCACTGGCAAGCAGCGAGTCCGGCAATAAAAGCTCCAAGGAATCCCAGAGATAAACTGGTAATTTCCTCAGATTGAACTCCACCTTGTTCCATGAGCTCTTTCACTTCGAGCATGGTACCGCCGATGATAGGTGGAATAACCATAAGAAAAGAAAATCGTGTGATAATATCTTTTCTAATTCCCAGCAGCAAACCGGTGCTAATAGTTGAACCTGATCTTGAAATACCAGGAATAACAGCTATAGCCTGTGCGATCCCAATCAGGATAGCAGATCTGACACTTAGGTTTTTTTCGTTGCTTTTAATGATTATTGTGAGAAGCAGGAGTGTTCCGGTTACCATAAGCATAATTCCAACCAGCAGAATATTTCCGCTGAAAAGGCTTTCAACTTGATCTTTGAATCCAAAGCCAACGATGGCAACAGGGATCATTGAGACCAATATGTAAAGACTGAAGCGTGCTTCCTGGTTGTTTTCAAATTTGAAAAGTTGCCTGAGGATGTAGACTATATCTTTACGGAAAACAACAAGTGTAGATAGTACTGTAGCGAAATGAACGATGACGGTAAAGGTGAGACTTTCTTCAATATTTTCTCCGAGTAGTGCTCTTCCAAGTTCCAGATGACCACTGCTACTTACCGGTAGAAACTCTGTAAGACCTTGAATTATACCGATAATAATAGCTTCTAATGAAGTCAATTCGTTGCGATTTAGAAACCTTCAGACTTAGGCTTTCGCATGATTGCAAAGATCTGGATCCCAAATCCTATCATGATAACGATCACAGAAAGCGAAATTCTTCTGAAGCTATAGATCTCTTCTTTTGGGAATATACTTGGGTCATCCGTACCACCGCCAGCCATCAGTGCAAAACCGATAGCGAGTAGTATTAAACCAACAAGCATTATCAGGTAGTTATTTCTACCCATCATAAACTTATTGCTATGATTCTTAACTATGCTGCTCCCCGGATCTGTCGTTTTCTTCTTTGCCATATTAGTAAAGGTCGTCTAATTTAAGTCTTAAATATTTAAGCACTGCTCTATGAGTACTAAACCAGGATAAAAGGACACCAAAAATAATCAATCCTCCGATCAGGGAGGCAAAGGTAATCAAATCCTGAAAGAGGGTAAGTCCTTCAATCTTTTGTTCCGCAAAATACACCGCGGCTATTAATAAAATGCCTGCCAAAATACCACTGATCAAACCATTAAATACGCCACGTGCTACAAATGGTTTTATGATAAACCAACGCGTTGCTCCAACCAATTGCATACTTCGGATCAAAAACCTATTAGAGAACATGGCAAGACGAATGGTGCTATCGATCAGAGTAATTGCGATCAGTAAAAAGAGAATGCAAACTCCGGCAAACACAATGGCAGCTTTTTTAAGATTGGTGTCGATTGCATCGATGACCGCTTTTTGATATAAAACAGTTTTGACTTCCGGATACCCCATAAGATCACTTTCAACCCGAGCCATGCTATCCGGGTTGGCATAAGCTGATTTAACATGAATGATGTATGAAGCATACAAAGGATTAAAATCCAGAAATTCAGTGGGGTCTTCACCAATTTCTTCCCGAAACTTGATCAAAGCATCTTTTTTGCTCACAAAACGTGCTGCTTTCACATACCTTTCGGATTCAAGTTTTCGGATCGTTTTTTGCATGTCAGCTTGTGCCGGTTCTTTCTGTAATTCCAACTGAACCTCAATATTCTCTTTTATGGAATCGCTGATATATTTAGCCTGAAAGATGGCTAAGCCTGCCAATCCTAAAATAAACAGAACAAGAGTCACCGATAGAATTACATTGATATATGAAGGTTTGTTTCTTTTCAACTGCTTTATTTATCGAGTAAAATTATCAAATATTGCTGCCCCATTTGGTATTTAACTCTTTTTAACCTTCAACACACAGCTGTTAATATGTTTTATATTGATCATAAATATGTCATATTAAATAATAAACATTATAAAGCTTCAGTCATTTATATGATATTTGCAACTTCCTTCTAATAAACAACAAATTCCGTGATAATGAAAATTTTGTTCAGTTGTCTGGCAGTTCTGACTGCTTCAGGGCTATTTGCTCAGTCGAATCTATCTGTCATTGGTTCGCTTCCATATACTCAGGAACTCTCAGATATTTGGGCTTATGAAGATACTGCTGGTAATGCATATGCATTGGTAGGTGTATATAATGGATTTTCAATAGTGGATATTACAGACCCTTCGAATCCTGTTCAACTTAGCTTTATACCAGGAGCCTCGACGACCTGGCGGGATATCAAAGTTTGGGATCATTATGCTTATGTTACGAACGAAGGAGGTAATGGAATGCTTATAGTTGACCTGAGCGATCTTCCAAATGTGCTCAACTATTATGATTGGAATTATAACAATCAACTCGTAACGGCCCATAATATTTTCATAGATGAAAATGGGATTGCTTATGTTGTTGGACATAAC
>JABDMM010000086.1 GCA_013001465.1 Chitinophagales bacterium | reverse complement strand
GGATATTGTAACAGCTACGATCGTTTTTTCTTTATCTGATTTTGCAGTGAATTTGTCGATAAGTAAACCCACAGTTCTTGTCTTTCCGAATATCTCCTGCTTAAAGCTCATAGAGCTTAGATCATGGTCCTCATTTTTAAAGATATTTTCAACTACAGTTACTTCGACTTTTCTTTTGAATATTGCGGGATGCAATTTTTTCATCTGTGAATACGATGATACAACAGTAAAATCTCCAACTGAATTTTCTTTTCCTTCTTTAACAACTATACCTGCCTTTTGCACGATCAAGGATTCACTGAAATCAACAAAATTTAGATGAAATGATTCAGATAATTGATCCGCATAGCCATTCTCAGTTTGCCTGAGATCAAATGTTTCGATAAACTCTTGAACACCCGGATTGCTTTCCGGAGTTCCTATCATGCATGGTAAACATTGAACAAGGTCAAATTTGTTTTGAGCTAGCGCTTGGCCAGAATATGCTAATATTATAAATAGAAAGATTTGCCGCATCCTGTTATTAAGCTTATTAATTATCTGCATATTAAATTCCGTGGTGATATATGGCTAATTTCGGCAAATAAATTTAATTAGTGGTAGAAATTTGACATGTTGAAACAAAGAAATTTTTCCATATTTTCTATTCTTAAGATTTGCTTTCGTATATTTTCGCTCGGTTTTAGACATGCTGGAATTGTCTAGATCTCATCTATAGAATTTCATCGGCCTATGCTGACTTTTTATTTGATTATAATCATAATCTTATTTCTACTTGCGGTCTCAGATCTCATAGTGGGAGTTAGTAATGATGCAGTCAATTTCCTGAATTCGGCAGTGGGATCTCGTGCGGCAAGCTTAAAGGTTATAATATTTGTTGCTGCCTTAGGAGTCGTTTTTGGATGTACTTTTTCATCCGGTATGATGGAAGTAGCTCGAAAAGGAATCTTTCATCCTGAGCACTTTTATTTTTCCGAGATCATGATCCTGTTTCTGGCTGTGATGGTCACCGACGTAATTCTGTTAGATTCTTTTAACACGTTTGGACTTCCAACCTCTACCACTGTTTCTATCGTATTTGAATTGTTAGGTGCAGCAGTGGCTATTTCTATAATCAAGATCAATGTTGATCCGAATGCACTGGAACTCGGACAATACATAAATTCAGGAAAAGCACTGGCTATAATTTCGGGAATTTTATTGTCTGTGATAATAGCATTTACGGTCGGATTAGTAATACAATATCTGACGAGATTGCTGTTCTCATTTGATTATGAAAGCAGGTTGAAATATTTTGGTTCAATCTGGGGTGGCCTGGCAATTACAGCAATCACATATTTCATGTTGATAAAAGGTGCTAAAGGTGCGTCCTTTATGGATGATGCACTTAAGGCTTCCATCAGCGACAATGCATTCAAGATCCTTTTGGTAAGCTTTGCTATATGGACTGTCATATTACAATTACTAAGATGGTTCACTAAAGTAGATATCCTCAAGATGATCGTTTTGGTAGGAACTTTTGCCTTGGCAATGGCTTTTGCCGGTAATGATCTTGTAAACTTTATTGGGGTGCCATTGGCAGGCTATAATTCATATCAACTTTTTGTAGAATCGGGAGGGGCAGATCCTGATAGCTTCTTGATGCAAGGCCTCTCGGGTAAGGTTCCCACACCAACAGCATTCTTGTTGTTAAGTGGAATCATAATGACAGTTACATTGTGGACTTCCAAAAAGGCAAAATCTGTACTAAAGACTTCACTTGATCTTGGAAGACAGCAAGAGGGTTCAGAGAGATTTGCGTCTTTTCCGGTATCCAGAAAGTTAGTGAGAAGTGTTTCAAAAGCTGCAGATTTTGTAAACAGCAGACTTCCGGAAGATCTACGACGTAGAATGGAGAAGCAATTTGATGATGCAGCGTTTAATAACAGCAAAAAAGTGTTAGGGAATCAAGCTCCGTCGTTCGATCTTGTGCGAGCGTCAGTTACATTGGTGGTCTCAAGTATATTGATCGCACTTGGCACCTCATTGAAGTTGCCTCTTTCTACTACTTACGTGACTTTTATGGTGTTTATGGGAACATCCTTAGCTGATGGAGCTTGGGGAAAGGACAGTGCAGTTTTTAGAGTTTCCGGAGTGTTGTCGGTAATTGGAGGATGGTTCTTTACCGCATTTAGTGCATTTACTGTTGCTTTCTTAGTTGCAGGTGTATTTTATTTTGGTGGTGTGATCGCGATCGCAGTAGTATTAATAGTTGCATCTGTATTTGTGATCAGAACACATAAGTTGCACAAGAAAAGAGCGATGGCTGAACAGGTGATGAG
>JABDMM010000038.1 GCA_013001465.1 Chitinophagales bacterium | reverse complement strand
ATCTAAAGCTTGTAGAGAAAGGGGATGTGCCTGTCGCATTTGATCATGACTGCAGGGAAGGGATTTGTGGAAGCTGTAGTCTTGTGATCAATGGAGAACCGCATGGACCTGGAAAAGGAATTACCACTTGCCAGCTTCATATGCGATCGTTTAAAGATGGTGATACTATTTTTGTTGAACCATGGAGAGCGAAATCATTTCCGGTGATCAAAGATCTGGTTGTTGACAGAAGCGCTTTTGATAGAATTATTCAGTCTGGTGGATTTGTGTCTGTCAATACAGGTGGTGCTCCGGATGCAAATGCGATCCCGATCAGAAAGGAAGATGCAGACCTCGCATTTGATGCTGCATCTTGTATCGGATGCGGAGCATGTGTTGCCGCTTGTAAAAATGCTTCAGCCTCATTATTTGTGGGTGCTAAGATATCTCACCTGGCACTTTTACCTCAAGGTGAAACTGAAAGAGAAGAACGAGCTTTGAAAATGATAGCACAAATGGAAGAGGAAGGCTTTGGGCACTGTACCAACACTTATGCTTGTGAAGCAAAATGTCCGAAAGAAATTTCTGTCGCAAATATTGCAAGAATGAACAGGGAATTCCTAACAGCTTCGGTTACTTCTTCGTAAAATAGTATAGATAACCAAACTTATAGCAATAATTAGGGGTTATCAAACGTATACAATTAAGTCATTCTGCCGCAAATTGCACACTATTAAGAAAATACTGATACTTGGATTGGTAATACTTCCCCTCTTCTCCTCTGCCACACACAACAGAGCAGGAGAAATTATATACCGGCTCATAGCACCCTTTACCTACGAGATCGAGATCATTACCTATTCCAAAGACCCTAGCTCTGCCGACAGAGATAGTCTGAAAATTTCCTGGGGCGACGGCGCTACGGATTGGTTATACAGAGCAAACGGTCCCGATGGCAATGGAAACGGTATTCCGGATGGTGAGCTTTTGAAACAAGACATAAAAAAGAATGTATATCCGGGAGTACATCAATATCCCGGCTCCTCGAGTTTTTATATTTTATCGATGAATGACCCTAACAGGATAAGCAGTATCGTTAATATCGGGAACTCGGTCAATGTGCCATTTTATATTGAAGACACGATCTACTTCAACTTCAATCCAAACCAACTTGGTTTTAACAATTCTCCGGTCTTGCTTACTCCACCGATCGACTTTGCAAATGTGCTCGACACATTTTATCATAATCCGAATGCCTACGATCCTGATGGGGATAGTTTAACATATACTTTGATCCCCCCAAAACAATCATTGGGAACCGATGTGCCTTTATATCAAAACCCGGATCAATTTCCTGTTAGTGCAAATAATAATTTCACTCTTAATAAACAAACCGGAGAGATCATTTGGGCAACCCCGCAATCCGTGGGGATTTATAATATTGCGATCCTTGTTCGAGAGTACAGACGAGTTGGAAGTCAGGCTATATTAATGGGAACTCTGGTGAGAGATATGCAGATCATTGTAGATGATAATTTGAACGATCCTCCAAGGATCAAAGAGTTAAAAGATACTTGTGTAATTGCAGGAGAATCGCTCATTCTAAATGTATCTGCAGATGACCCAGATGTGGGTCAGAATGTAACTTTAACTGCTGAAGGTGGTCCGTTTATCACTCCGGTTAATCCGGCAACTTTTAGTGACAATGTAGGGAATCCCGCAACAGGGACCTTTACCTGGAATACGGCTTGTGATCATATCCGACCTCAGTTTTATCAGGTCGTTTTCAAGGCTGAAGATAATTTTTCAGTTCCTTTAACGGACCTTGAATCCTGGCAGATCAAAGTAGTTGCACCAGCTCCTGAAAATCTGATAGCACAGGCTCAGGCAGATAAAGTAACAGTCAGTTGGGATGACCCATATCAGTGCGCATCTTTTGCAAATTTTATTGGATTTAGCGTCTGGAGGCGCCTGGGAAGCAATAATTTCACTCCTGAAAAGTGTGAAACCGGACTCGCTGGTCGAGGTTACATAAAGATCGCGAGCAGACAGCAAAATTACAGCTTTGAAGATTTTAACGTCAACCGTGGGAATGAATATTGCTATCGTGTCATGGCACACTTTGCTCAATCTGCAGCGGATGGTACTGAGTTTAATCAGGTCAAAAGTATTCCTTCAAATGAGGTCTGTATCGAAATGATCGACAATGTACCAATTTTGACTAAAGTGAGCGTTTTAGAAACAGATGCATCTACCGGCAGCATTCAGCTTAGTTGGATACCTCCCTCAACAGACACTGGAAAATTAGATACATTGATCGATGGTCCACCATACACATATGATATCATGCGAGCTGATGGGCTAGGCGGCTCGAACTACATTTTGATCAAAACTGTCACAAGAACATCTTTTCATCAATTGAAAAGGGACACATCACATATCGACTCATTGATCAACACGTCTGCTGATGCTTTTAACTATAAGATCGATTTTTATTCTAACGGAAATCTTATTGGCAGTTCTGATCCTGCTTCTTCTATTTTCCTGAGTATAGCAGCGACAGATAGAAGATTAAAATTGTCATGGGATGAAGAAGTACCCTGGGCAAATTTTAAATATGATGTTTTAAAACTAAACCCGTTGACATCGATCTTCGATTCGATTGCAACGGTTGATTCTGCATTTTACGAAGACCAAGGTTTGATCAATGATTCTTTATATTGTTACAGGATCAGAAGTTATGGAGAGTATAATGCACTTCCATTTTTAGATACGCTGAAGAACTGGTCTCAGGAAGCATGTGCAACTCCTATTGATACGGTAGCTCCTTGTGAACCAATTGTAAATGTGAGCAATAATTGTGAGAACTTCTTATCCGAACCTCAGGATACTGTCAGCCTTATTAACTTTGTTTCATGGAGCCTTCCTGATAATACATGCGGCGCAGATATCATACAGTATAAGATATTTTTTGGAGAGTCACTCGTGAGTCAGTTCGTTCAGGTTGGCTCGACTTTCGGTCTCTTCGATACCACTTTTGCGCATGACCTTACAGGCAACCCTTCCGGACTTGCAGGTTGCTATTCTGTAGCAGCAGTCGATGAAAAAGGAAATGAAAGCGATCTGGGGCCTATAGAGTGTATAGATAACT
>JABDMM010000032.1 GCA_013001465.1 Chitinophagales bacterium | reverse complement strand
GAGTATGAGTTTATCTTTTTAGAGAGGTCAAAGATCCTGGCTATTGTTTCTGCTGTGTTGAAGTCATCATTCATATGATCACTCATTTTCTGCAGGTTAGACTTCACTTCTTCTACTGCTTCAGGGTTTACATTTCCGCTCTTATATTCCAGATTATGGAGATTCTTAAAAGCATTCATCAATCTTTGGAAACCTTTTTCTGCAGCTATCAATGCTTGATTGCTAAAATCGATCGTGCTTGCATAATGGGTTTGCATCATAAAAAAGCGAATGACCATTGGGTGGAAACCTTTTTCCAAAAGTTCATTTTCTCCACTGATCAACTCATCCGGTAATATTGAGTTATTGAGCGACTTGCTCATTTTTTGACCGTTGATCGTTAGCATATTACCGTGCATCCAGTAGTTAACAGGTTTTTGACCGTCTGCTCCAACCGATTGAGCTATCTCACATTCATGATGCGGAAATTTAAGATCCATTCCGCCTCCGTGAATATCAAATGTTTTCCCGAGATATTTGGTACTCATCACTGAACATTCGAGGTGCCATCCCGGAAATCCCATTCCCCATGGCGAGTCCCATTGCATAACATGGTTTGATGCAGCTTTTTTCCAAATAGCAAAGTCGACCGGATTCTTCTTATCTTTTTGTCCGTCCAGTTCTCTGTATCCTGCGACGAGATCATCTAACACTCGACCGGACAGTTCGCCATAATTTTCTTTTTCATTGTATTTGAGCACATCAAAATAAACAGAACCTTCAGATTCATATGCCAGGCCGTTCTTAAGAATCCGTTTTACCATATCAATTTGCTCGATAATATGGCCAGTTGCGGTTGGTTCTATATCTGGATCTATAAGATTAAATGTTGAAGTAAGTTTATGAAATGAGCGGGTATATTTATTGACGATCTCCATTGGTTCCAGCTGCTCTCTGCTAGCCTGTTGTTGAATTCTGTCTTCACTCTCATCAAACTCATTGGTAATATGTCCAACATCAGTAATATTCCGAACATATCGCACTTTGTAATTCAGATGAAGCAGATATCTATATACGATATCAAAAGTCATAAATGTCCTGAGGTTACCTAAATGCGGTTCAGAGTAAACTGTAGGACCACACACATACAAGCCAACGAATGGAGGATTTAGTGGTTTGAAAACCTCTTTCTCTCTACTCAAACTGTTATATATCTTCAACTCGCTCATAAGAGCTCAAATATACGAGCAATCAAAATTAATTTAACAGTGGAGGCATAAAAATTAAAATGAAAAAGAGATCGAGATGGGATAATGGTCTGAATATCGGTAAGGTAGTTTTCTATACTCTTCAACTTCGATACTATTATCAACCAAAATATAATCGATTCGAAGGCTAGGAAGGCTGCTTACGAAAGTTTTTCCCATACCCAACCCTCTGAATCGGTAGGAGTCTTTCATGTCTTTAGAGATGAGTTTATAGGTATATGAGATAGGGATATCATTGAAATCGCCACATACGATCTTCTTCCCTTCATATTCATCGATGTGAGATTTGATAATTGCGGCCTGTTTTGATCTTTTCACAAAACCTGATCTCATTTTTCTAAAAATACTTATCAGAGAACCAGATTCGGGAATTTTAAAATCAGAGATAGCTTTCAGGAAATCATAGTCTTCATCGATCATATGGTAAGATTGGAGATGAAGATTATAAATTCGAAGAACCTCATTCTGAATTTTAACATCCGTGTAAATGCTCATGTTTTTAAACTCGCCGTCGAAATCAATCTTGCCACGTTCAACTATTGGGAATTTCGAGAACGTTGCTGATCCCCAGTGATTTTTCTGATATTGAGTAGATTCTTCATAGTGGAAATACTTATATCCGAATTCTTCATGAATCTTTTTGATATTGTCAAACTCGTCTTTCTCATTGGTAAAAAACTCCTGGAAGCATATCATGTCAGGGTTTTCTGTACGAATGATCTCCAACATTTTTTCTCTCGAATCTTTATTTCGGCTCCAATTGTAGAGATCGAAATTTTTAACGTTATAACTAAGGATTTGGAACTTCCCTTCGGTTTGTTTTACAGGTAGACTAAATGAAGAGGTGATGTCTGGGAGAGTGATTATAATGCTGAATAAAGAGATCAGTGAGAACAACCTTTTGCTCATAAGCCAGCCCAGAATAAAAATAGCATTAAAGATTGTGACATAGGGAAAAGCAAAAGAAAGAAACGCTCCAGGCCAAAATTGCTCAGGTGGAATTTTAGATATGTAGTATATCCCGATCTGAACTATCGCCAGGAGAATATTGAGAATAAGAAAAGAGTTTTTATTCATCCTTTACTTCTCGGCTTGCTCTAAAAAGGAAATCTTTTTCTTCTTTGCTAAGGCTTTCGTATCCGGATTGATTTATCTTATCTAAGATTTGATCTATCTGATCTTGTCGTGAAGTTTGTTCTGCTTTATTTTTCGATTTTCTGACCCATTTACGACTTGCTTTTTCCTTGTCTGAATAAACTATTTTAATTCGTGGTGCTTTACGATTGAAGTTTAAAAGGTTACTAAGTTTATCGACAGCCCAGTTAAATCCGATGGACCAGTCGCGACCATTTTGCAGTTGTTTGATAAAAAGAAAGCCAAAAAGCGCACCACCGATATGGGCAAAATTCCCACCTGCATTTCCTCCCTTCAGGTTAATAAACTGAAGAAGTAAAATGATGAGAGCGATATATTTTATTCTAACTGCTCCAACGAAAAGAAGATGAATAGAGTGATCAGGAACTAGAGTAGCAGCAGCAAATACGATCGCGAGAACCGCACCTGAAGCACCGATCAATGTTCCATTAACACTGGCGAAAGTAGGAAGGAAATTGTATGCAGCGATAAAAAGCAAACCTGAGAACAAACCACCATAGATATAAATTGGGAGTACTTTCCTGTCGCTTAAATAGTTTGTTAAGATACTACCAAACCAATAGAGGACTAACAAGTTGAATAGAATATGCCAAAGTCCGCTATGCATGAACATATATGTAAAGAAAGTCCAAGGCCTGGTAACAAGTGTGGCAGGGTCTTCGGGAAGGCTGATAAAAGACATAAGCTTACCGGCTATCATGTCGCTAAATGCATTGTCAAATAGCCAGATAATAGAGACGCCACCATAATATGCTACAAAAACGATCAGGTTGATAAAGATCAACCTTGTGATCATTCCTCCGTTTTGGTAACGATATTTAAGCTCTTGCCAGATCGATTGGTTCATTAATAAAGTCTACCTTTCTTTTGCCAAATTTTAATAAGTATAAAGCCAAACAGCATCCCACCAAGGTGTGCAAAATTAGCCGTATTATTGGACGGATCAAACCGTAATCCGCTATATAACTCAAACACACCCAAAATTAGTACCAAATACTTCGCTTTTATGGGTATCGGCGGAATTAATAGTAACAACGTAAGATTTGGAAAGAACATCCCAAAAGCCAGTAAGATTCCAAAAATAGCTCCTGAAGCGCCAACTATGGGCTTATCTTTTTCTCTTTCTAAAACTGAACTAACTATCGAAACTGCCTGAGACTTATAATTATTACTTTCAGGATACTTCAGCCATTCATTGATAAACTCGTCCAATCTTAATCGTTGCTGATAAAAACTGCCTATTTCCTTATCTTTTATACTTTCAAACTGCTCTATAGTTGGGTTATTCTTGAAATTTTCTACCCTTTCTTCGAATGTTTGAATTTCGAGGTGGAAGATCGTTAGGAAAATGACTGCGGCTCCAATGGCTGTAAAAAAGTAGTAGAACAAGAAGCGTTCTGCGCCAAGCTTTCTTTCCAGGTGTGGACCAAACATGAAAAGCGCGAACATATTAAAGAAAACATGACCGATAAACTGATCGCTATGCATAAAAAAATGGGTGACTATCTGAAATGGTTGAAATTTTTCTGATGTCCAGTAATGTAGACCCAGAATACCATTCAGACTACCACCGGTAAACTTTGAATACACATAAGACAGCACGAATAGTGCGATGTTCAAGATCAGCAAGATCTTTACCACAGGTGTGATTTGACGCATCATAGGTCATTAAGGAATTTGTTATCGATCTCTGACAGATCGAATTGGATAAAGCAATGGTTTTTAGAAGGACTTGTCATTGGGTTTTCACATGCAAACAAGCGATCTGTAAGATTTTGCATTTCCGGCACACTCATAGTTTCGCCTCTTTTAATACAAGCTGAAATTGCCAGAGATTGAGCTATTCTGGTATAAATTGCAAGTTCTTCGAGTGTTTCGTGTGTATTGAAATAATGAAGGATCGTCTCGAAAAGATCTTCAACCTGGTTTGGTTTGAGTTCAGGTGGTAAGGCTTGAATGATGAAAGTATTGCTACCGAATTTTTCTACTTCGATCCCCAATTCATTGAGCTCGTTTTTATGCTTTTCAATGATTTCAGATTCGTGTGTAGGAAACTCGAGTTTTTTTGGGAACAACATCTGTTGTTTGCTGATTTTCTTTGAGTTAAGCTTACGAATAAACTCTTCGAATAGTACGCGTTCGTGAGCGGATTGCTGGTCGATAAGAATGAAGCCCGATTTGATCTGTGTTAAAATGTATTTCGAATGTAATTGGACAGGTTTAAAAGTACTTTCTAAATTATCCTGAGATTCAGTATCGCTCTCGATCGTCATAACACTTTCAGGTTCGGGGTAGAGCATTTGCCAATTGCTGGTTTGAGGTGCTTCATAGACCGGGGAACCATGATTTTGAAAACCTGGAAGTGACCCAAATCCTTGTTCAACATCGAAATCAAGCGATGGAATAATACTATGTTGTGCAAGAGCATGCTTGATGCCTGCATTCGTTATGGTGTAGACAAGTCGATCATCATCGAATTTTACTTCGTTTTTGGAAGGGTGTACATTTACATCGATTCTCGATGGATCAACCTCGAGAAAAAGGATAAACATAGGGTAGCTATTTTGCTGAATCATTTCTTCGTAAGCTGAGTATACTGCATGATTGAGATATTTGCTCTTGATGAACCTGTTGTTTACAAAGAGGAATTGTTCTCCTCTTGTTTTTCTTGCGAAAGCAGGCTTGCCAATAAATCCCTTAACTGAAACATAATCAGTATGTTCTTCAACAGGCACGAGTCTTTCATTATAGTTATCACCTAAGAGTGCAACGATCCTTTTTCTAAGGTTTGCCGGTTTGACATCATACACTAGTTTGTCATCGTTATAGAAAGAAAACGTTATTGCTGGATGAGCAAGACATATGCGTTGAAACTCGTCGATGATATGTTTGTTTTCCGCGGTGTTGGACTTTAGAAATTTTCTTCTGGCAGGTACATTATAAAATAAATTTCTGACGCTTATCGAAGTACCGTTTGCGAATGCGCAAGCCTGGCTGGAAATTACTTCAGAACCTTCAATTACTACTCTGATACCGGTATCATCATCCTTCAACTTAGTCTTGAGTTCTACTTCGGCGATAGCTGCAATAGAAGCAAGCGCTTCTCCTCGAAACCCTTTAGTACGGATCGCAAACAGATCCTCGATCGCTCTGATCTTTGAGGTAGCATGTTTTGCAAAGCACATTTGTGCATCGTTTTCCGACATCCCGCTGCCATTATCGACAACTTGTATTAAGGACTTTCCTGAATTTTTAACTATTAATTTAATCTCCTTTGCTCCGGCATCGATAGCATTTTCTAAAAGTTCTTTGACGGCAGAAGCAGGGCGTTGAATTACTTCCCCCGCCGCGATTTGATTGGATATGTGATCAGGAAGTAGTTGAATAACATCGGTCATCGAGTAAATTACAGGTTTTGAATCATGAGAATGAGTATAGCTATAACAGCGCCAAGAAGAATGTACAAACGCATTTTTCTCTTTTGCGTTTCGCGTTTACGATAAGTAACGACCGACCTGCGCAACTTACCGCTGATCAGATTGGAATCACTAAATGGAAGGCCTTTCCTGTTAAAACTTATACGCTTTTCAACTTCAACTTCTTCCTCTTCTGCACCACTGTATCGAGGTTGGTAATCGAATTTCGAGTGTTTGGGGATTTTTGAAAATGATGATCTGAAAATTTGCATTATCGAGTTTTGAACAAAATTCTTTCTTCTTTATTGCGTTATACATTCTTTAATGTTCGCTAATCGAAATTAATTCATTATCCCCGGCTTGTTTAATATTTTGATCACATTCTCCAAACATTATGGATATCATTATAACCTCCCAACCGCTTTACGATGCTATATTTACAAATCGAATTGCGGATATTGATGCATTCTCGAAAACGCATTTATTCACTTATCGTAAAATTGGTACAAAAGCTGTTGTAATTTATTTCTGAGATGAAAAACTATTTGCTTCTACTCTTTTTATTAATTGCTCTTCCATCTTTGGATTCTGAAGCCGGTAAGTACACCAATGAAAGCGCAGAAGAGATCAAGAAACAGCAGTGGATAGAAGCAAGGTTCGCGGAGATGTCTGAAAGCGAGAGGTTGGGCCAGTTCTTTATGGTGGCAGTATACAGTAATAAATCGGATGAACATAAGAAGGAGATCCTAAAACTTATTGAAGAAGAAAATCTCGGAGGACTCATCTTTTTCAAAGGTACTCCTGCCAAACAATTGAAGTGGACCAACGAGTTTCAGGAAAGATCAGGAATTCCCCTCATGATCTCTATAGATGGAGAATGGGGTTTAAGTATGCGCCTCGACAGTACCTTAAAATATCCAAAACAGATCACTCTTGGAGCGATCGAAAATAATGACCTCATATATAAAATGGGCTATGAGATCGGATTACAATGCAAGAGAATGGGGATACATGTTAATTTGGCCCCTGTTGTCGATGTAAACACAAATCCTAAAAACCCAGTCATCAATTATCGATCCTTCGGGGAAAACAAGTTTAACGTCGCAATGAAGGGTCTGGCGTACATGAATGGAATGCAAAACTCCGGGATAATGGCATGTGCTAAACACTTTCCCGGTCATGGAGATACAGATCACGACTCACATCATACACTTCCTGTTATCAATCACGATCTGGAAAGATTGAATTCAACAGAGCTATTCCCTTTTAAGATACTGTTCAACAACGGGCTTAAATCTGCAATGGTCGCCCACATTAATGTACCTGCACTCGATAAAAGCAAGGATCTGGCCGTTTCTCTCTCCAGGAAAGTGACCACCGATCTACTCAAAGTAAATATGGGCTTCGCAGGACTGGTATTTTCAGATGCATTGAACATGAAGGGCGTTTCTGATTACTATAAACCAGGGGTTGTCGATGCTGAAGCTTTTATCGCCGGTAATGATATTTTACTTTTTTCTGAAGATGTCGCAAAAGGAAAACAACGTATTCTGGAAGCTGTGAAGAAAGGAAAGATAAGCCAGCAAGAAGTTGACAGCAGAGTTAAAAAAATACTAGCTGCAAAATATGATCTGGGACTTACAGTTACTCCAAAGCAAGATGTTAAGGATCTGTATAGTGACTTAAATCAACCGCTTTCTGAAAACCTGATCAGAAAATTATATGAATCGGCACTAACTATCGCTGCAGACAATGAAGGTGTTATTCCATTCAGAAATCTTGAAAATTCAAATTTTGCTTCTCTTGTAATTGGACAAGAGAACCAGACAGAATTTCAGGATTATCTTTCATTGTATGCGCCCTTCGATCATTTCAATGTAAAGTCAACTTCATTTGATGGAGTTTCATTAATGAAAGAGCTGAAACCATATGACAGGATCGTCATTGGAGTTCAGAATATGAGTTATTCGGGAAGCAAGAACTATGGGATATCAACGCACACGCTTAACTTGATAAGTAGTATCAGTAAGGAAAAGGAGGTAACAGTGGTAGTCTTTGGCTCTCCCTATAGTCTTGCAAATTTTGAGAATGTTGACGCAGTACTCTGTGCTTATGAAGAGAATAGCTATACAGAGCAATTATCGGCTCAGTTGCTGTTTGGGGGGATTGCTTCCCGAGGAAAGTTGCCGGTGACTGCCGGGTCTAAATTCATATATGGTTCAGGAGTGCTTACGGAAGCACCCATCCGACTGAAATACACAATTCCTGAAGAAGTCAACATTAACCGGGCAGATCTTTTGAAGATAGACTCGATAGCTTACGAGGCTATAAATACCATGGCAACCCCGGGATGTCAGGTTCTTGTTGCAAAAGAAGGTAAAGTGTTTTATCATAAATCTTTTGGGAATCACACTTATTCAAAAGAGATCGCTGTTCAAAATGATCATCTGTATGATATAGCTTCTATCACTAAGATCGCTGCAAGTACAATTTCTTTAATGTATTATTTTGATGAAGGCTCACTTGATATATACAGACCGATCTCTCATTACCTGAAAGAAACTAAAGGAAGTAGTATCGGCTCGCTTATGGTTAGAGATATTCTATTACATGAAGCCGGACTACAAAGCTGGATACCATTCTACAAAAAGACTGTGGCGGACGACAAATATGAATCTTATTATTGTACAACAGACAAAGACGGTTATGAGATTTGTGTTTCAGACAGATTATTCATACGAAATGATTATCCGGATAGTATCTGGAATACGATCCAAAATTCATTTATTAATCCAAAACCAAAATACGTATACAGCGATCTGGGTTTCTATATGTTCGAACGCTTGATAAAAAGGATGAGCGGGCAGAGGCTGGATACCTTTACCGCAAATATTTTTTACAAACCTTTGGGGATGTCAACGATAGGTTATTTGCCATTGAGTAGATTCGATAACAAAAAGATCGTTCCGACTGAAGTAGATATAGATTTTAGAAAACAGCTTGTTGATGGGCACGTTCATGACCCTGGTGCAGCTATGATGGGTGGAATTGGCGGACATGCCGGATTATTCTCAAACGCGAACGATCTTGCTGTATTGATGCAGATGCTGTTAAATGGAGGAAGCTACGGAGGTCAGCAGTATTTGCAGCCAAACACTGTAAATTTATTCACTTCAAGACAGAGTAGTAAAAGTCGGCGTGGTTTGGGCTTTGACAAGCCGGAAACTGATCCGAATAAAAGTGGGCCTACATCTAGCGAGGCATCTCCGTACACCTTTGGCCATTCAGGGTTCACGGGTACTGGCGCGTGGGCGGATCCATATAACGATGTAATTTTCATCTTTCTCTCAAACAGGGTCTACCCGGACGCGAATAACTGGAAGCTGGTAAGAAATGATATTAGAACCAGAATGCAGTCTGCAGTTTACCAAGCCATAGAAAAATCTAAGCTGAACAAATTTGTAGCAGGAGAAGAATAAAAACTTCACTTCGAACTGTTTTAGGTGATTTACCATTGTTGTATTAGTTATTTTTGAAACTATGAAAATTGGAATCACCTGCTATCCAACCTATGGAGGGAGTGGAGTTATAGCGACAGAACTTGGAAAAGGATTGGCCAGGAAGGGTCATAAAGTACATTTTATAACATATAGGGAGCCGGCAAGACTCGATACATTTGATGCAAACATTTACTATCATGAAGTGAGGTTTGCGGATTACCCGCTATTTGAGTATACACCGTATGAAACTGCTTTAGCTAGCAGGATGGTGGATATAGTTCTTTTTGAGAAACTTGATCTGCTTCATGTTCATTATGCGATACCTCATGCTTCTGCCGCCTTTATGGCGAAGCAAATATTATTAACAAAGAACATCAATATTCCGATCATTACAACATTGCATGGTACGGATATTACGTTAGTAGGTAAAGACCCAACATATTCTCCGGTGGTTACCTTTTCTATCAACCGTTCAGATGGAGTCACCGCTCCTTCTCAAAATCTTAAAGAGGAGACGTATTCACATTTTGATATCGATAAAGAAATCGAAGTAATACCCAATTTTGTTGATTTCAGCCGATTTTCTAAATCGAATAAGGATCATTTTAAGAAAGCATTAGCACCGAACGGTGAGAAAGTACTGGTACACACATCTAACTTCCGACCAGTAAAAAGGGTGCTGGATGTGGTGAGAATCTTCGACAAAGTAAGAGCTAAGATCCCTTCAAAATTGTTATTAATTGGTGACGGGCCCGAGAGACAGAAAGCAGAGATCCTTTGTCGAGAACTGGGCAATTGTAATGACGTGCGCTTTTTGGGAAAGCAGGATGCAATCGAGGAATTGCTAGCGATCGCTGATGTTTTTATTATGCCTTCAGAAAGCGAATCTTTTGGTCTTGCAGCTCTGGAGGCAATGGCAGTGCAGGTGCCTGTTATATCATCTAACACAGGAGGCATCCCGGAAATTAATATAGACGGCAACACCGGATTTACAAGTAATGTTGGAGATGTAGAAGAGATGAGTAAAAATGCGATTGCACTATTATCCGATGAAGAACTTTTGACGAAGTTTAGGGAGAATGCATTTAAACAATCTCAGAATTTTAATCTAGATAAGGTGTTACCGCTTTATGAGGACTATTACTCTAAGATCGTAGAGCAAGTTCAGAAGGAAGTTCCTTTATTATCGTGATCCTGGGTCTGGTATGCATCGACGAGATCCTTTCCCTGTAGAATTGGAAGTACACTTAACTCATTTATTGAAAGGCAATAATCAACGTCTTTACTGACACCAAAACCTTCAAGCCTTTTATAATGTGATGAAAATTTCATAGCAACATCCATCCTGTTTTTTAAATTTTTATAGAGATATCGTACAGCTAGCGATGAATCTAGATCCGATTCAAAATCGTTCTTCAGCATTTCCAGTACTGCACCGCCATAAACTGAATCTTCAAAATTTAGATGGTTCTTCCATCCGGCACTGAAAAGAACCGTGTCTCTGTTTGTTTCTTTCAGCCAGGAACATAGGCTATCGAGATTTAAAAAGGAACCTATTACTATATGTGAGGCTTCAGCTGACATATGAAGCGCTTTGGTTCCATTTGTTGTGGTCAGCACAACAGTTTTGCCTTCGACTTTTTCTCTGGGAAAATCAAAAGGTGAGTTGCCAAATTCAAAACCATCAGGTTTTTGACCATGTCTTTCGGCGGCTACGATATGGTTTTCTTTGTCTTTATACTTTAAACATTCTTCGAGGGAAGCCACCGGAATCACTCTTGAAGCGCCATTTTCAAGAATCGTGCAAATTGTTGAGCTTGCTCTGAGAATGTCTATGATCACAACCACCTTGCCCTTTGGTTCAAACAAATGCAACAGCAGTGGAGAGAGGCAAACTTCTAATGTAGGTTTCCGCTTCATCAAACTTTATAAAATGGTAAGGAGGTTGTTTTAGCCGGGGCAAATTTATTTCTGATCTTAATAAAGATCTCATGTTCTCCTTTCGATAACTCAATTGGTAGATATGCTAAGCCAATATTTTTATTGAGCGAAGGAGCAAATGAACCTGAAGTAACAACACCGATCTCATTATGGTCGGCATCACAGACAGGGTATCCTTGCCGGCCTATAGCACGATCCATCATTTCAAATCCGCAAAGCTTTCTATCCAAACCCTTTTCTTTAATTTTCTGAAGAGCATCTTTCCCTATAAAATCCTTATTGAATTTTACGATCCAGCCCAGTCCTGCTTCGAGAGGATTTGTTTCCTGTGTAATATCATTTCCATGGAGACAAAAGCCCATTTCAAGACGTAGTGTATTACGAGCGGCGAGCCCTGCTGGAAAAGCATTGAATTCCTCTCCTGCAAGAATTAGATTGTTCCAAAGAGATTCTGTGTCCGCGGATTTACAATACAGTTCGAAACCTCCCGAACCTGTATATCCTGTTGCAGAGATTATAACATCTTCGATACCGGCCACATTGTCTTTTCTGAAAGTGTAATATTTTATATCTGAAACATCTGATTTAACAAGATGTTGCACTAATTCGATTGCCTTTGGGCCTTGTACTGCTATAAGTCCTATGTTTTCTGTCCTGTTATGGAGTTGGCAATCGCCGGTACGGTGATCCAGGATCCATTGCCAGTCGGTTTCAAGATTTGCTCCATTGACAACAAACATAAACTCATCATCCGCAAGCATATATACCAGAAGATCATCGATAATACCTCCATGTTCGTTAAGCATGGTTGAATACTGCGCCTTGCCGGGGGACAATTTGCTCACATCATTTGATGTAAGCATTTGTGCATTTGCAAGTGCATCCGGGCCCTTAAGAAATATCTCACCCATATGCGAGACATCGAACAAACTCACATGTTGTCGGACATTTAAATGCTCTTCATTTACAGAAGAATATGATATGGGCATGTTAAATCCGGCAAAATTTCCCATTTTTGCACCTGAATCTACGTGCACATGCGTAATTGGTGTGTTTTTAATCGGGTTTGGAACTGTATTGGTCACGACTTAATATTTGAAAGATCACCATTTAAAAAGCAAAAGTACCTAATTCAAAGTAAATAAGTGGCAAGTCAACGTTTCGTTAGAATGATACGTCTGTTATGTCATGAGTTGTATTTTAATTATATTTAGAATTAAATCTTTCCAATATGAAGCTCAAGCAGCCGATTAAGCTGAAGGAGATCGCCAGTTTTGTAAATGCAAAAATCATTGGAGATCCGGATATGGAAATTACTGGAATCAACGAGATACATAAAGTTGAGGAAGGAGATTTGACATATGTCGATTTTCATAAGTACTACAATATGGCGCTGGAGTCTGCAGCATCTATTATTATTATAGATAAAATGGTGGAATGCCCTGATGGCAAAGCACTTTTGGTATCTGACGATCCGTTCACCGCTTATAATTCACTCACATTGAAGTTGAGGCCATTTAAGAGTGCTATTCAAAGTATTAGTGAAAGTGCGCAGATTGGCCCGGGAGCGATCATACAACCAAATGTTTTCATAGGGAATCATGTTAAGATTGGGAAGAATTGCATTATTCATCCAAATGTGACGATCTACGATTACTCAGAGATCGGTGACAATACGATTATTCATGCAAATACAGTTATTGGATCTGATGCATTTTATTTTAAAGGCCGTGAAGAAGGGCATTATGAAAAAATGCATACCGTTGGAAGGGCGATCATTGAAGATGATGTTGAGATCGGATCATGCTGTACTATAGATAGTGGGGTATCCGGTGACACTATAATAGGAGAAGGCAGTAAGATTGACAATTTAGTGCATATCGGGCATGGAACTGTAATTGGCAAAAATTGTCTGATGGCTGCCCAAGTAGCAATTGCAGGTAAAACTCATATTGGGAATAATGTGAAGATTTACGGGAAATGCGGAATTTCTAAGGATCTTGTTGTGGGTGACAATGCAATCATATTGGCATCTTCGAATGTTTCTAAGTCACTTGAAGGAGGGAAAACATATTTTGGTACTCCTGCAGTTGAGGCAAAACAGGCATGGAAGGAACTTGCGATGTTGCGGCACCTCCCGGAAATTTGGGAGAAATTGAAAGCGACCACCTAGTCTTTGATAGCCTGACTGTAAATTATCTCTCGATTAATAAAAGACAAAGTTCTACCATTGATTTCTTCGGTTATTACATTCCCGACTTCAACCTCAATTTGGAGTACTCCTTTTTCAAGGTCTACCAGATCCACTCCTCTGAAAGTATGTGTTTTAACATTTGACTCATAGTATGTTGCTGCAACGACCTCATCAAATTCGTTGAGCATACGGTAATCAACATAATCCACATTTGCCATAGATTGCATGGTCACTGTAAAATCATTATTATCTTCTAAAGCATATGCATGAAGTGAACGACCTACTGATGGCCATCCTGTAGACTCCATATCGTTAGATTGAGGAAAGCTATTACTTCCACCTACAGACCAAGTGATCATGTCCTGAAAAGAGATACCATTTTCAGAATTCTCACTTGGTTTTAGGGAGTATCTGAAATCAGAACCTTTTTTGAGATTGAGGCCATAAACCGTTACCTTTCCTGCATCGATGTAATCACCAAGGTTATCTTCTGAGTAAAATACCGCTGAGGCAGTACCATACTGCCTTCGTACATATTCACCAGAGTACTCATTGTAATATGAGTTCTTTGTACCCAGAAGAACAGCATCAGACCCTTGTAAATCAGGTATGATATCTGTGAAGGAGACATTTTGATTGAGATCAATTGAAGGTTCAACTTCGCAAGAAGATAGCAAGTATGCCATTGCAAGAATGGCGACAATAATCCTGAACATCGCACACGTTTTGTTAAAAACTTATACGAATATTCTATATCTGAAGTTTAAAATATTAGAAAAAAATAAATTTAAGAGAAGAAAGACGTAACAGACGAGAGATGCATATTATTTAATTTCAACGACTTCGAAAGAAGCTTCAGCGTTCATGAAATATACATTTTTACCATTCACGATAGTATCATGAATGAAATAAGCATTGACCTGGACAATTCCCGGACCTTGTTCAAGGGATTGAATATCCTCTTGAGAGAAGGTATGAGATAAATGATGGTCATTTTTGTATTCTTTAAGAAGGGCTCCAAGCCCGGAGATCTGAAAACTTGTAGCGTTGGCATCATGGAGATACTCGATGGAAAGTTCATAATCCGAATTAGATGAAATAACCTTTGGACTGTTAACAGGACCAACATCCGGCCAGACTTTCATGTCTTTTTTCATTGCTGAAAATCCATTATCACCTTCGATATTCCAGAATATTTCGTTGTCAAAAATCTGTCCGCTTTCATTAGTAAGATCTACACTGAAGCTATAGGTATTATTAGGATTAACAATCAGGAAATTACCATTAACAGCAACATCTCCAACACTAGTAAAAGTTTGTAGGGAGTTTTTATCAAAGAACAGTGCATTTGCTTCTCCAATTGTTTTAACCACATCGAAGCCGGACTGTTGAACCATTGCCACTTTTCTAATTGCCATCATTATGGCGTCAGCATCTTGGATTTCAGGTAGATTTTCAGTTTCGTGAATGGTACCAACTGAAAATGAATTGATATATCCTTCATTATCAAGGCAAGAGGGTAGTGATAAGCCTAAAATAAGGATTAGGGATAAGAACTTTATATGGTTAAGGACTCGGATATTCACTACTTATGGCTTTATGAATAGTTCACCTCATAAATATACAAAATCTTGTACACATAAAAAATTATATTAATTGTAAAGTTAAAAGATTGACAGTTGTTCTGAAGGAAGTAATTGGAAAGTTTTTCTATGAAGATCGGTAATGCCAAACTCTGCTATGGCATTACGGTGTGCACGTGTGGGATATCCTTTATTCGAATCCCAGCAATATTCAGGGTGATCCAAATGTTTGGTCTCCATGTAATCATCCCTGTACGTTTTGGCAAGAATTGAAGCTGCCGCAATACTTTGAAGTTTAGAATCACCTTTAATGATGCATTTGAATGAAAATCCATCGAGGGGATTGAAGCGATTGCCATCAACAAGTATCATGGCTGGTTTCACATTGAGCTCCAGGATAGCTCTATGCATAGCGAGGAAAGAAGCATTTAAGATATTTACTTCATCTATTTTTATTGGGGAAACCTGGGCTACTGCGTAGGCCAGAGCACGACTTTCGATTTTTTTTCTTAAAGTATGCCGTTTTTCGGGATTGAGCTTTTTTGAATCGTTAATTCCTGGTATTCTTCTTGAGGGATCAAGAATCACAGCTGCAGCAAATACAGGTCCGGCAAGGCAACCTCTGCCAGCCTCATCCACGCCTGCTTCAAGCACTTCTTTTTGATAAAATTTACGTAGCATGAATCAACCCAATTGTTGATTCGAAAGTATTGCGGATTATTGTTTAAATAGATTTTGAATCGTATTAGTTTTTAACAACCTGGCTCGGTATTTTGATTACATCTTCACTTTTTACCATTTTACTATCTCGACCGGGTTGGTTGTTAACCCAGTCTCCTGTTATCTGATCTCCGTTTGGCCAGACAAAAACACCAAATCCATGCATTTTCCCATCTTCGAAGTACCCATTATAAACTTCGCCGGTTTTCCAGTAAAAAGTACCCTTTCCGGTTTTGGCTCCATTAACAAAATTTCCAGAGTATTGGTCGCCATTGGGATATGATAATTTTCCAAAGCCAGTTCTTTTATCGATAACAAAAACACCGTCATAAACTTTTCCATCTAAAAAATGATAAATTCCCTTTCCATGCTTTTTGCCTTTTAGCACACTGCCTTCATAAGTTTCACTATTAGAGTAGGTTATGGTGCCATGGCCTGTAATCTCATTATCGTTAAAACTTCCTGTATAAATATTTCCGCTGGTAAAGTAATATTTACCATTTCCATGCATAGTATTTTGGTAAAACTCACCTTCATATCGATCACCATTTTTAAATGTATAGACACCTGAGCCATGTCTTTTGTCATTTACCCAGTTACCTTCATAGAAAGAACCGTCTACGTAAGTTGCTTTGCCAAAACCCTCTTTTTTATCAGCTTCCCAATTTCCTTCATAGCTGGTGCCATCTTTATATCTTACAATCCCATACCCGTACTTTTCCCCATTCACTATATCTCCTTCATAGGAGCCCTCCATATACTTCAAAGTACTTTTCTTAGCTTTCTTTCCGTTCTTATCTTTCTTAGAATTGGCAAAAGCGTCTAATGAAAACAAAGAGATTGTGATTAAGAGGAGTGTTATTAATAAATTACGAAACATAATATAATAGATATAATTAAAAGTAATATATTTTTGTACGGTAGTCATTGTTTTGAGTTACGTTAGCAATTTGCATTCTTATATTGAGCAGAATAACAGATTTTAGCTTTTAATAAACACTTGTATTGAGTCTAATTAAAAAATTAGGTGGTCAGACTATCATATATGGGTTTAGCAGCATAATTGGGAGGTTTCTCAATTACCTGTTAGTTCCCCTATATACGCGGCAATTTGCTCCTGATGACTACGGAATTGTCACCGAAGTTTATGCATATGCAGGTTTTCTAATTGTATTGCTTACTTATGGGATGGAAACCGCTTTTTTTAGATTCAATCAGAAATACAAAGGGGATAATTTAGCTTTTTCGAGCGGTTTATGGTCGCTCATCCTTACTAGTTCTGCATTCCTTTTCTTCATCTTTGTTTTCATTACTCCAATTTCAGAACTGCTACTTTACGAAAAATTTCCACGCTATATTCTTATGCTTGCTGCTATAGTAGCATTGGATGCTGTCACTGCCTTGCCATTTGCTCGATTGAGAGAGCAGGAGAAAGCTATGAAATTCGCCTCTTTCAAAATGGTGAATATTGGAGTGAATATATTGTTGAATCTGTTTCTAATTCTTCTTTTGCCGGAGATCAACAACAGTACGCCGGTAATAGACTACATTTTCATAGCTAACCTAGCGGCCAGCGCTGTTACAATGCTTTTGTTGCTACCTGAATTCAGGTTGTTAAAATACGGATTCCATTATAGTCGCTTCAAAGAAATGCTAGTGTATTCTATTCCTCTTATGATCGCAGGGCTTGCAGGAATGGTAAATGAGATGATAGACAGAACTTTACTTAGAAGGTTGTTGCCTTATTCTGAAGAAGAAAACTTAAGACTACTGGGAATCTATGGTGCCACTTATAAGTTATCCATCCTGATGACTTTGTTTACTCAAGCTTTCAGGTATGCAGCCGAACCAATATTCTTCAAAAAATCAGACTCAAAAGATGCTCCGGAGTTCTATGCCCTTGTGTTAAAATACTTCACTTATTTTGGGTGCATTGTTTTTTTATCGATTACCTTATTTATTGATCAGGTTAAATTCTTTCTTGGAAGTGACTTCCATTCGGGAATTGTCATAGTACCCATTTTACTACTTGCAAATTTGTTTTTGGCGATGCAGGTAAATCTATCTATTTGGTATAAAATTAAAGACAAAACGAAGATTGGTGCGATGATAGCAATAATTGGGGCAAGTATTACCATTGTTTTAAACTTGCTCTGGATACCTGAGATGGGATATGTTGGATCTGCCTGGGCAACGTTGATCTGCTACTTTGTTATGGCTACGCTCACATACTTTATCGGGAAACGGTACTATCCCATTCCTTACGAACTCCCAAGAATTATATTCAGTATTGTCTTTTCTATAATGTTGTTCTTGTTAGGTAAACATATATCAGGATTGCTTCCAGAGGGAGTGCATCTCAAGATCTTAATGAACATACTGTTGCTTATCTTTTTCATAACCGTCATTTACATTTCAGACAAAAGAGCACTATCGAGAGACATTGGTTTGAAAAAGCAATAGCTATATTTGCGCTTCAAATGGAAATAAAAATCATAAACAAATCTTCGAACCCATTGCCCGAATATGCAACTCCGGGTTCATCAGGATTAGACATCAGAGCTGACCTTAAATCTTCATTGGTGATAAAACCAATGGAAAGGATTCTTATTCCAACAGGTTTATATTTGGAGATACCAAGAGGTTTTGAGATTCAGATCAGGCCTCGAAGTGGTTTAGCTATGAAACAAGGCTTAAGTGTGCTCAACAGTCCGGGAACTATTGATTCCGATTATAGAGGTGAGGTTAAGGTGATCATCATCAATTTATCTGCAGAGACTCATAAAATAGAATCCGGTGACCGTATTGCGCAAATGGTTGTTGCACCGGTAGTTCAAGCTAATATTTCTTCGGTAGATCTAATCTCTGAATCCGAAAGAGGCAGTGGTGGATTCGGTCACACCGGAATTCAATAAAATCAAAATATGAATATTGTAATACCAATGGCAGGAAGGGGTTCAAGATTGAGACCTCACACACTGACTATTCCCAAACCACTTATTCCAATTGCAGGCAAATCCATAGTTCAGCGATTGGTAGAAGACATTGTTCGGTCTTGTGCCGAAGACGTAGAAAATATTTGTTTTATCGTTGGGGACTTTGGTTCTGAGGTAGAAAATGAGCTTATCAAGATCGCGGAGAATATGGGTGCCAAAGGCCACATTCGTTATCAGAATGAGCCTTTAGGGACTGCACATGCCATCTTATGCGGAGAAGAATTTCTAAACTCACATACTGTAATCGCCTTTGCAGACACATTGTTCATGGCAGATTTTAAGATCGACAAAAATCAAGATGGGATAATTTGGGTTAAAAAGGTCGATGACCCGTCTGCTTTTGGTGTTGTTCAGCTAGATGAGGCTAAGACGATCACAGATTTTGTCGAAAAACCTGAAACCTTCGTTTCCGATCTTGCGATTATTGGTATTTATTACTTCTCAGACGGCGAATTCCTAAAGTCGGAACTGCAATATGTAATTGACAATGATATTCGAGAAAAAGGTGAGTATCAGCTTACTACAGCACTTGAGAATATGAAGAACAAGGGAAAGCTATTTAAAACTGGCGAAGTTGTGGAATGGCTGGATTGTGGAAACAAGGATGCTACCGTGTTCACAAATCAACGGATCCTTGAAAATTATGCGAAGGAAAACTTAATTGACGAAGAAACTATTATAAACAATACTTGTATAATTAAACCATGCTACATAGGAAAAGGAGTGAAAATAGAGAACTCTGTTGTGGGTCCGCATGTTTCTATTCATAGTGGAAGTTCCATATCATCTTCTGTGGTGAGGAATTCATTGATCCAAAGCAACTCGGTAATTAAAAACAAGGTTTTGCAAAATTCAATGATAGGTAGTGACGTTATAGTTGATGGAGAGGTGGAAGATTTGAGTTTAGGAGATTTTACAAGTATAATAGGTTAATGAACAAATTATTAAAAAGAAGTTGTCTGCAGTTATTGTTAACTCTGCTCATGTTCTCGATCGTTTCAACCGTTGAAGCGATAGACAGAGACAAATCAAAGAAAAAAGTAGACAAGTCTGTCGAAGTGCAGGTCACAAGACTCTTTATTGACGCCAACAAGGCAAAACTTATCGATGATACCGAAGAAGCTATTAAGCTTTTTGAAGAGGTTCTTCAGCTCGATAAGGACAATGCCCATTCTAAATATGAATTAGCAAGAATTTATTTCAACAATGGTGAGTCGTCCCGTGCTCTGATCCTCGCTAAAGAGGCAGCAAAAGATCAGGCAGACAACAAGTGGTACAGAATGCTTTATGCAGATCTGCTAGCATATGACGGTCAGTTCAAGCAGGCTGCAGAAATATATGAGGAGGTTATCGAAATGTATCCCGACGAGTACGAGTTACATTTTGAGTGGGCATATTTTCTGATCAGGGATGAGCAGTTTAAAGAAGCTATAGAGGTTTACAACATTTTAGAATCTAAGGTAGGATTGGATGACAATATTATTTATCAAAAGCAGAAGTTGTACTTGCAGTTGAATGAAATTGATAAAGCAGCTACCGAAATACAGAAATTGATAGATGCCAACCCCGGCACCGCAGAATATATAGGAGTTTTGGCGGAAATGTACGAAGTGAATGGAGATATTACCAAAGCGAGAGAATTGTATGAGAAGATCCTTATACTTGAGCCCGAAAATGCCAATGCTCTAATCGCTATTGCAGATCTTAGTCTAAGAGAAGGGGATCGGGAAAAATATATGGCCAATATCAGGAAGATCTTCAAGGATCCCTCTGTCGATATTGATGTGAAAGTCAGGGTTCTCTATACCTATATTCAGAATTATGAGAAGGATTCTGAAAAGATCGAAGAAGCGATCGAGCTTGGAGAATTGTTAGTAGAGGCTCATCCCGAAGATCCTAAATCCTATTCTATTCAAGGTGATATATTCTATATGGACGACCGTCTTGAGAAGGCTCTTTTGTCCTACAGAGCATCATTGGGATACACTAAAGACATTTTCACAGTGTGGCAAAATATTCTGATCATAGAATCTGAGTTAAAAATGAACGAGCAACTGGTTGAGACAAGCAATGAAGCCATGGAATTGTTTCCTCTACAACCACTTCCATATCTGTTCAAAGGAGTTGCATATCAGCAGCTTAAAAAGTATCAGGAAGCAATTAAGCCTTTTAGCAAGGGAATGAAGGTCACTGTAGATAATCTGGGTTTGAAAGCTCAATTTTATTCGAATCTTGGAGATGTTTATCATGAGTTGAAAAATCACGAAGCTTCAGATAGCTGTTATGAGGAGTCTTTAAAGCTCGATCCAAACAATCCTTATGTTCTAAACAACTATGCTTACTACCTGTCTTTAAGGGAAAGCAGACTCGATATTGCAAAAAAGATGTCCTTCCAGGCTAATGAACTCGATCAGAATAATGCCGCATTTCAAGATACCTATGCTTGGATCTTATATAAATTAAAAGAATACAAAGAAGCAAAAGAATGGCAAAAACTGGCTCTTGAAAATAGTGAAGAAGAGAGACCTGTATTGCTCGAACACTATGGTGATATACTTTTCAAGCTGGGTGAGATCAATGAGGCGGTTAAGTATTGGCAGAAAGCAATGGAGAAAGGATCAGGATCAGCTATTTTAGGCAAGAAAATTGCTGATAGAAAGCTGTATGAAGAATAGTTTTAAATTACTTCTGCTTTTAATAGTTCTGATCAGCTCCTGCAGATCTGCTAAAGAAAGTACGGAAGCTATAAAAGTTCGAAAGATCTCTCCTAAAACCCTTAGCGGAAAAATTGAGAAAAAGGAGTTACACTACGAGTGGTATTCTTCCAAGATCAAACTTGATTATTCTGATAGCAAGTTAAGTCAGGCTTTCACAGCCAATGTGCGAATGAAGAAGGACAGTATTATCTGGCTCTCCCTTACCGGATTTTTAGGACTTGAAGGAGGAAGGGTGCTCATCACACAAGATTCCGTTAAAATTATCGACCGTCTGAATAAAGAATTTCTCGAGTACCCGATAACATATCTATCGAGGTATTTCCCTATGCAGACCAGCATTACTGAGATGCAGAACATTTTAAGCGGTACAAATTTACTTCGGGGAAGAGAAATTGCAAAAGTTGATGTGGATAGCTATCAATATCAGGTTTTAGTGTTTGAAAAGTTGATCGATATCGATTTTTGGATCCATCCAAAAAACTATACATACAATGAAATGCGTTTAAAACATAAGTTCGAGAATCAGCAACTTATCTATAAGTTTGGAAATTACAAAACGGTCAACAAGCATTTGTTATCACACTCCAGAAAGATTGAAATTGAAAATGGAAATCAGCAGATCTTTATCGACATGGAAATCTCAAAAATTGAGTTGGATAAGAAGCTCAGTTTCCCATTTGAGGTTCCTGCCCGCTATAAAAAGACCGGTTAAGCTTGTCATCATATTATGTTTGATATCCGCTAGCACTCTTAATGCTCAGAATCAGAAAAAGAAACTACAAAGCGAGTATGATAAAATTCTGAAAGAGATCGTCCAGATCGAGGAGTCTATCAAGAAAACAAGAGACCAGAAGATCGAGAATATCTCCCTTGTGAATTCATTAAATGCCAAGATCAAGTCCAGAGCTAGCCTGCTTAGTAATATTACTTCGCAAATGAGTGCTTTAGAAAAGGAGCTCAATAAAACGAATCATCTGATCACTTCACTTGAAGAGGACATTAAACAGTTGAAAAGCGATTATGCACGAATGGTTTACAACACTTATAAATATCATCAGACGGTTGATCCGATGACATTTATTTTTTCTTCTGAAAGCTTTAATCAGGCATTCCAACGCTTGAATTACCTGAGGAAGTTTAGCTCATTCAGGAAACAACAATCTGACATGATAGGGAGAACGATCAATGACTTGTCGGAGAAGGAGAAAGAGTTGATACAGAAAAAGTCTGAACAGGCTGAGTTGTTTGCTTTGCAGGAAGGACAAAAGCAGCAATTAGAGAGAGAGAAAGGAGAGTTGAATAAAATGATAACGAAATTCTCAAAAGACGAGGAGAGTTTGAAGAAAAAAGTAGCGCAAAAAAATCAGGATGCGGAGGCATTAAATAAAAGAATACAGAAGATCATTGAAGAGGAGATCCGATTGGCAAGAGAGAGGGCAGCCGCAGCTGCAGCCGCGAAAGCTGCCAAAGAAAAAGAAAAATCGAAATCATCTGGGACACTTGCACTGACTCCCAAGGAACAGGCATTGTCAAACAATTTTTCAAACAACAAACGTAAACTTCCCTGGCCCGTTGATCGGGGGTATATTATCGAGAAGTTCGGAAAGCAACCACATCCTACAGTAAAAGGTGTTTTTATAGATGCTAATGGTATCGGAATTAAAACAGAAGAGAGCGCTGATGTCAATGCAATTTTTGATGGGACAGTAGTCAGTGTTTTCTATATGCCATCGGAGCAGAATTCAGTCATAATAAAGCACGGAGACTACTTCACCGTGTACTCAAACCTAATGACCGTGAACGTAAAGAAGGGTGACCAGGTAAAAACAAAAGGATCGATCGGTAAGGCTTTTACCGATGAAAATGAGAAGGTGACCAAAGTAAACCTTCAGATATGGAAAGGAACTTTAAAACTCAACCCGGAACTTTGGCTCGCTGCCTTCAATTAATCGCATTTAAATGTGTTATTTTTGTAAAAACTAAGAAATGTATCAAGTATTATTATTCACACCAGGAGGATGGGAAATTGCAATCATTGTTTTTGCGATTATCCTTTTGTTTGGAGGAAGAAAGATCCCTGAACTCATGAAAGGGATAGGTAAAGGAATTAGAGAGTTTAATGCTGCTAAATCCACTATAAAGAAAGAAATTGAAGACGGAATGGAGGGGGAGGAGAATAAAGACGAACCCCAAAAGAAAGCAAATTGATCGGAGAGTGCTCAATTAAATCTTTCCAAAACCAACTATTAAACAACGACACATCTTTAGAATCATCTGTAATTCAATTATTTGCAGAGATAAAGGAAAAAGATGTATCTATCAATTCCTTTGTTAATCTTTATGAAGATCAATCTATATTAAAGGCACAAGAGATCGATCAGAAGTTAAAAAGTGGTGCTTCTTTAGGAAAACTGTTTGGCTCTGTGATCTCAATAAAGGATAATATCTGCTATCAGGACCATCCAGTTACTGCTTCTTCAGCTATTTTAAAGGATTTCAAACCGATCTATTCATCAACAGCAGTTGAAAGACTCCTTGCTGAAGATGCTATTATTATAGGATCAACAAATTGTGATGAATTTGGCATGGGTTCCTCGAACGAGAACTCCGTTTATGGAACAGTTTCAAATCCAAATGACCTAAGCAAGGTTGCCGGAGGATCATCAGGCGGAGCTGCAGCTTCTGTTGCTGCAGGGTTTTGTCATGTTGCGATTGCTTCAGATACGGGCGGATCGGTTAGACAACCTGCAGCTTTTTGTGGAGTCCTGGGATTTAAACCTAGTTATGGTAGGGTTTCAAGGTATGGTTTGCTGGCATATGCTTCATCATTCGATCAAATTGGAATCCTGGCTCTCTATCCTGAAGATATTTCTTTAGTGCTTTCTGTTATTGAAGGTAAAGATGAATTTGATAGTACCGTTTGCAATTCCTACCTCTCATCTTTGAACAAAAATGGATCAAAAGTCGCGTTCATCAGGCATTCGGGAGAGAGTTCTCAGGCAAAAAAAGCAATGGATCAGGCATACAAAGTTCTTAACGATAACGGAATTATATGTGAGTCAGCTATACTGAAACAGTTTGATTATATGGTCCCTTCATATTACATCATCGCCATGGCGGAGGCTTCCTCGAATTTGTCGCGTTACGATGGAATACATTATGGTGTTAGACCTGATAATATAAATGACCTCAATGAGTTATATACTGAGACACGAACTGCTGGTTTTGGAACTGAAGTCAAAAGACGAATAATGACAGGCTCCTTTATATTGAGTGCCGGTTACTATGAAGCTTATTATAAGAAAGCCCAAAAAGTACGCAGATTACTTGTGGATGAAGTGATAGAAATATTAAACGATTATGATTATTTAATCATGCCGGTAAGTAATCATTCAGCATTTACAAAAGGAGAAAAAGTCGATCCGGTCGAAGTTTATCAGTCTGATAAATATACAGTGTTGGCAAATATGTGCGGATTACCGGCGATTTCAATTCCTTTGTCTAAAACTGAAAATGGCTTGCCTTTTGCATTACAAGTTCATGCGAACCAGTTTCAAGACAATAGTCTTCTTGAGTTTGGACAGAAATTGAAGAACATTCTGCAATAAAAGATGAGATTAATACTTATAGCATTCTTTATAAGCTCGAGCTTTATATCTTTTTCTCAGGAGGTCAAGAAGTACCGTTCTGAAAGAACGAGGATACTATTCGTTATTGATGGATCCGGTAGTATGAATGAATTGTGGGGAGAAGAAAGCAAATTCGAGATCGCTAAGGACCTGATCATCGACTTGATCGATAGTTTAGGTAAAGAGAATGATCATGTCGAGTTTGGGGTCAGAGTTTTCGGTCATCAGTCGCCGAGAGCAGCGAATGACTGCAACGACTCTAAACTTGAGATCGGGTTTGGAGAAAAGGATATTGAAGGCATAAGAGAAAAGCTGGATCTGTTTACACCACAGGGTCATACACCAATAGCGCATTCCATTTTTCTTGCAGCTTCAGATTTCCCAAAGGATGAAAAAGCTACAAATGCTATTATTTTGGTTACAGATGGCAAAGAGAATTGTGAGGGAAACCCATGTGCAGCCGCAGAAATGCTTGAAAGGAACAGGGTTGCACTAAGACCTTTCATTATAGGATTAAATCTGGAACTCAACGAAGCATTGAACTTTGATTGTGTCGGACCTTATTTTGATGCTAAAGACAAAGAGACCTTCAATGATGTTGTAGATGTGGTGATCTCTCAAGCGATCAAGAGCACAACAGTGCAGATAAACCTGCTGGATAAGCAGAAAAAACCAACCATCAGCAATATTCCTATAACGTTATATGATCATTACTCCAGAGAGATCCTATACAATTTTGTTCATGGATACTTACCAGGAATCGTTCCTGATACGCTCTGGCTTGATCCTACAGCGAGATATCTTTTGGAAGTCCATACAAACCCGCCGATCATAAAGTCTGATATTGAATTGGCAACCGGAAAGCACAATATTATCGCAGTAGATGTGCCGAAGGGTACTTTACAGTTCAGTATAGCTAATTCAAATTCTGTGAAGGACGCGGTGCCAACTTTGATCAGGGAAGCGAACTCCCCTAATCTCATGTTTACTCAGGAAATGAAACGTGATGTGGATTATATTGAAGGAGATTTTGACTTTGAGATTTTAACTTTACCGAGAACTTATTTTAAGTCGGAATATTTAGAACAGCAGTCGATCGGAACGTATGAAGTTGCTGAAGCTGGTATGCTTTCGGTGCTTGTGAGAGAAAAGGGTATTGCTGGTGTTTTTGCATTTGATGGAGAGCTTTTAAAGAGAGTAACAGAGATCAAGGATATAGAAAATAAAGAAGTGCTATCACTTCAACCTGGTGAGTATATGATCGTCTTCAGACCTAATAAGGAGCGAAAAGCGGATCTCACAAAGTCACAATTAGTTAATATTACATCGGGTCGAAATACTACTGTTCGTTTTTAACTATGATAAGAAAAGTAATATTCATTCTGATTTTTTTCCCATTGGTCCTATCGAGCGATGCAGCTGGTGATAAGGCAAATAGAGATGTCAGGATCAACGTATTGGTATTGCTCGATGCCTCTTTCTCTATGAAAGAAAAGTGGAACACAAGAACCAAATTTGAGATCGCTGCAGATCAAATGGTGGAGATCATTGGTGAGTCGTTCAGAGACAATCCTGAAAAGCATTTTGCTTTCAGGGTATTTGGCAATAACAGTGGCATGAAGGAGAGTGATTGTTTCGATACAGAACTTCTAATCGATTTTGGACAAAGGAATCTCGACAGTATTAGTGCGGCTCTTAAAAATGTTCATCCCAAAGGCTGGTCTCCTATTTCGTTGTCGATAGAAAAGGCTGCAAGGGATTTTACCGGACGTGATCAAGAGATCAATGCGCTTATTTTCATAACAGACGGTGGTGAAACTTGTGGCGGTGATCCTTGTGCGGCGGCTAAAATTTTGCATGAGTCCGGAGTAGTGACATTGCCATTTGTTGTAGGCTTAGGCAGGAGTATTCATCTTGTCGAGGATGTTGGCTGTATTGGAGAATACCAGATGGTTGGCAGTGAAGAGAAATTGCGTGACGGATTAAACAAGATCATGGATCGAATTGATCTTCAGACCACTGCTCAGGTTTATTTTTTAGATGCAATGGGGAACAGGAATGAAACTAACATACCTTTCAGTTTTAAAAGAAGAATCTCTCGAATGGAAAAAAACAATTTTGTCCATGCACTTTCTGATAACAAGATGAGCGATACGATCACGCTTTCAGCAATTGGTGATTATGAACTGATCGCACATACTACACCTGAAATTATAAGATCAGGTATCCATCTTGTCGAGGACAAACACAATACAGTTTTGCTGGAAGCCGAGCGTGGCGAACTTGAACTCAAGTTATTGGGCGACCGTGGCTTTGCCGACTTTGAGTGTATTATAAGAAATCCATCAAGCAACGAGATCCTAAATGTTCAGCCATTCAATTCAAGCACCACTTATCTGGCCGGGTCTTATGATCTCGAGATCACTTCTTTCCCGCGCATTTATATGAAGAATGTTGAAATTGGCGGTGGAGAGAAAGAGATTATTTCTGTTTCACGTTCCGGGCATATTCTAATAAAAAATAAGAAACCGCTTTATAGCAGTGTATACCGGGTTATTGAAAAGAAGGTCGAGAAAGTTCGGGAGCTATACAAAATAGAGGGGTCAAACAGTTACATGTTGCAACCGGGGAGATATATTCTGATCTATAACTATGAAAAAGACAAACCCAATTCGACAAAAGAGTATGAGTTTAATATTGAAGCGGGAAGGGTAACTACAATACAATTATGAATTACAGGACGATCTTATTCCTAACGTTAAGTTTATTTCTATTAAATATCACCTTTGCCCAGGACAAGCAGAAAGGACCGACCAGAATATTATTTCTTCTCGATGCATCTGCTAGTATGAAAAAGGACTGGGATAACAGAACACGCTGGGAAGTCGCCAAGCAAATCTTAACTGAGATCACTGATAGTTTAAACAATGTTGAAGGAGTTGAATTTGGGTTGAGGGTTTATGGTCATCAATCCCCATCAAACCAGCGGGATTGCCAGGATTCAAAATTAGAAGTGAACATCGGCACAAACAATGCGCATTACATCCAGAAGCGATTAGCTGAGATTAAACCTAAAGGAATTACTCCTATTGCATACTCTCTCGAAAAGTCGGCTTTTGATTTTCCTACTACAGCAGGAAGAAATATTTTGATCCTGATCACCGATGGCGAGGAGTCCTGTTCCAAAGACCTTTGTGAAATTTCAAAGAGACTGCAGAAAAGCAATGCGATCTTGAAACCGTTTATCATTGGACTCAATATTCCTGATTATATAGCAAACAGTCTCGAGTGTGTAGGTCAGCTGCATCAAACAGAGAAGCCCGGTGATTTTAAGGAGAAGCTAGATATTGTATTGAACCGGGCATTGGCTCAAACAACGGTGCAGGTTAATCTTCTGGACACGTATGGAAAGCCAACAGAAACCAATGTCAACCTCACATTTCACGATTCTCAAACTGAAATTGCAAAGTACAATTTCTATCATACAATAAATCACGAGGGTAACCCGGATACTTTAGCGGTTGATCCGGTTTACAATTACGACATTGTTGTGCATACGATCCCATCCCTTAGGGAACGCAATATTAAACTCGAAGAGAACAAACATAATGTAATAGATATACCGGCAGCTCAGGGATCTTTACGATTGGAGTTCGATGGCCCTTTGTTGAACTCCACTCCATTGCATAAAATCAAATGTCTGATCAAAGAGAGTGGTGAGTATTCTACGTTGCACATTCAACCCATGAATTCGATAGAGACATATTTAACCGGAAAGTATGATCTTGAGTTTCTAACTCTGCCAAGGATCAAACTACAGGCAATAGAGATCACACAGAGTTATCAGAAAATGATAAAAGTACCTGCTCCGGGATCTGTGAATTTACTGAAGAGTTTTGAGGTGTATGGCGGTATCTTTATCGTTGAGAAGGGAAGAATGAAAAAAATATACGAATTAAGATCAGATTTGAAACAGGAAAATATAGCTTTGCAACCGGGAAAGTATCGAATTGTATATCGGGCAAAGAACTCCAAAACTATGCATACGACTGTCGATAAAGAGTTTGAGGTATTGTCCGGAAAATCATTGAATATAAAGCTTTGAAAATACAGGATCTAAAGGTTACAGAAAAGAAAGACACCCGATCCGGGTTTGGAGAGGGTATTTTTGAGTTAGGACAATCAAACTCGAATGTCGTTGCTCTCTGTGCAGATCTGTCCGGATCCTTAAAGCTTAATAAATTTATAGACTCTTTCCCCGATCGATTTTTCCAATGTGGTGTTGCCGAAGCAAACATGATAGGAGTTGCGGCCGGTTTGACTATTGGAGGTAAGATCCCATTTGCCACAACTTTTGCAAACTTCGCGACTGGAAGGGTTTATGATCAAATTCGTCAGTCTGTTGCCTATTCAAACAAGAATGTAAAAATTTGTGCTTCACACGCCGGGATCACATTAGGTGAAGATGGTGCTACGCATCAGATCCTTGAAGATATTGGATTAATGCAGATGTTACCGAACTTCACAGTGATCAATCCTTGTGATTTTAATCAAACAAAAGCAGCTACGACGGCAATCGCTGATCATGTTGGGCCTGTGTATTTAAGATTTGGAAGACCAAAAGTGCCTGTATTCATACCTGAATCAACTCCTTTTGAAATAGGAAAAGCTTTGAAGCTTCAGGATGGAGAAGACGTCAGTATTTTTGCAACCGGCCATTTGGTATGGAAAGCTGTTGAAGCGTGTAAAGTATTGGCGGAAAAAGGGATCAAAGCCGAATTGATAAATATCCATACGATTAAACCATTGGATGCAGAAGCTGTCATACGTTCAGTAAGAAAAACGGGATGTGTCGTTACTGCGGAAGAACATCAAAGGTTGGGAGGTTTAGGAGGAAGCATTGCCCAGTTATTGGCGGGCGAATATCCTGCTCCTATGGAATTTGTTGCTGTTGATGATCAGTTTGGAGAGAGCGGTTCTCCGGAAGACCTAATGGTTAAGTATAATCTGGATACTCCGGATATTGTTAGTGCTGTTTTGAAGGTCCTCCAGAGTAAAAAGAAAGAAGTAGTCCAGTAAGCCCATCCCGAATTAACTTTACAGGTAAAGTAGTTCGACTTGTCAGACAAAGAGATCTTAGCATTATTTATGAATCCCGCAACCCGTGAAAAAGGGTTCCGGGGGCTGATGGATACGTACCAGGTGAGATTGTATTCTGTCATTCGTAAAATGGTAAAGAAGCATGATGATACGAATGACATTCTTCAGAATACATTTATCAAAGCCTGGAAAGGACTTTCGCGCTTTAGATCTGATTCTGGTTTGTTCACCTGGTTATATCGGATAGCCTATAATGAAACAGTAAACTTTGTAAATGCTAATAAGAAGCACAATGCCGTTATACCTGCTGCTGTCGTGGAATTAGGAGCTAAACAAATTGTGAGCCACCGGGCAGATGTTACTGAAATGGATGGAGAGCAGATCCAGTTAAAATTAAAGAAAGCAATTGATGAACTCCCTCCTAAACAGCGGATGGTTTTCGTTATGCGGTATTATGATGAACTCACTTATGATGAGATCTCGAATATAACCGGTACAAGTGTAGGTGGCCTAAAAGCTTCGTATCACCATGCAGTTAAGAAAATCGAAGAATTTGTGTTGAACGATTAAACCGTTGGGTGATTTTAAAGTCAAAATATTGAAATGAAGAAAGAGATAAAAGACGAACTGAGATCGATCTCATCTGTTCTTGCAGATCTGCCAGATTCGATGGATAGCAAAAGTGCAGATGAAAAGTACTTTTCAGAAATGCAGGATGAAGTGATCGCGAGGGTGAAAAAGCCAACTATTAGAAGACTGCTATTACCGGCAGCCATCGCAGCAGCTGCAATGATAACCATTGGGTTTTTTATTTTTTCTGGGTCTGATGTGATCATCCCGAATCAGAGTTTAAGCTGGGAAGAGATCTCAGAAGACGAAATGGAAGTGTATTTATTGGCAAATGTTGGAGATCATGAGTACGACCTATTTGCCGATGCAGCGAAAGACCTTGATCTGAGCATTGACTTATATGATGACGAGACGCTAACGGATTATATCATCGAAAATGTCGATGAGGATATATTAGAAGAAGAATTTTTAACACACTATTAAATTTAGAAACATGAAGAGCAAGTTATTGATAGTTTCCATTTTCTTAACAACCCTATCTGCGATCGCACAAGATAGAACGGACGATAGACGGCAGATGATGGAAGATAGAATTGAAAGTATGAAGATCGCCCATATCACTAAAGCGCTAGATCTTACAACTGAAGAAGCAAAAAGTTTCTGGCCGGTTTACAATGAATATCAAAAAGAGATGAAGGCACTTAGAAAAGATCATGGACCGAAAGGACATGCAGATAAGCCTGAAGATCTTAGTGATAGTGAAATTGAAAAGAGGCTGGAAGAAAGATTTGCAGATGAACAAAAAATGCTGGACATCAGGAAAAAGTATCTAAAGAGTTTCAAAGAGGTTTTACCTATCAGAAAAGTCTCAATGCTCTATAGGGCAGAACATGATTTTAAGAGGAAGGTTATCGATGAACTTCGAAAGAAGAGAGAATAAGAATATAAAAACCGGCACAGCGTTGATCAGTGCCGGTTTTTTATTTTTAGTATAATGTTATTCGTCCGGTAAACTCTTTACCCATTTCGTTTGAAATTTGAACGAAATAGAATCCAGGATTTCCTTCAAACTGTAATCTGATATTATTCTCAGAAGAGAAATACTCAGAAAATACAGACTCTCCCAATACATTCGTGATCTTCACATGAACATCAGTATTAAATACTTTAGCATCGATAGTAATATTCCCGTCTGTTGGATTAGGGTATATCTTTGGATCGGCAAAGGTATTTTCTTCAATTCCTATACTGGTAACAGTGATACATTCAGAAGTATCGTTGCATGTACCGTTTGATAGAATAACGGCGTAATCTCCGTTTACCGTCGCAGTAAACTCCTGATTTGTTTCACCGGGAATAGGAGAGTAGCCGGTGTTGCAGTCAACCCACTGGTATGATAATCCTGTGTCTGCCGTTAGGACAGGTCCAGCTTGATTTACAGCAGTATTTATAGAATCACACTGGATTTGCTCATAGAAAAGCATATCTCCAAAATAGTTTCCTATGAAAATATCTATGTCACCATCGTTGTCTATATCTACCATTGCAGGAACTGCAGCCAAATATGTAGTGTCGATACCAAATGGTTGCTTAATTGAAGTCCCAAACATCGGAGTAGATGCAGACCCTATGTTCTCGTAAAGTCTTGTTCCACCGTATATCTCGCCAACAAGTAAATCAAGGTCTCCATCACTATCAATATCTGCTGCATCAGGAAAGGCGAAATAAAGCGCATTTGTAAGTCCAAACGGATTAAATTGAATTGGACCAAAAGATGGGTTCATACTTGTTCCTATATTTTCGAAGTAATCGATCACGCCGTAGTAATCACCTACGAGCAAATCAAAATCACCATCATCATCGAGATCCACAAACTCCGGAAGAGCAAAATATGAAGTTGAATCTAAACCAAAAGGCAGGTAGTTTATGGTATCAAACTGAGGATTGTTAGCATCGCCAATGTTTTCAAAGAGTCCAAGAGTCTTATAACCTCCTCCAAAGATCAAGTCGAAATCTCCATCTGCATCAATATCTGCAGCTGAAGGATAAGGAAGGTATCCGGTAGAGTCCAGTCCGAAAGGATTTACAACCGGTGCAGCAAATTGCGGAGCAGATGCGCTGCCTGTATTTTCATAGTACTTAATAGCTCCATAATATTCGCCCACTAGCAGGTCGAAATCTCCATCACCGTCGAGATCGACAAATTCCGGAAGCGCTACTTCCGGAAGTGAAACTATTCCAAAAGGATTAGTGACTTCAGGTGCAAAGTAGATGTTTTGAGTGTTGCCTATCTGAGCAGATGTAAGCATAGCTATTGCTACCGCTGATGGAGCAAGCATTCTTTTTACTTGTGTTCGGGATACAGCATCTCTTACATCTGCCAACAATAGTTTAATTTTCAGAATGATCTCGGTCTTCTCTATACCTTTATCAACTGTTAATTTGGACAGTTTCTTAAAAAGATACTTTAACTGTCGAATTTTACGTGCTTTGTAATTGTTTCTCATGGTATTAGTTTTTATTTTCTCTAGCCCAGTAATTGGCATCTGGAGTCATTAGTTCTAATTTGTAATTTGGGTTTAATGTGTTTAAAATGTTCGGGCGCAATTTTCCT